>JAWVYO010000044.1:0-19104 GCA_033722675.1 Acidimicrobiia bacterium | reverse complement strand
GGGACGGACGCCGCGGCAAGAAGGGGAGAGGCGGCATGGCCGATCGGGACGGACGCCGCGGCAAGAAGGGGAGAGGCGGCATGGCCGATCGGGACGGACGCCGTAGCACATAGGGCTTCGGGCAGGTTCGCACATGGTCCAGATCTCCGACGACCGGGCGCGAGACGACCAAGGCAACGGGGCGAGCCGGGAGCTCACCGGCCGTGGAACACGACGACGGTGACGTTCGCCGAACTCTCCGTATCGGATCGGGACGCTCCAGAGCTCAGATCCACGGCTCCATCCCCTCGCAGGTGAGCGCCGAGCCGATGAGACGCCGCGTGCCGATGCTCGGGGCGCGTGGTTCTGTCCCGTCGGCCAGCGCGCGAACGTGTCACCAGAGGGCGGGATCCCGGAACCAAGCCGTGCTGCACCGCACGTCGAGTCAGGCTGGCTCCGTCGCCGATCCGTATACTTCGCAGACCGTGCGCAGGAGGTGGGCGTGACCAAAGCAGTTGTGACCGCGGTCGAAGGCGTCGTACCCGCTGAGCGGGTATCGGATCTGCTCGACACATTCCCTGACGGGGACCCACCGCCCTTCATCCTTGCGACGACCCTCGCCAAGGAGGCAGGTTCAGATCGCTGGCGGGTGCTGACCATCTGGCGGTCCCGGGACGAGCTGGACGAGTACCTGGCATCTGTCGACACCCCCGCGGCACTCGAGGCCTTTCGGGCCGCCGGTGTCGAGCCTGAACTGACCATGTGGGAGGCCGATCGGGTCCTGTTCTCCGCTCGAGGCTAGGCAGCCTGGGGAAAGCTCACCCTCCCCTTCGGCTCAGTCTTCACACCAGCGGTCGGCCACGGTGTTCCCCGACACCTCGTTGCCGCCGAAGACCACCGCGTCGTCGGGCGGATCGGGGCAGGTGCCCCACCCCCAGACGTAGATCCCGTACAGATTGTCGGTGATCACATTCCCCTCCACGACGTAGCCGACGCTGCGGGCGGGGTAGGCGTCCTCCTCGTCGCTCAGCTGGAGACCCGGGCCTGCGTTGCCGGTGATGGTGTTCCCGCGGATCACGACGTCCCGCCCACCGTCGACCCAGATGGCGCCGTCCCACCAGTCGCCGGCGGCGTCCAGCCGGTTCCCACCGACGACGTTGCCCTCGACGACCACGCCGATGCCCTCCTCGACGAGGATCCCGCCCCCGTGGTTGTCGCGGCTGACGTTGTCTCGGATCACACCGTCCACCATCTCGAACGTGTTGATCCCGGTCCCGAGGATGGCGTCGGCCATGCGCTCCTCGGAGGGACCGTTCCGCTCGGCCACGTTGCCCTGGATCACCACGTTCTCGGTGCCGACGACGTCGAGTCCGAAGCCCTCGCCGAAGTTGTCGGCGAGCGTGGATGCGCGACCGTTGTCCACGAACCGGTTGCCGGTGATCTCGACGTCCGATCCGAGCAGGGTGTAGAGCCCGGCGTCGGCGTAGCCCCGGAACTCGATGCCGGTGATCACGAACCCGCTGCTCTCGACGAGCCCGATCCCGGTCGTCCGGATGCCGTCGCCGTCCAGCACCACGCCGTCGCCTCCGGCGATGGTGATCGGGCCCTCGAAGGCGCCCAGGACCACCGACGTCCGGTAAATACCGGGAGCGAGGCGGACGGTTTGACCGGGTACCGCCGAGCAGGCCCCGACGGCGAGGGAGGTGGGGTCGCCGGGGATCCCGGCACCCTTCGCCCCAGGGGCGACGGCGATCTCCTCGCCGGGGATCGGGTCGAAGGACCCGGGGAAACAGCCGGCGCCGCCGATGAAGGCGACGCCCATCTCGGCGGGCCCGACGAACCGCGGGTCGTCGGGAGCGCTCGAGGTCGTGGGAGCGGTGGTGGGCGCCGGCGCCGTGGTCGTCGTGTCCCCGTTCGTCGTAGTCGGGGATGTGGCCGTCGTGGGATCGGTGGTCGTCGAGGGCGGCACGGTGGTGGCGGTGGGGGGCCGGGGGGTCGTCGTCGTGGGGGTGGCGTCGTCGTCCCCGCAGGCGGCGACGATCAGCAGCAGCGCGATCGCGGAGGCGCCGAGCCGATTCATGTCACGCAGAACTCGTTGCCCTCGGGGTCGGCCAACACGATCCAGCGCTCGCCGGCCGGGCCCATGTGCTCGCCGAGCCGGGTGGCACCGAGCGCCTCGAGTCGCCTGACGTGGGCGAGGGCGGCCTCCCACCGGCGCTCACCCTCCAGCTCGGGTGCGGCGGGGACGTCGAGATGGACCCGGTTCTTCACCGTCTTCGCCTCGGGCACTCGCTGGAACAGGAGGCGCGGCCCGTCGCCATCGGGGTCGACGACCGCCGCGAGGTCGTTGCGCCGCTCCGGCGGGATACCGATCTCCTCGGCGAAGTCCTCCCACGAGTCGAAGCCGGGAGGTGGTGGTTGGAGCACGTATCCGAGCGCCTCCGCCCAGAAGGGGGCCAGGCCGGCGGGATCCGCGCAATCGATCACGACCTGGATCATCGCCGCAGCAGGACCTTCCCGGTGGTGCGGCGCCCCTCCAGCGCCCGATGGGCCTCGGCGGCGTCGCGCAGGGGGAACTCGGCCCCGATCTCGACGGTCAACCAGCCGTCGACGATGCCCCCGAAGACGTCGGCAGCCCGCTCGTCGAGCTCCTCACGGGTGGCCACGTGATCGCCGAGGGACGGACGGGTGAGGAAGAGCGAGCCGTTGGCGTTCAGCGCCTGGGGATCGAAGGCCTCGACGGGCCCGCTCGCCTGTCCGAAGAGCGCCATCGTGCCCCGGGGACGGATCAGTGTCAGTCCCGCCTCGAAGGTGGTGCTGCCGACGCCGTCGTAGACCACGTCGAAGGGGCGGTCGGTCCCGGCGATGCGACGCGCCGCCTCGGCGAAGTCCTCCTCGGTGTAGCGGATCACGTGGTCGGCGCCGGCCGCCCCGGCGACGTCGGCCTTCTCCGGGGTGGAGACCGTGGTGTAGACGGTGGCGCCCAGGCGCTTCGCCATCTGGATGAGGAGTCGGCCCACGCCGCCGGCGCCGGCGTGGACGAGGCAGGTGTCGTCGGCGGCGAGACGGTAGGTGGCGGTGGCCAGGTAGTGGGCGGTGAGCCCCTGGGTCATGGCCGCGGTGGCAGCTTCCAGGGTGACGTCGTCGGGGACGGCGACGACCCGGTCGACGGGCACGGAGGCCCGCTCGGCGTAGGAGCCGGGCGGACCGAACCAGGCGACCCGGTCACCGGGGGACGGCCACGTGGTCCCGTCGGGGACGGCGGCCACGGTCCCGGCACCGTCGACGCCGGGCGTGAAGGGCATCTCGACGGGGTAGAGGCCCCGGCGGTGGTAGGTGTCGATGAAGTTCACCCCGGCGACCTCGACGTCCACGACGACGCGGCCGGGGGACGGGTCCGGGTCGGCGACCTCCTCCCATTCGAAGACGTCGGGGTCGCCCGTGGACCGCATGACGATGGCGTGCATGGACCTCCTCGGCTCCGCTGTCCCCGAGCCTACGTGCCCACGCGGGAGGGCCGCCCCCGAAAAGGGCGGCCCTCGTCGTTCGCGTGCGGGCGGATCAGACGTTCACACCGGGGAACCCGGCGTCTTCGGCCGGGGGCTGGAATCCTTCGCCGCCGCCGGGGCCGCCGGGGCCGCCGGGGCCGCCGCGGCGCGGACCGCGCCGGCGGGCGTCGAAGTCCACCTCGCCGTTCACCATGTCGGTGATGCGCTCGGTGATCTCGGCGAGCTTCTCGTCCGCCTCCTCCTGGGTGAGCCGGCCGTTCTCGACGGCCTCATCGAGCCGCTCGGAGGCCTGCGCCACGAGCTCGTCGATGAGCTCGTCGGTCTGGTCCCCGGCGATCTCGGCCAGCGTCGAGCCGTCCCGGAGTTGCGTCACCAGGTCCTCGACCTCCATGCCGAGGAACTCGGAGGCCGTCTGCACCGCATGGCGGAGGCCGCCGCGCTTGCCACGGTGACCGGGGGCGTTCTCGGCCAGGTGCTCGGCGACGGCGCCGGCCTGGGCCTCGGTGATCGTGCCGTCCTCGACGAGCGGCTCGAGCGCTTCGGCGATGCGGGCGTAGGCGGGCGACTCGGTGATCGCGTCGCTGGGGGCGTCCGTCTGGGCGATGGCCACGCCGCTGACGACGACGGCCCCGACCAGGGCTGCCACCAGCCCGGTCTTCAGGGTGCGGATGAGCTTCTTCACGGTGTTCCTCCTCGTGTCGGTGTGGACCGTGCACCCTCACCATCGGGAGCCCGTGTACGAGATTCGTGAAGAGGGGCGAAGAAGCTCGAAAGACCTCAGCCGTCGCCCAGGACCGCCCGGGCGGCGGCCAGGCGCGCCACGGGGACGCGGTACGTGGAGCACGACACGTAGTCGATGCCGAGACCGTGGAGGAAGTGGATCGAAGCGGGATCGCCCCCGTGCTCGCCGCACACCCCGATCTTGAGATCGTCGCGGACCTTGCGGCCCTTCTCGACACCGATCCGGACCAGCTCGCCGACGCCGTCCAGGTCGATGGTCTGGAAGGGGTCGTCGGCCACGAGGCCGCGATCGACGTAGCCGGGCAGGAACCGCGAGGAGTCGTCGCGGCTCAGGCCGATCGTCGTCTGGGTGAGGTCGTTCGTGCCGAAGGAGAAGAACTCGGCGCGCTCGGCGATGCGGTCGGCGGTGAGCGCGGCGCGGGGGAGCTCGATCATGGTGCCGACCTTGTAGGCGACGCCCATGCCCGTGCGGTCGAAGACGCCCGATGCGGTGTCTCGGACGATCTTCTCCTGCTGGGCGAACTCCGAGGAGTAGGCCACGAGGGGGATCATGATCTCGGGCTGGACGTCGACCCCGCGCTCGACACACCGCACCGCGGCGGTGAAGATCGCCCGGGCCTGCATCTCGGTGATGTCGGGGAAGACGATTCCCAGCCGGCATCCGCGATGGCCGAGCATCGGGTTGACCTCCGACAGCCGCTCGACGCGCTCGAGGATCGTCTCGGCCTCGTTGATCTCGTCGATGATCCGGTCCATCGTCTCCAGGTTCTGCGCCTCCTTGAGACGGAGCTTCAGGTCGGTGATGCGGCCCAGCAGATCCTCGTGACGGGGGAGGAACTCGTGGAGCGGGGGGTCGAGCAGGCGGATCGTGACCGGGAACCCGTCCATCGCCGTGAAGATGCCCTCGAAGTCGGCCGTCTGATGGACCTCGAGCTTGGCGAGGTGCTCGGCGCGGGCGACGGCGTTGGGCGACATGATCACCTGGCGCATCGCCTCGATCCGGTCGCCGGTGAAGAACATGTGCTCGGTCCGGCACAGGCCGATCCCCGCCGCTCCGAGCTCGCGGGCGGCCGCGGCGTCCTCGGGGGTGTCGGCGTTGGCGCGGACGCCGAGCGTCCGGAACTCGTCCGCCCAGCCCATGATCCGGTGGAAGTAGTCGTCGAGATCGGGCTGATCGGTGCGCAGGGCCCCGAGGAACACCTTGCCGGTGGTGCCGTCGACGGTGATCTCCTCGCCGCGCGCGACCACGGTCCCGTCGACCCGCAGCAGCTGCTGGTCGTAGTCGATGCGAATGTCGCCGGCACCGACGACACATGTCTTGCCGGCGCCTCGGGCGACGACCGCCGCATGGGACGTCACGCCGCCCCGGGTGGTGACCACCGCTTCGGCGGCCATCATCCCGTGGAAGTCGTCGGGGCTCGTCTCGGTGCGGACGAGGACGACCTTGTGGCCCTCGGCGGCCTGCTCGGCGGCGTCGTCGGCGTCGAAGACGACCCGGCCCGCGGCGCCGCCGGGGGAGGCGGGGAGCCCCTCGGCGAGGAGCACCGCGTCGTCGTCGGGCACGACGACGGGGTGCAGCAACTCGTCGATCCGATCGGGGGTGATGCGCCGGACGGCGTCGGCGGGATCCAGGACGCCCTCGTCGACCAGGTCGACGGCCACCCGCAGCGCAGCGCGGGCCGAGCGCTTGGCGCGCCGGGTCTGGAGCATCCAGAGGCGCCCCTTCTCGACGGTGAACTCGATGTCCTGCATGTCGCCGTAGTGGTGTTCGAGGCGGCGGGCGATGTCGGCGAGGGCGGCGTGGGCCTCGGGCATCACGTCGGCCATGTGGTCCAGGCTGAGCGGCGTGCGGATGCCGGCGACGACGTCCTCGCCCTGGGCGTCGACCAGGAACTCGCCGTACAGCGACGGATCCCCGGTGGCGGGATCGCGGGTGAAGGCGACTCCGGTCCCCGAGTCCTCGCCGAAGTTGCCGAAGACCATCGTCTGCACGGTGACCGCCGTGCCGATGTCCTCGCCGATCCCGTTGGCTCGCCGGTAGTCCCGCGCCCGCTTGTTGTTCCACGAGTCGAAGACGGCGGCCACCGCCTGGTGGAGCTGGTCGCGGGGGTCGTCGGGGATGGGCCGGCGGGCATGCCCCTGGGTGATGCGCTCCAGGCGGTCGACGAGCGCCACGATGCGGTCGACGTCCTCGGTGCGGCCGTCCGGCAGGGCGTGCTCGGTGGCCTGGTCGAGGGGCTGGGGCGGCACGCCGAAGACGATCTCGGCGTACATGCGGACGAAATGGCGGTAGGCGTCCCACGCGAACAGGGGACGGCCGGTGAGCTCGGCGAGGCCCGGCACGCCCTGGCGGGTGAGGCCGAGGTTGAGGATCGTGTCCATCATCCCCGGCATCGACACCGGAGCGCCGGAGCGGACGGACACGAGCAGCGGGTTGTCGGGGTCGCCGAAGGACTTGCCGGACTGCTCCTCGACGCTGGCGAGGGCGGCGTCGACCTCCTCCCACAGCCCGGGCGGTGGGTTGCGGTCGGCGTCGAAGTAGGCGCGGCAGGCCGTCGTGGTGATCACGAACGCCGGGGGGACCGGGAGGCCGGCACGGGCCATTCCGGCGAGGCCGGCGCCCTTCCCGCCGAGCAGGTCCTTCCGCTCGGGATCCGCCTCCGCGATCGGATGGACGAACGCCGTCTCCATGCCCGAAGCCTCCCCGATGTACCGTCTGCTGCCATGACGGTACCCGACGGCGACGAGGTCATCGGTCTCGAGGGCGTCACCGTGGTCCGCGAGGGCCGTCCGCTCGTTCGGGAGCTCACGTGGTCGGCGCACGCCGGCGAACACTGGGTGGTCCTCGGACCGAACGGCGCCGGCAAGACGACGATGCTTCAGGTGGCCTCCACCTACCTGGCTCCCTCCCGGGGGACGGTGCGCATCCTCGGACGCGAGCGGGGCCGGGTCGACGTCCGCGAGCTTCGTCGCCTCATCGGATACGCCGGGACCGGGCCCCTGCAGCTCGTGCACCTCGACCTCCCGGCGCTCGAGATCGTCGTCACGGGCAAGCACGCCGCCTTCGTCGACAGCCGGTGGCACGACTACGAGCCCGCCGACTGGGATCGGGCCCGGGACCGCCTCGCCCGCCTCGACGCCTCCCACCTCGCCGACCGCTCCTTCGGCACGCTGTCGGCCGGCGAGCGGGCCCGCGTCATGATCGCCCGCAGCCTCGTCACCGACCCGGCGATCCTGTTGCTCGACGAGGCCACGACGGGGCTCGATCTCGGCGCCCGCGAGCGGCTCGTGGCATCGCTGTCGGGCCTGGCCGCCGACCCCGACGGCCCCGCCATCGTCCTCGTCACCCACCACGTCGAGGAGATCCCGCCCGGCTTCGACCACATCGTGCTCCTCGCCGACGGCACCGTGGTCGCCACCGGGCCGATCGAGGAGACCCTCACGGCGTCGGCGCTCGCCTCCACCTTCGGGGTCGACGTTCGCCTGGAACGCTCCGACGGCCGCTGGCACGCCCGGGGCTGACCGGCCGGTGACCGGACCGGCCGGGCGCCTCCGGTCCGACCTCAGCGCTTCTCGCCGGCCTGGAGCTTCTGGAGGGTCGCGGCGACGCGGCGTGCGCGCGTCTCCGCGGTCTTGGCGTCCTCGATCCGCTCGACGAAGTTGCGCTGGTAGCTGGGGGCCAGCGCCTCGAAGAAGGCGCGGGCGTCGGGATGCGCCGACAGCTCCGAGGCCAGATCGGGAGGGATCTCGGGGGTGTTGGGCTCGGTGTCGACCGCCAGTGTCACGGTCACGTCACGCCCGCCGTCGAATCCCGATGCGGCGCGGTGGGCCGCGCTGAACGACAGCATGGCCCGGCCGCCCATCGATCCGAGCGTCGCCCTGACCCTGTAGCCGTCGATGTCGGCGACGACCGCCGGTCGCCGCCCTGCGCCGAGTGCATCGAGCGCGTCGTCGGGGATCGGGATGCCGGTGTTGGTGCCGAACTGCTCGATCGACGTCGAGAAGGTGACGGTCGACACGAGATCTCCTTCGGTTTCGGGTCAGTCGCCGTTCGGGGTCTTCGGGGAGAGGAAGGGCATCATCGTGCGGAGGCGGGCGCCCACCCGCTCGATCTGATGGTCGCGCTCGGCGGCCCGCCGCTCGAGGAGGTTCGGGGCGCCGGCGGCCGACTCGGCCAGCCACTCCCGGGCGAAGGAGCCGTCCTGGATCTCGCCGAGGACGCGCTGGAGCTCGGCCCGGGTGTCGTCGGTCACGATGCGCGGCCCCCGGGTGTAGTCGCCGAACTCGGCGGTGTCGGAGATCGAGTACCGCATCCACGACAGCCCGCCCTCGTAGAGGAGGTCGACGATGAGTTTCAGCTCGTGGAGCGTCTCGAAGTAGGCCGACTCGGGCTGGTAGCCGGCGCCCACGAGCGTCTCGAAGGAGGCCTTGATGAGCTCGGAGACGCCGCCGCAGAGGATCACCTGCTCCCCGAACAGGTCGGTCTCGGTCTCCTCCTCGAACGTCGTCTCGAGGACGCCGGCCCGGGCGCCGCCGATGCCCCAGGCGTAGGAGAGGGCCACGTCCTTCGCCGAGCCGCTCACGTCCTGGTGGACCGCGACGAGGGTGGGCACGCCACTGCCCTCCACGTAGGTGCGCCGAACCAGGTGCCCGGGTCCCTTGGGGGCCACCATCGCCACGTCGACGTCCTCGGGGGGTGTCACGGCTCCGAAATGGATGTTGAAGCCGTGGGCGAAGAGCAGCACGTCACCGGACTCCAGGTGCGGGGCGATCTCGGCCTCGTAGAGCGCCGCCATGTGCTGGTCGGGCACGAGGAGCATCACGACGTCGGCGTCGCGGGCGGCCTCCGACGGCGTCGTGACGGTGAGACCGGCCTCCTCGGCGCGGCGGCGGCTCGAGGATCCCTCCCGCAGTCCGACGGTCACCGGCACCCCCGAGTCGTACAGGTTCAGGGCGTGGGCGTGGCCCTGGCTGCCGAAGCCGATGACGGCGACGCTGCGCCCGGCGATGATCGACGGATCCGTGTCGGACTCGTAGAAGATGGTGGCCACGGCTGCTCCTGCGGTCGAGAGACCGCGAGCGTAGTCAGCGGTCGTCGGAGGCAGCCCGGGCCACGGCGGCCCCCACGGCGGCGGTGTCGGCGTCCGCCCAGTCGATGCCGGGCGCCGCGACCTCGAAGGCGTGCTCGATGCGATCCGCCGCGGCGTCACCGAGGTGGCGGAGCATCATCGCCACCGAGAGGATCGCCGCCGCCGGATTGGCCCGGCCGGTGCCGGCGATGTCGGGTGCGGAGCCGTGGACCGGCTCGAACATGGAGGGATGGCGGCGTTCGGGGTCGATGTTGCCGCTGGCGGCGAACCCCATCCCGCCCTGCACCGCGGCGCCCAGGTCGGTGACGATGTCGCCGAACAGGTTGTCGGTGACCGCCACGTCGAAGATCTCGGGCCGTTCCACGAGATGCAGGCATGCGGCGTCGACGTGGAGATAGTCGAGGTCCACCCCGGTCTCGGCGGCGACCTCGGTGGCCGTGCGCATCCAGAGGCCGCCGGCGTGCTCGAGCACGTTCGTCTTGTGGACGAGGGTGAGGGTCCCGGAGCGTTCGGCCGCGACGGCGGCGGCGTGGCGGACGATGCGCTCGACGCCGAACCGCGTGTTGAGCGACTCCTGGGTGGCCACCTCCGCCGGCGTGCCGGTCCGCATCGACCCCCCGGCGCCCACATAGAGCCCCTCGGTGTTCTCCCGGACGATCACCATGTCGCAGCGGTCCGGCGTGAGGCCGGCGATCGGCGTCGGCACGCCCGGATACAGGCGCACCGGACGCAGATTCACGTACTGGTCGAAGGCGAAGCGGATGCGCAGCAACAGGCCCCGTTCGAGGACGCCGGGGGGCACGCGGGGGTCGCCGACCGCTCCGAGGAGGATGGCGTCGTGGTCGCCCAGCTCGTCGAGCACGGCGTCGGGGAGCACCTCGCCGGTGGACACGTAGCGGTCGGCGCCGAGGTCGTACGCGGCCGTGTCGAGATCGGCGCCGGCGGCCGCCGCGACGGCGAGCGCCTGCTCGATCACCTCGGGGCCGACGCCGTCGCCGGCGACGACGGCGATGCGGTGCGCCATGGGTCGGGTCCTTTCCAGGCCTGGGCGGGGCACGATAGGTTGGTCGCCGGTCGATCGCACGACGGGAGGACGGGTGAGCGATCAGACGATCTTCGTGACGCTGCGGTACCGGAGCGCCCGCGGGGCGATCGCCTGGCTCGAGGCCTGTCTCGGCTTCGAGGTGACCGCCCTCTTCGAGGCCGACGACGGCAGCGTGGCGCACGCCCAGCTCCGATTCGGCACGAGCGAGTTGATGCTCGGGGAGTCGAACGGCGAGTCCTTCGGCGGCCCGGCCTGGACCTACCTCGTCGACGACGATCCCGACGCCCTCCACGACCGCGCCGCCGCCGCCGGAGCGGAGATCGTCATGGCGCCCACCGACCAGGACTACGGCTCCCGGGAGTTCACGGTCCGCGATCCCGGCGGCAACCTCTGGACGATCGGCACGTACCGGCCGGCCTGATCACGACTTCGTGTGGTGGATCTCCCGGTCGGTGATCTCGAAGCCGGCGCGGTCGTAGAGGGCGGTGGCGTTGGTGCGGCTCGACTCGTCCACGGACAGGGCGGCGCGGTCGAATCCGGCATCCGCCGCCGAGTGCAGGGCGCGCGCGAGGAGCGCCGCTCCCAGGCCCATCCGTCGCCACGCGGCGAGCGTGCCCAATCGACCGACCCAGAACTCCCGGTGGCCGTGGCGCTCGTCGGCTTCGGGGTCCCGCTCTCCGAGCACGAAGGCGGCCGCCTCGCCGCCGGCGAGGGCCACGTAGGAGTGCTCGGGGAGGAATCCCTCCTCGTCGTCGGCGTAGTGGGCGCGCCATTCCTCCCAGGTCATCGACGCAGCCCCCCAGTGGTCGGAGAACGAGGCGTTCGAGGTGCGCCTGACGGCGGGATCGACGTCGTCGGACCAGGGCACGATCTGGATCCCCGCAGGGGTCGGGGGGATCGGTGGGAGCCCACCGGTGAGGGAACGGCGCATCGTGACGAAGGACCGGACCGGCTCGAACCCGGCGTCCTGGACGACCCGCCGCCACCGGTGACGATGTTCCTCGGCGATCACCCGGAGGGCGCGGTCACCGTCGACGGGGCCGTCGCCGAGCATCCGGCGCGCCCGGGTCTCCGCCCAGGCGAGGAGGGGCGCCTCGGCCTCGAGATGCGCGGGATCGGCCTGTACGAAGAGCACCGCCCGGCGGTGCTCCCCCTCGCCTCGGACGAGCACCTGGGCGTCGGCCAGGACGGTCCCCGACGAGTCGAAGGCGCCGATGGTGCCTTCGCCGAGGTCGATCGACGGCAGTCCGAGGAACCAGCGGATCAGGTCGGGGCCTGCCGGATCGGTCAGCCGTTCGGCGGCGTGGATCCGGGCCGTGAGACCGGCGAGCGCCTCGGCGTCGTCGGGCGTCAGCGGCCGCCAGACGGCATCGGCGAGATCGGGGAGGGCGGGGTCGGTCACGGTGCAAGGTGGGCGGTCGGCGTACGCTAGCCGCGTGCGTCTTCGCAAGGCCATCAAGGCCGTCGTCGTGTTCTCCCTCATCCTCGGAGGGATCCTCTCCATGTGGTACGGCGCGATGTGGCTCGTCTTCGGCGTGAAGTGGGGCAAGCTCGGCGCAGCGATCCTCCTCTTCGGAGGGATGCGCGCCGTCATCGGCGCCTACGACCTCATGTGGGAGCGTCCACCCCAGTTCTCGAAGACGCCCTGGGCTCGACCCTGGGAGCAGGAGCACCACCCCTCGGGCTGAACGAGGGCCCGTCTGCTTCACTGACCGCCCGTGCGTATGTCGTTCCTGGACCGTCTCGCCGCCCGGACCGTGACGTCGGGGCCGCTCCGCTCCATCGAAGACCCGCGCTTCGTCGCCCTCGTGGCGACCGTCGCCTTCGCCGGTTCGACGGTCGCGAACCTGCTGTCGGGTCTGGGGGCCCTGAGCCAGGGCGAGGCCGCCTGGTGGGCCTACGTCGCCTCGGCGATCTCCGTCGCCGTCGGATGGTCGGTCTACTCGGTCACGGGCCGGCTGGGCGTCGGGACGCTCATCGCCATCACCGGGAACCTGGCCTCCACCACGGTCATCCACGTGCTGCTGGGAGGGTTCGCCGGCTCGGGGGGGATCGCCATGTGGGGCATCACGCTGGCCGTGGTCGCCGCCCTCGTCGTGGGTCGATGGGCAGCCGTCGCGGTCGGCGGCGTCGTGGTCCTCCAGGCGATCGTCCTGGGCTTCTTCGAGGAGACCCTGCGGGCGTCGCGGCTCCCGCCGGATCCGGGGCTCTCGACCCAGAACTTCGTGAGCACCGTCGTCGGCAACGTCCTCGTCACGGTCCCCCTCATCGTGTTCCTCCTCTCCCGCATCGGTTTCGAGCGGCGGCGGGCCGAACGGCTCCTCCTCAATGTGCTGCCGTCGGAGGTCGCGGCCGAACTGAAGGAACACGGCCGCACCACGGCGCGCCAGTACGACTCCGTCAGCGTGCTCTTCGCCGACATCGTCGGGTTCACGCCGATGTCGGCGGACATGGAGGCCCAGCAGATGGTCGATCGCCTCAACGAGGTCTTCACCCACTTCGACGGGCTCACCGAGCGGTTCGGCGCCGAGAAGATCCGGACGATCGGCGACAACTACATGGTCGCGGCGGGGCTCCCGGTGCCCCGCGACGACCACGCGGCGTGCCTCGCCGACATGGCCCTCGCCATGCAGGACTACGCCGCGGCCTCGCCGTTCCGGTTCCGGATCGGGATCCACTCGGGCCCCGCGGTGGCGGGCGTGATCGGCACGCGGAAGTTCCAGTACGACGTGTGGGGCGACACGGTGAACACGGCGAGCCGCATGGAATCGACGGGGGAGCCGGGGCGCATCCAGATCACCGAGGCGACCCGGGCGCTGCTCGGCGACGCCTACCGGTGCACGCCACGGGGCACGATCGAGGTGAAGGGAAAGGGCGAGCTGTCGACCTGGTGGCTCGACGGACCGGCGTGAGTCTCCGGGCGGAGACGCCCTAGGCGGCGTCCCGGTGGAGGGCGTCGAGGGCGATCTCGACCATGGCGTCGAAGGTGCGTTCCCGCTCGTCGGACGAGGTGGACGCGTGGGTGACGACGTGGTCGGACACCGTGAGGATCGCCAGTGCCCGGGCCCCGTGCTCGGCGGCGACGCCGTAGAGGCCGGCGGCCTCCATCTCGACGGCGAGGACGCCCATCGCGTCCATCACCGCGAACGCGTCGTCGTCGGGGTTGTAGAACAGATCCGCCGAATGGACGACGCCGACGCGGACGGTGTGCCCCTGGGCCTCGGCGGCGTCCACGGCCGCCCGGGCAAGGTGGAAATCGGCGGTGGCGGCGAAGTCCCACCCCCGGTATCGGGCCCGGTTCACGCCCGAGTCCGTCGACGCACCCGTGGCGACGACGACGTCGCGGAGCCCGAGGTCGTCGGCGATGCCGCCACAGGAGCCGACGCGGACGAGGCGGCGGACGCCGTAGTCCTTCACCAGTTCGGTGGCGTAGATCGACGCCGAGGGGATCCCCATGCCGGTCCCCATCACCGAGATCGGCATGCCCTCGTGGGTGCCGGTGAAGCCCAGCATGTTGCGGACCGCCGTCACCTCGCGGGAGTCGTCGAGGAAGGTCTCGGCGATGTACCTCGCCCGGAGGGGATCGCCCGGGAGCAGGATCGCCTCGGCGAAGTCGCCGGGTTCGGCGCTGATGTGGGGGGTGGGCATGGGGAGACCTTTCCGACCCGACGACGGTACCGGGCGCGACCCGGCTATTTCCCGAACCGGCGCAGACGGAGGGAGTTCGTGACGACGGAGACGCTCGACAGCGCCATCGCCGCGGCGGCGATCATCGGGTTGAGGAGGCCGACGGCTGCGAGCGGGATGGCGGCGGTGTTGTAGGCGAAGGCCCAGAACAGGTTCTGGCGGATCGTGCGAAACGTCGAGCCCGCCAGCCGCAGCGCCGTGTCGGCGAGGGCCGGGTCGCCGGACATGAGGACGACGTCGCCGGCCTCGATGGCGACGTCGGTGCCCGTGCCCACCGCCATCCCGAGATCGGCGGTGGTGAGGGCCGGTGCGTCGTTGACGCCGTCGCCGACGAACGCGACGAGACGGCCCTCTGCCGAGAGGCGGTCGACCTCGTCGGCCTTGTCGCCGGGGAGGACCTCGGCGAGCACCCGGGTGATGCCGAGCTCGGCGGCGATCGCCTCGGCCGTCCGGCGATTGTCGCCCGTGATCATCGCCACCTCGAGCCCGCGGTCCTGGAGGGAGCGCACGGTCGCGGCCGACGAGGGGCGGAGCGTGTCGGCGACGGCCAGGGCTGCACGGGCCTCGCCGTCCCATCCGGCGAGGAAGGCCGTTCTGCCCTCCGACTCCATCCGCTCGAGGGCGACCGTGAGCCGGTCGGGGACGAACAGGCCGGCTTCGGCCATGAGCTTGGCGCGTCCGACGGTGACTTCGGTGCCGTCGACGGTTCCGCGCACGCCGAGGCCGGGGAGGGATGCGAAGTCCTCGACGTCGCCCAGCACGACGTCCCGCTCCTCGGCGCCGAGGGCGACGGCCTTGCCCACGGGGTGCTCGCTGGCGGCCTCGACGGTGCCGACGAGGAACAGTGTCCGCGCCTCGTCCTCGTCGGTGACCAGGGCGTCGAGGGTCATGGCGCCCCGTGTGAGCGTGCCGGTCTTGTCGAAGACGACGGTGTCGATGTCACGTGACCGTTCGAAGAGCTCGGCGTTCTTGAACAGGACGCCGAGCTCGGCGCCCCGCCCGCTGCCGACGAGGATCGCCGTCGGGGTGGCGAGGCCGAGGGCGCAGGGGCAGGCGATGATGAGGACGGCGACCGCGGCGCGCATGGCGTCGGTGATGTCGCCGTTCGCGAGCAGCCACACCGTCAACGTCGCCGCGGCGATGAGCACGACGACCGGCACGAAGATCCCCGAGATCCGATCGGCGAGGGCCTGGATGGGGGCCTTCGTCGCCTGCGCCTCCTCCACGAGGCGCACGATCTGCGCGAGGGCGGTCTCGGCGCCCACCTTCGTCGCCTCGACGTGGACGAGCCCCTGCTGGTTGATGGTGGCGCCGAAGACCTCGTCCCCGGGGCCCTTGTCGACGGGCTGCGACTCGCCGGTCAGCATCGACTCGTCGAAGGACGATCCGCCCTTGACGATGCGGCCGTCGGTGGGCACCTTCTCGCCGGGCCGCACGACCATGACGTCGCCGGGGACGACCTGGTCGGCCGGCACGGTCGTCTCGGCGCCGTCGCGCAGGATCCGGGCCTGCTTGGCGCCGAGTTCGAGGAGTCGTTCGATCGCCTGCGAGGCGCGGCCCTTCGAGCGGGCCTCGAAGTACCGGCCGAGGAGGATGAAGGTGATGATCCACGCCGCCGTCTCGAAGAAGACGGGCTGGTCGGCGAAGAAGGCCCAGACGGAGTAGCCGTAGGCGGCGAGGGTGCCCATCGAGACGAGCGTGTCCATGTTCGCCCCGAGGGACCGGAGCCGGATCGCCGCCGTGCGGTGGAACTGCCAGCCGAAGGCGAACTCGACGGGGGTGACCAGCGCCCAGACGAGCGCCGTCACCCAGGTGGCCTCCGGCCCGAACATGGTGAGGAGGAAGGCCGGGATCGTCAACGCGGCGGCGCCGGCGGCGTTGCGGCGCTGGTACCGGGTCTCCTCGTCGTAGCGCTCGACGATGCTCTCGCGGTCGTCGCCCTCGCTGATCCGGGTGGCGTGGTACCCGAGGCGCTCCACGGCCGCCTCGAGGCCGGCGACGTCGGTGCCGTCGAGGATCTCGACGCGGGCCTCCTGGCCGGCGAAGTTGACGACGGCGGACTCGACCCCTTCCTGCTTCCCGAGGACGCGCTCGATCCGGAGGGCGCACGACGCACACGTCATGCCCTCGACGTCGAACAGGATCGTTTCGGGGGTGTCGGCCATGGGTCCTCCTCGGGCGGACGGGTCAGCGGCTGGGGACCTCGTAACCCTGGTCCTCGATGGCCGAGACGATGGTCTCGAGCGAGGCCGGGTCGTCGAAGGCCACGGCCACGGTCGCGTTGGGCACGTCGACCTGGGCCGACCTCACGCCGTCGAGCGCGCCGACGGCGCCCTCGATGGAGGTCTTGCAGTGGTCACAGTGGATCTCGGGGACGGAGATGGTGGTCTCGGTCATCGGGCGATGGCCTCCTGGGTGGGCCCGGTGACGCCGGGCGCGTAGCGAAGGGTTTCCATGAGTTCGTCCACGATGTCGGCGCTGCGGCCCTCGTGGACGGCGTGCAGGACGCACGTCTCGACGTGGTTCTGGAGCAGGACCCGGTTCACCTTCTCGAGGGAGCCCCCGAGCGCGGAGACCTGCTTCATCACGTCCGGGCAGTAGCGCTCCTCCTCGACCATGGCGATCACGGCGTCCAGGTGGCCCCGGACCGTCTTCAGCCGGTTGAGGGCGGAGCGCTTGTGCTCTGGCTTCATCGTACGGGCTCCTCGCTCGGTATCACCCCACCCGGGGTGGGGTAGGGTCCCAGCCTACGGCCCGCAGGGCGTCCCCACAAGGAGTGGGGTGGCGGCGGCGCGCCTACCCTCCGCCCATGGACATCCGGCCGGACATCGTCGCCGCCATCGGCGGCACGCCGCTCGTCCGGCTGTCGAGGCTCCATCCCCCGGGCAACCTCGTGGCGAAGGTCGAGTCCCTCAACCCGGGCGGGTCCATCAAGGACCGGATCGGTCTCGGCATGATCGAGCGGGCCGAACGCGAGGGCTGGTTGTCGCCCGGCGACACGATCGTGGAGCCCACCTCGGGGAACACGGGCGTGGGGCTGGCGATGGCGGCGGCCATCAAGGGGTATCGCCTCGTCGCCGTGATGGCCGACAAGCAGTCGAAGGAGAAGCAGGACCTCCTGCGGGCCTACGGGGCCGAGGTCGTCGTCTGCCCGACCGACGTCGAGCCGGAGCATCCCGACTCGTACTACTCCGTCGCCGAGCGGCTGGCCGCCAAGCCCGGGCACTATCGGCCAGACCAGTACTCCAACCCGGCGAACCCTCGCGCCCACGTCGAGACGACCGGCCCCGAGATCTGGCACCAGACCGACGGGCAGGTCGACGTCCTGGTGGTCGGCGTGGGCACCGGTGGGACCGTCACCGGCACGGGCCGCTACCTCAAGGACCGCAAGCCCGAGACGACCGTCGTGGGCGTGGACCCCGAAGGATCCATCTACACCGCCGAGAGCGAGGAGGACGTCACGACCTACCTCACCGAGGGCGTCGGCGAGGACTTCTGGCCGGGCACCTTCGATCCCGACGTCGTCGACGAGTACGAGGTCGTGACCGATGCCGAGGCCTTCCACATGACCCGCCGGGTGGTCGCCGAGGAGGGGCTCCTCGTGGGCGGGTCGTGCGGCATGGCCCTCGTCGGGGCCCTCCGGGTGGCGGAGCGGCGTCCCGACGACCTCGTGGTCGTCATCCTCCCCGACGGAGGGCGGAACTACCTCTCGAAGATCTTCGACGACGCATGGATGCGCGAGCACGGGTTCCTCGACGCCGCGGGCCGGCCGCTGGGGCTCGACGGATGACCGGCCGCCGGTTCGAGACCGACGCCATCCACGCCGGCCAGGCACCCGACCCGGTGACCGGCGCGGTGATCACCCCCATCCACGTGACCACGACCTACGCCCAGCCGGCCCCGGGGGAGCACACGGGCTACGAGTACTCGCGCACCGACAACCCCACCCGAACCGCCCTCCAGACGGCGCTCGCCACGCTGGAGGGCGTCGACCCGTCCTCGGGCGGCGGGTGTGTCGCCACCGCCAGCGGCATGGCGGCGACGGCACTGCTCGGCTATCTGCTCGAGCCCGGCGGGCGCATCCTCCTGCCGAACGACGCGTACGGCGGCACCTTCCGGTTCGTCGCCCGCGTCCTCGGCGACCAGGGCTTCGGATACGACGTGGCGGACCCCACCGACCCCGGCGCCGTCGCGGCGGCCCTTCGTCCGGAGACGGCGATCGTCTGGGTGGAGACGCCCACGAACCCCATGCTGCGTGTCGCCGACATCGCCCGCCTCGCCGACCTCGCCCACGACGCCGATGCCCTGCTCGTGGTCGACAACACGTTCGCCACGCCCTACCTCCAGCGTCCCCTCGACCTGGGTGCCGACGTCGTGCTCCACTCCACGACCAAGTACCTCGGCGGACACTCCGACGTGGTCGGCGGTGCCCTCGTGACCGCTTCACCCGACCTCCACGAACGGCTCCGCTTCCTCCAGAACGCCGCCGGTCCGGTGCCCGGCCCCCTCGACGCCTACCTCGTCCTCCGGGGGCTGAAGACGCTCGCCGTCCGCATGGACCGCCACGCCGACAACGCCATGGCGGTCGCCCGCTTCCTCGCCGACCACCCCGCCGTCACCGACGTCGTCTACCCGGGCCTGCCGGATCATCCCGGCCATGACCTGGCGGCCCGCCAGATGCGGTCCTTCGGCGGGATGGTGTCCTTCCGGCCGCAGGGCGGGAGGGAGGCGGCGAACCGCGTGGCGGCGGCCACCGGGGTCTTCGTCCTCGCCGAGAGCCTCGGCGGCGTCGAATCACTGATCGAGGTTCCCGCTTCGATGACCCATCTCTCGGTGGAGGGCACTCCCCTGGAGGTGCCCCCGGACCTCGTCCGCCTCTCGGTGGGCATCGAGCACGTCGACGACCTGCTCGAGGATCTCGACCGGGCGCTCGCTCAGGCCTGAGCGGCGATCCCCGCGAGGAGCATCGCCACGAGGGTGTCGACGGAGTCGTCGGCGTCCTCGGGGGGGCCGCCGCCGCCGAGCCGGTCGAGGTCGCGCCAGCCGTGGAGCG
>JAWVYO010000043.1:0-19143 GCA_033722675.1 Acidimicrobiia bacterium | reverse complement strand
CGTGGGTTCCTCGGCGGTGGGCTCGTCGTCGGCCGGTGCGTCCTCGGCCGGGGTCCCGTCGTCGGAGGGTGCCTCGTCGGTGGGCGTCTCGTCCGTGGGTTCCTCGGCGGTGGGCTCGTCGTCGGCCGGTGCGTCCTCGGCCGGGGTCCCGTCGTCGGAGGGTGCCTCGTCGGTGGGCGTCTCGTCCGTGGGCTCGTCGGTGGCGGGCTCGCCGTCCACGGTCACCGTGAAGGGGATCGTCCACGGCCCACCGTTGGCGGCGTCGACGGTGAGCGTCAGCTCGGCGACGTGGCCCGCCGGAGCGTCCTCGGCGATGCGGAGGTCCCAGTCGTCGGCGTGTTCGACGGCGGCGCCCGCTGCGACGTCGCCGAACCGGGCATCGTCGTTGTAGGCCACGGTGACGTGGGGATCCGACGAGGAGACCCAGGCGATCATCTCGAGGAGGTCGGCGCCGTCGTTGGTGAGGGTCGTCCAGACCTCGACGAGCTCGCCGGGGTCGATGGTGCCGTCGGCGTCCCCGACGCTGTCGTCCTCGGCGTCGTCGTCGAACCGGACCGACGTCAGGGAGACCGGGCCGCCCTCGACGATCTGCGCGGGGTCTCCGGTGACGTGGCCGGCGCACGCCGGCAGGTCGGGCCCCCCGACGCCGATCGACATGATCTGCATCGACCGGATCGACAGCAGGCTGCGCAGGTCCTTCGTCGCGAAGGCCTTCTGGCCGTCCGTCCCCGAGAAGGTCACCTCCAGCGCGGCGCCGGTCGCCGAGCAACGCGTGATCTCCGCATCGGTCACCGAGGACAGTCCGGGCAGCAGGGCGGCGAGCTGATCACCCGTGTAGGTCTTGCTCCACCGGGCGTGGTGGTTGCCGACCTCGGGCAGCTGGGACCAGTGGTCGTCGACGGAACGCAGGTAGGGCGAGGCGTTGGTGAAGCCGTCCTCGGAGTTCTCCGTCCAGCCGAAGGTGCTCGACGAGTAGTAGGCCTCCAGCGGGATGGCCCGGCCCTCCCAGGTGATGGACGGGTGGGTCACCACGATCCCCGCCGTGTCACGGACCGCATCGATCCACCAGGTGCGCCCGTGGCCCCAGCCGACATAGGCCTGGTCGATCGGCGTGTCGTAGATGTCGCACCAGCACCACTGCCGCTCCGCGGGATCGGCGCGGCGCGTGGCGCGGGCGAGGGCATAGGACCGGGCGGCGATGGCCTGGGCCTCGAGGGCCTCCTGGCCACCGGTGTCGCCCCAGGCGTAGGGCATCTCGGAGATCCCGAGCACGTAGTCCTCGATGTCGATCTCGACCGACACCGCCAGGGTCGGCGTGTTGTTGTCGGGGCGGACGTGGATGGTGCCCCGGGCGTACGTGCACGGCTGCACGGTCGTACCGTCGGGGTGGTTCCAGTTCCTCAGGTAGCAGTCGGCGATCACCAGGGCGCTCGACGGTGCGGGCTCCCACCCGTCCCAGTCGACGTCGACGAAGCAGTCGCCGTCGAGCGTGCCGCCGGGTGCCGTGACGCGACAGGTCGCCGCGCCGGTCGGTTCGACCGTGACGGACTCGCCGGCCCGAACGGGCACCGAGGCGTCACCCATCGTGAACACGGCGGGGACGGGGTCGGCACTGCCGGTCGGCTCGACGGTGAACGTCACCGATGGAGCCTCGACGAGGAGGTTCACCCAGATGGGCGCCTCGGTGAAGGTCGGGTCCGCCTGGCCCACCTCGATGCCGGTGAAGTAGTGGGTCAGGATCTCCTCGGCGGAGAAGCCCTCGCGGGCCATGCCGTAGGCGCCGAACTGGCTCATGCCGACGCCGTGGCCGAAGCCGCCACCGGTGATGGTGAACTCGGTGGTCGATGCTCCGAAGGCGGGGGCGGCGGGGAGCAGCGAGGCGATCAGGGCGGCGACCACCACGCCGGCGCGCCACCCGGCCCGCCGTCGGCGGCCCTTTCCGGGATAATGCGGAGAGTAGTCATTATGCATACTCAGCGCATCGGAACCCCTCGAAGCGTGGTTGAGCACTTTCTGTGGGCAAAAACCACTAGACGTGGTGGTCCGGCCGGTGGTTCTCGCGGAGGGCGGGGGACCGGGCGGGCCGGAGGGCTGCGGGGCGCCGACCGGCGTCAGCCGGGCGGCCGTGCGGTCAGCGCAGGGCGTCGGCGAGTGTCGACAGGACCGCGCCGGCCGGGCCGTCGACGCGGACCGTGGCGAGGTCGTCCAGTTCGGTCGGACCCTGGTTCACGATCACGAGGGGTCGGCCGGCCCTGACCGCCTCCAGCGGCACGCCGGCGGCGGGGAAGACGGAGAGCGTCGAGCCCACCGCCAGGACCGCCCCGGCGTCGGAGGCCAGCGAGAACGATCGCTCCAGCGCTCCCGGGGGGAGCATCTCTCCGAAGAAGACGACGTCGACCTTCACGATGCCCCCGCACTCGGAGCAGCGGGGATCGTCCACGTCGTCGAGCAGGGCCAGGACCTCGGCCGTGGGCCGGTCGTGTCCGCAGTCGACGCAGACCGACCGATGGGCGTTGCCGTGGAGTTCGACGACGGCATCGGCGGGAACGCCCGCGGCCTGGTGGAGACCGTCGATGTTCTGTGTGACGACGCCGACGAGGCGGTCGGCCTCCCACAGTCGGGCGAGGGCCTGGTGGCCGCGATTGGGTCGGGCCTCGAGGGCGCCCGAGTCGCGGCGGACCCGCCAGGATCGGACGCGGGTGTCGCGGCGCGTCAGGTACCGGTCGATCGTGAACTCGGCGGGGTCCACCTTCGTCCAGACGCCGTCGGGGCCCCGGAAATCGGGAATGCCCGACTCGGTCGAGATGCCGGCTCCGGTGAAGGCGAGGAAGGGTCCGGCGGATCGCAGGATCGAGACCGCCCGGTCGACGACGTCCATGCCACCGATCGTATCGGGCCGGCGGGCACCGGCTCCGGGACGAAGGGCCTGCTCAGCCGCCGTCGTCGAGCACGTTGAGGAACACCACGATGCGGGTGTTCTTCGTGACGGTCGCCCCGGGCTCGGGGTTCGTCGAGGCCACCTGTCCGACGATCTCCGGATCGGTGACCGGCCGGTCCTGGAACACCCAGGAGAACTCGATCTCGGTCTCGGTGCGCAGGCCGTCGAGGACGGCGTTGACCTGATCGCGGGTCTGGCCGAGGAGGCTCGGCATGAGGGTCTCGGGCGTCTCGCCGTTGGACACCTCGATCTCGATGACGGTGCCCTGACGGACACGATCACCCGCCTCGGGGTTCATGGCGACGACCGTGTCCTCGGGCTCGTCGGAGTTCACGAGCTTGATGTCGACGTCGAGGCCCTCCCCGAAGAGCTCCTCCTGGGCCTCCTCGAAGTCCGTGCCGGTGACGTCGGGGATGTCCACGCGCGGTGTGGCGTAGTAGACCCCGGTGCCGCTCGGGTCGGGCGGGAAGTCCTGGACGGGGAGGTCCTCGGTCACGATCTCCATGAACTGTTTCCAGATCGGCGCGGCGACGGTGCCGCCGAACGCCTGGCGATGGAAGGTGCCGTTGATCTCGATGCGGCGCATCGGCACCTGCTCGTCGGGGTACCCGACCCAGACGGAGGTCGTGTACTGGGGGAGCATGCCGAGGAACCAGACGTCGGTGTTGTTCTCGTGGGTTCCCGTCTTGCCCGCCCACGGGCGGCCGTCGTCGAGCTCCGACAGCCCGCCGGTGCCACAACACGCCGCCTGCTGGAGGGTGTTGACGACGGCCGCCATGAGGGCCTCGTTCATCACGGGCCGGCGTTCCACGCGGTGCTGGTAGATGACGTTGCCCTCGGCGTCCTCGATGCGCTCGATCAGGTAGTTCTCGACCCGCTGGCCGTAGTTGGCGATCGTCGAGTAGGCGGAGGCCATCTCGAGGGGGCTCACCGCGGAGGCACCGATGACGATCGCCGGCGAGTTCTGGTTGATCGGGGAGTCGATCCCCAGGCGGTGGGCGACGTCGGCGATGGCCGGCGCCCCGACCTCCACGGCCACCTGGCAGAAGACCGTGTTCGTCGACGACACGAGCGCGGCCTCCAGGGTGCGGATGCCCGGCTCGTTGTTCCCGGCGTTCGCGCATTCCCACGGGGGAGCGCCGGCGATGCCGATGTCGAGGACCTGCGGTGTGGAGTCGTCCCAGAACGAGTTGAGGGGGATGCCGGTCTCGAGGGCGGCGACGAGACCGAAGGGCTTGAAACTGGAACCGGGGTTCCGCCGGCCCTTCGTCGCCAGGTCGTACTGGCGCTGACCGGCCTCGATGTCGTCGCCGAACTCGAGACCCGACGCCATGACGACCGTCGCGCCGGTGCGGTTGTCGACCATGGCGATGGCGCCCGTCGGGCCCTCCTCCCCGGGCGGGAACCATTCCTGGAGCACCGCTTGCGCCTGCTCCTGGAGGGAGAAGTCGACGGTCGTGAAGATCCTGAGCCCGCCGCCGCCCTCACACTCCGTGTCGTCGGCGGGACATCCGAACAACGCCCGGCGCCGCTGGAAGAAGGTCGCGCCGAGACCGAAGCGGGGGTCGTTGAGCAGCTGTTCGCGCGCGGCGATGACCACCTGGGGCGCGAGGTCCTGGACCTCCTGGGGCGACGTGGTGGCGATCGGCTCGGCCTTCGCCTCCTCGCCCTCCTCGGCGGTGATGTACCCGTTGTCCACCATCTGGTCGACCACCGCGTCGCGGGCCCGCACCGGGATCTCCGAGTCCCGGCGCAGGTCGTACAGGGAGGGGTTCCGGATCGGGATCGGCAGCGCAGCCGCCTCGGCGATCGTCAGCTGGTCGAGGTCCTTGCCGAAGTACTCCTGTGCCGCGGCCTTGACGCCGTAGGCGTTGTTCCCGAAGAAGACCGAGTTCAGGTAGAACTCCAGGATCTGCTCCTTGGCGAACCGCCGCTCGAGTTCCACCGCCACGGCGGCCTCGGCCACCTTCCGTCGCAGGGTGGGCTCGTTCCCGACGAAGTTCTGCTTGACGACCTGCTGGGTGATCGTCGATCCACCCTGCGTCGGCCCGCCCCGGACGTCGGCCACGAAGGCGCGGACGATCGCCTCGTAGTCGATGCCCCCGTGGGACATGAACTCGGCGTCCTCGGCCGACAGCACGGCCCCGATGACGAGGTTCGGGATCTCGTCGAGGGGGGTGGGCTGGCTGTTGCGCTCCGTCAGCTTGCCGAGGAGCACCCCATCGGCGGTGTAGAGCTCGGAGAGGCGGGAGAGGTCGGGGAGGTCGAGGGACATCGTGTCGACGTCGGGGATCCAGTCCTCGCGCAGGTCCTCGACGGTGCCGAAGGCGCTGTTCGACGTCAAGAACGCGAACAACCCGACCCACGACGCGGCGATGATCGTGATCGCGGCGAGGATCGATGCGGCCACGAAACGGCGCCCGCGCCGTTCCAGCCGTTCGGCTTCGTGGATCGAGATGTCCATGCGGTGCTACCTGAAGAGACGTCCGGGGCGCTCGGAGGGTTCCCCGGGTAGGATGCGGCGGCCCGACCACGCAGTGTAACGATGGCTCACGCTGAGCAGACTCCCCGCCGCACCTCCAGCGGCATCGACATCGACGTCGTCTACGGTCCCGACCGCCTCGAGGGCTGGGATCCCTCGGCGGCGCTCGGGGAACCCGGGTCGTTCCCGTTCACGCGCGGCCCCTATCCGACCATGTACCGGGGTCGGCTCTGGACCATGCGCCAATACGCGGGTTTCGGCACCGCCGAGGAGACCAATGAGCGATTTCGCTCGCTCCTCGGGGCCGGCCAGACCGGACTGTCGGTCGCCTTCGACCTGCCGACGCAGATGGGATACGACTCCGACCACGACATGGCGGCCGGCGAGGTCGGCAAGGTCGGGGTGGCGATCGACTCCGTGGAGGACGTCGAGCGGCTCTTCGCCGGCATCCCCCTCGGCGAGGTCTCGACCTCGATGACGATCAACGCGACCGCGGCGATCCTGCTGCTCTTCTATCAGATCGTCGCCGAGGACCAGGGCGTGGCCCCCGACCGTATCCGGGGCACCGTGCAGAACGACATCCTCAAGGAGTACGCGGCCCGGGGCACCTACGTCTTCCCGCCCCGGCCCTCCATGCGGCTGGTCACCGACCTGTTCGCCTACTGCCGGGACGAGCTCCCGGCCTTCAACACCATCTCGATCTCGGGCTATCACATCCGCGAAGCCGGCTCGACGGCCGCCCAGGAGCTGGCCTTCACGATCGCCAACGGGCTCGCCTACGTGGAGGCCGCCGTCGACGCCGGCCTGGACGTCGACGACTTCGCGCCGCGCCTGTCGTTCTTCTGGAACGGGCACAACCACTTCTTCGAGGAGATCGCCAAGTACCGGGCCGCCCGGCGCCTCTGGGCCCGACTCATGCGCGACCGGATGGGGGCGCAGGACGAACGCTCGACCGTCATGCGCTTCCACACCCAGACGGCCGGCAGCACCCTCACCGCCCAGCAGCCCGAGAACAACATCGTCCGCACCGCGATGCAGGCCCTCGCCGCGGTGCTCGGAGGCACCCAGTCGCTCCACACGAACGCCTTCGACGAAGCCCTGGGGCTCCCCACGGAGCGATCGGCCACCATCGCCCTGCGCACCCAGCAGATCCTCGCCCACGAGTCGGGGGTCGCCGACACGGCGGATCCCCTGGCCGGCTCCTACTACGTCGAGACCCTCACCGACGCCATCGAGGCCGAGGCGGAGCGCATCATCGGCACCGTCGACGACGCCGGCGGGGCCGTGGCCGCCATCGAGGCCGGGGTGGTCCAGCGGATGATCGAGGACGCCGCCTACCGCGAGGCCCGGCGGATCGAAGCCGGTGACTCCGTGGTCGTCGGGGTGAACCGGTTCGTGTCCGACACCCTGGACGACGTCCCGGTCACCTCGGTGGACCCGGCGATCGAGCGGCGACAGGCGGAGCGCCTCGGCGCCCTCCGGCGGGGTCGTGACGCGAACGCGGTGACCGACGCCCTCGCCGAGGTCGAGCGCATCGCCCGCGACGGCGGGAACCTCCTGTACCCGATGAAGGCGGCGTTGGAGCGGCGGGCCACCCTGGGCGAGGTGTCGGAGGTGCTCACCGGCGTCTTCGGTCGCTACCGTCCCCGATGATGTCCGACACGTCGGCCCTCCGCCTCCTCGTCATCGGCGCCGGCCCGGCCGGCACGGCGGCCGCCACCGACGCCGCCGCCCACGGTGCCGACGTGACGCTCGTCGAGACGTCGGTGGTGGGCGGTGCCGCCCATCTGTGGGACTGCATCCCCTCGAAGGCGATGGTGGCGTCGTCCATGCGGCTCGCCAACGTGCGGGCGTCGGGCCATCTCGGCCTCGCCGACGTGGAGGACCTCCGCGTCGACATGGGGCGGTTGTCGGAGCGGCGGGAGGCCATCACGAGCAGGCTCGTGTCCGGTGTCACCGGGATCCTCGAGTCGCAGGGGGTCGACATCGTCCGGGGTCGCGGCCGTCTCACGGGACCGTCGAGCGCCGTCATCGTCACCGAGGACGGCGAGGAGCCCGTCGGCTTCGACGCCGCCCTGCTGTCGACGGGGTCGCGCCCCTTCGAGCCCGCGTGGGCCGACGTGGACGGCGAACGCATCATCACGACCCGCCACGCCTACGGCCTCCCCGAACTCCCCGACCACATGGTGATCGTCGGGTCGGGTGTGACGGGCGTCGAGTTCGTCCACATCTTCTCGAGCCTCGGTGCCGAGGTGACGCTGCTCGTCAGCCGCCAGCAGGTGCTCCCGCATCGCGACGCCGAGGTCGCCGCCGTGCTCGAGGAGGACTTCCTCGAGCGGGGTGTCCGCCTCCTCAAGGGTGCCCGCGCCTCTGGTGCCGAGGTCGACGGCGACGGCGTCGTCGTGACCACCGAGGACGGCCGGGTGGTGCGCGGCTCGCACTGCCTCCTGGCGGTGGGCTCGGTGCCGAACACCGAGGATCTGGGACTCGAGGCCGCCGGCGTGGAGACGCAGCGGGGTTTCGTGACCGTCGACGAGTTCCAGCGGACCTCGGTGCCCGCGATCTACGCGGCGGGCGACATCACGGGGCAGCTCCCCCTGTCCTCGGTCGCCTCCATGCAGGGGCGCAAGGTCGCCCGGCACGCCCTGGACCTCCCGGTGACCCCCGTCGACCTGCGGAAGGCCTCGCAGGCCATCTTCACCGAACCGGAGATCGCGTCGGTGGGCCTCGAGGAGGCCGACGCCGCCGCCGAGGGCCGCAAGGTCCGCATCACCAAGGTGCCCTTCGCCGCCAATCCGCGATCGCTCATCCAGGGCACGGCGCGGGGGTTCGTCAAGGTGATCTCGGATCCGGCCACCCATGTCGTGTTGGGCGGGACGATCGTCGGACACCACGCCTCGGAGCTGATCGGGATGCTGGCGCTCGCCGTGCAAGGCGGTCTGCGGACCGACCTCTTCGTCGAGACGCTCATGGTCCATCCGTCGCTCGCCGAGTCCCTGGTGGACGCCGCCGACTGACCGCTCAGGACCCGGGCTCCGGGTGCCGATACACGCCGGGATGACCGTTTCGACCGCGTCCTGGACCGCGTGCGTCCATCCCGACCCCGGGGTGGTCGCGGCGTGGGAACGCCTCGCCGACGAGGTCCGGGCCGAGCCCTTCGTCCGGCCGGGCTGGATCGTCGCCTGGTCGGAGGCATGGCGGTCGACGTTGCGCCTCGCCGTGGTCCGGCGTGACCACCGGCTGCTCGCCGTCGTGCCGATCGTCGGGCGGGGCGGCAGGGTCGCCACGCCCACGGGGTGGCACACGCCCTGGCACGCGGCGGCCGCCGTGGACGACGAGGCCCGCCGAACCGCCTGGGATCTCGTGCTGGGCGCCGACGCCGTCGCCGCCGACCATCTCCTCGCCGATGGGGCCGACGCCGCCGTCGTGCGGTCGATCCTCGAACGGCGGGGCCACACCGTGGGGATCCGCGACCGGCAGCGCCCGCCCTTCGTCGAACTCGGCGGCGGCTGGGATGCCTATGAGGCGGCGATGACGTCGAAACGGAGGAGCGACCTGCGGCGCCGGATGCGCAGGCTGGCCGAGACGGGCGAGGTGGACCTCGACGTCCGCGACGGGCAGGGGGAGGATCTCGACGCCCTGCTGGACGAGGGCTTCGCCGTCGAGGCCTCCGGCTGGAAGGGGCGGGCGGGCACCGCGGTGCGGACCGAACCCGCCGCCGACGCCTTCTATCGCTCGGTCGCCCGATGGGCCGCCGACCGCGGGTGGCTCCGGCTGGCGTACCTGCGGGTGGACGGGCGGGCCGTGGCGTTCGACTTCTCCCTGGAGACCGACACCCGCCACTACCTGCTCAAGACCGGGTTCGACGAGACCCTGCGCAGCCACGCCCCCGGTGCCCTGCTGCGTCGGGAGATGATCCGCCGCAGCTTCGACGCGGGTCTCGAGACCTACGAGTTCACCGGCGACACGGCGCCCTGGAAGCAGGAGTGGGCGACGGGGGAGCGACAGACGGTCCTGATCGAGGGGTACGCCCCGACCGTGGGTGGTCGCCTCCGCTGGGGGATCGATCGGGGACGCCGCGCCGCCCGGGGGGCGCTCCGCAGGGTGAGGGGTCGCTAGCGGACGATCGCGAGGACCTGGCCGGACGTCACCTTGTCGCCCGCCTGGACCCGCATCTCGACGAGGGCGCCCGCCACCGGCGCCTTGATCTCGTTCTCCATCTTCATGGCCTCGAGGATGAAGAGCGGATCGTCGGCATCGACGTTCTCCCCGGCCTTGTGGTGCACCTTGACGATCGTGCCCTGCATGGGGGCGGTGACCACGCCCTCGCCGCCGCCGGTCTCGGCCGACTTCGACAGTTTCGGCGGACGGCGGCGGGGTGGCGGGCGGCGGCCCCCGGGTGCGGCGGGTCCGGGGACCTCGGGTGCCCACAGCTTGACGGTGAAACGCCGTCCCCCGACCTCGACGGTCATCTGCCGCTCCGCCAGTTCCTCCTCCTCGGGCACCGCGGGCGCCGTCGGATGGGTGAGGGCCGACAGGTCCATGTCGTCCTCCACGGTGCGGGTGTGGTGGGTCCCCTCGGTGAAGGCCTCGGAGGTGAGGGCGAGGGCGTGGAAGGGCAACGTCGTCCGCACGCCGGTGATCAGGTAGTCCTCCACGGCCCTGCGGGATCGGGCGATCGCCTCGTCGCGGTCGCGGCCCCAGACGACGAGCTTCGACACCAGGTTGTCGTAGTACTGGCTGATCGACGAACCGGCCTGGTAGCCGCTGTCGACGCGCACGCCGAGACCCGCCGGCTCGCGGTACTCGACGATGGTCCCGGGGTTCGGCATGAAGTTCTTGGCGGGATCCTCGGCGTTGACCCGGAACTCGATGGCGTGGCCGCGGGGCTCGACGGAATCGAAGGAGAGGCGCTCACCCATGGCGACCCGGAGCTGCTCCTTCACGAGGTCCACGCCGGTCACCATCTCGGTGACGGTGTGTTCCACCTGCAGCCGGGTGTTCATCTCGAGGAAGTAGAAATCGCCCTCCTGGTCGAGGAGGAATTCGACGGTGCCGGCGTTCACGTAGCCGGTGGCGCGGGCGACCGACAGGGCCGCTTCGCCGAAGGAGGCGCGGGTCTCGGCGTCGAAGGCGGGTGAGGGGGTCTCCTCGACCAGCTTCTGGTGGCGGCGCTGCAGCGAACAGTCGCGTTCGCCCAGGAAGACGCCGGTGCCATGCGTGTCGAAGATGATCTGGGCCTCGACGTGGCGGGGATGCACGAGGTACTTCTCGACGTAGACCTCGGGATTGGCGAAGTAGGCATCGGCCTCGCGCCGCGCCGCTTCGAATGCCGCCTCCACCTGGTCCTCCGAGTGCACGACCCGCAACCCCTTGCCGCCGCCGCCGTGGGCGGCCTTGATCGCGACCGGGTAGCCGTAGTCGGCGGCGACCGTCTTGATGGCGTCGGGGTCCTGGAGGGGCTCGAGGGTGCCGGGGACACCGGGGACGCCCGCCGCCTCCGCGGCGCGCCGCGACGAGATCTTGTCTCCCATCGTGGCGATGGCTTCGGGCGGCGGTCCCACCCAGATCAGCCCGGCGTCCATGACGGCCTGCGCGAATCCGGCGTTCTCCGAGAGGAAGCCGTAGCCGGGGTGGACGGCGGCCGCCGACGACTCGTCGGCCACCCGCAGGATCGCCTCGATGTTCAGATAGGACTCCGCGGCGGGCGCGGGACCGATGTTCCACGCCTCGTCGGCGATGTCGACGTGGACGGCGTCGCGGTCGAGTTCCGAGTAGACGGCGATCGTCCGCAGTCCCATCTCGCGCGCCGCCCTGATGACGCGTACGGCGATCTCGCCGCGATTGGCCACGAGCACGGAGTCCATGGGCGGCATCCTAGAGCCGAAGCGGTCCGGGTTCGGGGCGGACGTTTGGGAAATGCTCCCCTGGGGTAGTGGGATCCGGACGGAGAGAGGGAGACCGTGGCCGACGACACCGAGGGGACGATCGACGAGAAGCAGGAACGCAGGATCCGCATGGGACAGACCATCCGGGTCGTGGCCGCACTCGCCGTGGTGGCCCTGCTCGGGCTGTTCGCCGCGATCAACACCGCCGACGTCCAGATCGACTACCTCTTCGGAGACGTCGAGGCGCCGATGATCATCGTGATCCTGGTGTCGGCCGTGGGCGGTTTCCTGATCGGCTGGATCTCCCGTCTCCGCCGTGAATGACCACCGCACTCGGGAGGGACCGTGCTGACACTCGCCCAGACCGCATCCATCGACATCGACTTCACGCTTCCGGCAGTGCTGGCGATCCTCTTCGGGGTCCTCGTCCTGTTCTTCCCGAAGGTCCTCAACTACCTCGTCGGGGCGTACCTGATCCTGTTCGGGATCGTGTTGCTCTTCGACATCACGCTGTGACGGGGGAGCGCCATGGATGATCGAATGACGGACTCCGCCACCGTCGACCGACCGGGGCGGTTCGCCGCCTCGATGGAGGGCGAGGACCTCCTCGCTGCGATCGCGGGCATGTTCACCGCCCTGGGCGTGCTCGTGTTCCTCCAGTCGCTCATCGCCGCCGGCAACGCATCGATCGACTATCAACTGAACGCGGTCCGTCTCGACGGGACGGTGCAGGAGATCGAGGTCGTGGGGGCCATCGTCGCCATCGCCGTGGTGCTGGTGTCCTTCGTCGTGGGCGGGTGGGTCGCCGGCAGGATCGCCGTGGTCGACGGCGACCGCAACGGGATGGGCGCGGCCCTGCTGTTCGTGCTCCTCGTGGCGGTCTTCGGCGCCCTCGGCTCGTGGATCGGCCCCGAATGGAACGCCTTCGGCAACGCCGCCCTGCCCGACTGGTTCTCACAGTTCGCCGCCGCCGACGTCACGCTCAAGGCCGTGGCCGCTGCGGCCGCCGGGTGCGTCGCCGCTCTCCTCGGAGGCGCGATCGGAGGCGGCCTCGGCGAACGATTCAGCACCGACCCGGCGCCTGCGGCGCCGCTGACCTGACGCGAAAGGAGGGCCCATGTACATCTCGGCTGGAGGCCTCATCCTCCTCATCCTGATTCTGATCCTGATCTTCTGATCGACACCCGATGCGCACCATGAGGACGCAGCCGCGCGGACGTGGCGCTCGATGACGGAGCCGACGTCGCGGCATCTCCTGAAACGGTTCTCCGTCCGCAGTGACGTGCGGTGGGCGCTCGCCGGCGGCGCCGTCACCGCGGTCGTCGTCATCGGGATCTCGACGGTGCTCGGCGCCACCTCGAGTTTCGAGGCCGCCCGCCTCCTGGACACCGTCACGCCGACGGCCCGGTTCGCGGCGTCGGCGTACATCGCGGGCGGCGCGGCGATCCTCGCCCTCATGCTGACGTTGCTCAGCTTCAGCATCAGCCACGACATGCAGTACCGGCCCGAGCACTACCGACGAATACGCGACGTGGCCCGGCTGACCACCTTCGTGCTCGTCATGTCGGTCGCGTTCCTCATCCTCCTCGTCTTCCCCATCAGCGAAGACGATGTCGACCGGGTCTACCACCTCTGGGCCTACTACGGCGTGGTCTTCGGCTCGGCCGTCACCGGAGGCGTGTTCGTCGCGACCGTGCTGATGCTCTACCGAACGGTGCGGGCCGTCATCCTCGTGGGGGTGCAGGGCACCGAGAGCCCGCTCGTCATGACGCCCGACGCCGAGGACACCGAGCACGACGGCGACCGTATGGACGCCGACGGCGCCGGGTATTCCGAGACCGGAGCCGCCGAACCGAGGAGCGATTGATGGATTCCGACCTGAAGATGAAGTGGAAGGGCCGGTGGGACCAGCTCAAGGGCAAGGCCAAGCAGACGTGGGGCGACCTCACCGACGACGACGTCGACGTCGCCGAAGGCCGATGGGACGAGTTCGTCGGCAATATCCGGAAGCGGACCGGCGAGACCGTCGAGACGATCAAGAAGAAGCTGTCCTGAGCGCAGACGGCCCGAACGGCCGGGCGGTGGAGACATCGTCCGGCCCGTCCGCGTCCGGACCATGTCCCGGCGGACGTACGTCAGGAGGGCGGGTCCATGGTCCGCCGCCGCCACGTGGCGACGAGGAACACCGCCCAGGCGAGGATGCCGATCGCTGCGAGGAGTGTCACGACCCGGCCGCCGCCGGTACGCGTGACCTCGCCGAGGATGCGGTCGAGTCCTCTCGCCGGCTCGCCCGAACCCTCGATGGCCGCGCCGACGAAGAACAACCCGGCGAGCGCGAACACGAGCGCCCGACCGAAGGAGCCGGCGGTTCCCGACACCCGTACGAATCGTCGGAATCCCCGTGAGGCACCGGAGAGGTCGATCCCGTCCTCGAACCCGTCGTCCCACCCCCGGACCGCGAACGACGCGCCGGCGGCCACCAGGCCCAGGCCCACGACGCCCACGGTGATTCTGCCCGCGAACCCGGCGAGGAGGGGCCGGGTGGCGTCGTCGAGCGCGGTGCCCTGCCTCGTGGCGTCCTCCAGGGCCATCGTGAGGGCCGTCCATGCGAAGAAGCCGTAGAGCAGCCCGGTCAGCACGCGTCCTGCTCGTTCGGCGAGCGCCGTCCAGTCCCAGTCACCCGGGTACAAGGCAGACAGCACCCGCCAGGCGGCGAAGAGCGCGAGCCCGCCGCCGAGGAGGGCGAGGAGGAAACGGCCGGCGGTTTGATCGGCGACCAGCTCCATCGCGCCGATCCGGCTGGCGTCCGAACGGCTCCGACCCAGGGCCAGCCGGAGGGCGAGGTAGCCGACCACCCCCCACAGCAGTCCCGCCGCCAGCCATCCGAAGCGCCCCACGCCGCCGAGGTCGTGACGGTCCAGGAACTCCTGGACGCGTCGGGCCGCCTGGCGGTGGGGTCTCACCGGGTGCCCGGGCGCGGGGGGCACGGCCTGCTGGGGTCCCCGGAGCGTGGTGGTGCCTTCAGAGCGGGATGTTCCCGTGCTTCTTCGGCGGCAGGGAGCCTCGCTTCGTGCGCAGCATCTCGAGCGCACTGATCAAGCGCATCCGGGTCTCGCGCGGTTCGATCACCTCGTCGACGAGCCCGCGTTCGGCGGCGACGTAGGGGTTCGAGAACCGGCGTTCGTAGTCCTCGACCAGTTCGCTCCGGCGGGCGTCGGGGTCCTCGGCGTCGCGGATGTCTCGGCGATGGATGATGTTGACCGCGCCCTGGGCGCCCATGACGGCGATCTCGGCCGTCGGCCAGGCCAGGACGACGTCGGCTCCGACCGAGCGGGAGTTCATGACGACGTAGGCCCCGCCGTAGGACTTGCGGGTGATCACCGTCAGCCGCGGCACCGTCGCCTCGCAGTAGGCGTAGAGGAGCTTCGCGCCGTGGCGGATGATCCCGCCGTGCTCCTGGTCGACGCCCGGGAGGAAGCCGGGCACGTCGACGAACGAGACGATCGGGATGTTGAAGGCGTCGCAGAAGCGCACGAAGCGGGCGGCCTTCTCGGAGGCGTCGATGTCGAGGGTGCCGGCGAGCACGGCAGGGTTGTTCCCCACGATCCCCACCGTGTACCCGTCGAGGCGGGCGAACCCGACGACGATGTTCCCCGCGTAGTTGGCGTGCACCTCGTAGAACTCGCCGTCGTCGACCACCAGTTCCACGAGCTCCACCATGTCGTAGGGCTGGTTGGGTGAGTCGGGAACGATGGTCGTGAGCGCCTCCTCCATGCGGTCCACGCGGTCGGTGGGGGTGAAGAAGGGGGGCGGCTCCATGTTGTTCTGGGGCAGGAAGGAGAGGAGGTAGCGGACCTCTTCGAGGGCGTGGCGGCCGTCGGGCGAGACGAAGTGGGTGACACCCGAGATCGACGAGTGGCTTCGGGCGCCGCCCAGGTGGTCGAAGCTGACGTCCTCGCCGGTGACCGTCTTGATGACGTCGGGGCCGGTGATGAACAGGTGGCTCGTCCCGTCGACCTGGTAGACGAAGTCGGTGATGGCCGGTGAGTACACCGCGCCGCCGGCGCAGGGCCCCATGATCACCGAGATCTGGGGGATGACGCCCGAGGCCCGCACGTTGCGGGAGAAGATCTTGCCGTAGCCGTCGAGGGCGAGGACCCCCTCCTGGATACGGGCGCCGCCCGAGTCCTTGAGGCCCACCAAGGGAGCGCCGGTCTCCATGGCGAGGTCCATGACCTTGCAGATCTTCTCGCTCACGACCTCGCCGAGACTCCCGCCGAACACCGTGAAGTCCTCGGCGAACACGAACACGGTCCGCCCGTCGATCGTCCCCCAGCCCGTCACGACGGCGTCGCCGGCGGGGCGGGTCTGTTCGATCCCGAACCCGTCGGCCCGGTGGCGGACGAACATGTCGATCTCGTTGAAGGACCCCTTGTCGAGGAGCACGCCGAGGCGCTCACGCGCCGTCATCTTCCCGGCGTCGTGCTGGCGGTCGACCGCCCGTTGACTCCCGGCGTGCTCGGCCTCCTCGCGCAGGCGGCGGAGGGCCTCGATCCGCTCTTCGGTGCTCACCTCATCCCCTCGATATCCTCCCCGGCGGGCACCGGCTCCGGCCACGGCCCATCCGTATGGACACATCGTACGTTCTCGTCCCGCTCGGCACCGTCGCGTCCACCCAGAACGAGGCGCGTCACCGGTACTCGGGGTCACCGGTGCTCGTCACCGCCGAACGGCAGGAGGCGGGCCGGGGCCGAACCGGCCGATCCTGGGTGCACGCCGACCGGGCGGTCGCCGCGTCCCTCGCCCTCCGGCCGTCGTGGCCGCGGAGTGCGTGGGAGCGGATCCCCCTCGTCTCGGGCCTCGCGGCGGCGGCCGCGCTCGGTCCCGAGGTGCGGCTCAAGTGGCCGAACGACCTGCTGGTGGGCGACGACAAGGTCGGGGGACTCCTCGTCGAGTCGGACGGGGACGTGGTCGTGGCCGGGTTCGGCGTCAATCTGTACTGGGAGGAGCCGGTGGAGGGCGCGACGGGGCTGCTCCCCGTCGATCCGGGCGGAGCGGCGGCCGACCTCGTCGCCGAGCACTGGGCCACGGAGCTGTTGCGCCGGCTCGGAGGGTCCCCGGGCGCCTGGGGACGCGATGAGTACCGGGACCGGTGCGCCACGATCGGCCGCGCCATCGTCTGGGAGCCCGACGGGTCGGGCACGGCCGTGGACGTGGCGCCGGACGGCGCGCTCGTCGTCGACACCCCCCGGGGACGGACGGAACTTCGTTCGGGGGAGGTCCGCGCCGTTCGTCGCGCCTGACCTACGAGCCGAGCCGGCGGCGCAGGTCCTTCATCACCTCGATGAAGCGATCCATCTGGTCGACGTAGGCCTTCGTGTCGGCCTTCAGGTCGTCGCTCAGGTCCTTGTGGCGGAGCCCGAGGGCGAGGGCGGCGTACCGGGCTCCCCGGAAGTAGGGGAGGAGCGCCTCACGGGGCATCGCCCGGGGCCCGGGCTCGGGGTCACCCGGGCGGGGTGGCGGCTGGTCGGTCGCCCCGAGCCCGAGGTCCCGGGCGGCGTCGAGCACGTCGTCCTCGGGGAGACGGTCGGCGTAGTCGCGCGAGACGAAGCGGAACCGCTCATCGCCGTCGGGATCGAGGAGGATCATCGCCGGCCGGGCGATCTCGCGAGGGTCGTCGGGGTCGGCGACGCCGGCGGGCTCGATCAGCAGGGAGCGATCAGGGTCCGACAGCAGCGGGAAGGGGAGATCGAGCTTGTCGACCATCGCGGCGTTCCGGGGCGGTTCGTCCACCGAGACCCCGGCGATGCGAACGCCCGCGGCGAGGAAGTCGTCGTGTCGTGACGCCAGGCTGACCAGCTGGCCGTTGCAGTACGGTCACCAGTCGCCGCGAAGGAACACGAGCAGCACGGCCTTCCCGTCACGGGACCACGGTGACCCGGACTGGTCGACGAGGGCGCCGTCGGGGAAGGTGCTGTCGGTCATGCGACGACCCTACCGGGGGCGGAACGTCTCCGGCCGGAGCGGGAGACGTGGCGAAGTCCGGCCGGGAGGAGGCACGGCACTACGCTGGCGGGCCGGAGGTGAGGCGTCGATGACGGTGCTGAAGGGCGAGGGCAAGCATCCGATGCTGTACGGGTCGTACCGGCTGCCGGTCGGCCGTGATCTGCGGGCCTACATCGCCCGTCCCGACATCAGCGGATCGTTCCCGACGGTCCTGGTGGTGCACGGCGCCTGGGGCCTGACGTCGCACGTGAAGGCGTTCTGCCGAAAGCTCGCCCGGTACGGTTTCGCCACCCTCTGTCCCGACCTCTACCACGGATCTCTCGACGGCCGGCTCGACGACCGGGCCGAGGCCGAGGACCGGTGGACGGGGATCCCCGACGGCCGGGCGGCGCGCGACGTCGTCGAGGCGTTCCACAACGTCGAGGCGCCGGGCACGGAATGGTGTGACCCCCGCCGGATCGGGATCCTGGCCATCGCCGAGGGCGGGAGGCCGGCGCTCGCGGCGGCGGCGCGCATCGACACCCTGGCGGCGATCACGCTCGTGTACGCACCCGTCGACGCCCCCGGCCTCGAGCGGGCCGGGGTGCCGGTGCTCGGCATCTACGCCACCGAGGACGAGCGCGTTCCGGCCGACGACGTCCGGGCGGCCCGCGAGGCGTCCGGGAAGGGCTCCTTCGCCTTCTACGGGGGCGTGGGCCACGACTTCATGGACGAGGCGCGCGACGGATACGACGGCCCCTCCGCGGACGACGCCTACGAGCGCATCATCGGCTTCTTCGAGGAGCGGTTGGGCGCGCCGGTCGGCGCGTGAGCGGTCGCGTTCGCCAGGCCGTCCTCCTCATGGGCGGCCGCGGGACCCGGATGCATCCGCTGACGGCGACGCGTCCGAAGGGACTGTTGCCGGTGGCGGGTCTCCCCTTCGTCGACTTTCAGATCCGCCTGCTCGCCGACGTCGGGGTCGAGGAGGTCCATCTCGCCGTCGGCACGCACCTCCTCGACGAGTGGCGGACCTTCGCCGCCGGACGACAGGACCCCGACGTCCATCTGGCCGTGGAGGAGGTCCCGCTCGACACGGCGGGCTGCGTGGTCGAGATCCTCGACCGCCTCGACGAGCGCTTCCTCGTGCTCAACGGGGACGTCGTCCTCGAGGCGGACCTCGGGGGCTTCGTCGCGTCGGCGCCCGACGACCGGGCGGCGACCATCGCCCTCGTGCCCGTGGCCGATCCGAGCGCGTACGGCGTGGTCGTCACGGGCGACGACGGGACCGTCCGGCGGTTCGTGGAGAAGCCGGCGCCGGGCACCGAGCCGACGAACACCGTGTCGGCCGGCATCTATCTCCTCCGGCGGAGCGCCCTCGAGGGGTACGACCGGGGGCGGCTCTCCTTCGAGCGCGTCGTCTGGCCGGCGCTGACCGAGGCCGGCGAGCTGTCGGCGGTCACCGTGGACGGGCGATGGCTCGACATCGGGATCCCGGAGCTCTACCTCGACACGACGGGTGCGGTCCTCACCGGGGCCACGCGCCTGCACCGGCCGGACGCCCCGCACCGGACCGCGGCGGGCGCCGAGGTGCGAGGCCATCAGTCCGGCGCGTGGTCCACCGTCGGCGCCGGAGCGATCGTCGAGGAGGGAGCCGTCGTCGAGGAGGCGGTCGTGCTCCCCGGCGCCCGGGTGGGGCCGGGAGCCGTCGTCCGCCGGGCGGTCGTCGGCTGGGACGCCACCGTCGGCGCCGGAGCGGTCGTGACCGGCGCGACCATGGTGGGGGAAGGGGCGACGGTGGGCGCCGGGTGCGAGCTCGACCACGGCGTCCGGGTCGGTCCCGGCGCCGTCCT
>JAWVYO010000042.1:0-19590 GCA_033722675.1 Acidimicrobiia bacterium | reverse complement strand
TTCGAAGCAGCGTTCGAGCTCAGCAATCCGCTGCCCGACGACGAGGCCACGATCGCACGCGGCGCGCGGCTGTTCGCCATCTACTGCACGCCGTGCCACGGGGAGGCCGGGGACGGCGCCGGCCCGGTGGTGGGGCCGAACCGGATCCCTCCCACGCCCTTGCTGAACCTGCTCTCCGAGCGGGCGGCGGCCCTGTCCGAGCGGATCCGCGAGGACCACGGGGAGCACGTCGCCCAGTACGCGGTCCCCTTCGCGTTCAACATCCGGTTCGTGATGGACGTGAACGCCCGTCAGGCATTCCACCTGATCGAGCTGCGAAGCCAGCCGGCCGGCCACATCGCCTACCGCCGGATCGCCCACGAGATGCATCGCCAGATCGCCGAGGTGGCCGGCCACCGGGCGGTTGCCGACGCCATGCGGTTCGTCGACCGGTCCGGGGTCGACCTCGAGCGCCTGGAGTCCGAACGCCGGGCCGCCGAGCGGCGGCGCCGAGCGGGGACCTCCGCCACCTGACGGCTCGGTACGCTGGACCTCGTACTCGATCCGGGACGGGACCACATGGCCGAATTCGACGTCGACGCATTCATCGATCGCTTCGCCGACCGGGCGAAGGCCGTCGAGGAGCGGGGGATCCCGCCCCTCGAGGGCGACGCCCGCCGGCAGTTCATCGCCGCCGCCGAGCAGGACTTCCAGGACTACGCGCTCGTCGCCTCCGCCGACTGGTCGGTGGACGACGGAGCGCTCGTCCTGCGCATCCCCCTGGACGGCTAGGCCTCAGGCCTCCGGATCGGCGATGCCCGCCGCAGCGCGGCGCGCCGCGGCGCGCCGTTCGCCCTCGAGCCGCTCGAGGCCGTAGCTCTCGTGGTCGACGAACCGCATCGCCTCGGCGATGCGGTGGTGCCCGGCCACCTCCGCGATCTGGCGGTGCATCTCCTGGCAGACGCGCCGGTACCCGGGGTGACCGCCCTGCCCGGTGCGGAGCTCGATGAGGTGGAACGCCTCCCGGGCGTTCATGTGCATGTAGAACCGGATGCGGTAGGCGAAGGGGACCGCGAACTGCGCGACGTCGGGCCCGGCGACCTCGGCGATCCGGTCGGCGAGGTCCGAGCAGCGGTCCATCACCTCCCGCCAGTCGCCGTCCGCGCCGATGTCGGTCATGGCCTCGGGGAGGACGTACCCGTGCTTCGTCCCGAGGCGCTGCCACTCGAGGGTGAGCATGCGGTGGCGCTGGAGGTCCCGGAAGATGCCGTAGTCACAGAGGACGTCGAAGCGGTACGTGGTGCGCTCCATGGCGCGGCCCGGCTTGTGGCGGCGGTTCCGCCGGTCCCCGACGGCGGCGGCGAGGATCTCGGAGACGGTCTCGTCGGGGAGCTCGCGGCCGAGTTCGAGGAGCCGGTCGTCCGGCAGGTCGGTGACCGCGTAGAGGGCGGCGGCGGCCACGGTGCGCTCTCCGTCGGGATCCCAGTCCACGAGCGTCACCTCGGGGCGTTCCTCGGGCTCCTCGTCGAAGCGGGACGCCACCTCGCTCAGCCGCCGGGCGGTGTCCGCGAGGTAGGCCGACCACGCCTCGCCGCGATCGGCGAGGTCCACGCGTCGGAGGAAGGCCGGGATCACCTTCCGGAGCTCGGTGAGCATCAGGTCCGCGTAGGCGCGCACCTCGTCGAGGGGGTGGGCGCGCATCCGCAGCAGGAGCATCTCGTAGGCCTGTCCCGAGCCGTAGATGCCGACGTTCGACGTCGTGGCGGCGGGCAGGAGTCCCCGCAGGTCGTCGCAGGCCTTCGCCCGGATCGTCGAGCGGTAGACGAAGTCGGAGTCGCCCTCCTGCTGTGGGTAGAGCGAGCGGTAGTAGGCCTGGGTCCGGTCGACGAGGCGGGCGTACGTGTCGAACACCCAGTCCATCGTGGAGCGGAAGTCGGCCTCGAGGGGGGTCCCGAGGATCTCGCCGGGCACGTGGTAGCGGTACCGGTCGCCGAGGCGCTGGTCGTAGAAGATGTAGCGCGTGGACTGCTCCAGATAGGACGCGAGCCGGCCCCACTCGAGGACCTTCGTGAGGATGTTCGAGGCCTGCTCGCAGGCGAGGTGGACCCCGCCCAGCTGCGCCACCGAGTCGTCGCCGTACTCGGTGAAGACGCGCTGGTAGAGCTGCTCGGCACGGGCCCGGTCCACGCCCGCACCCCGCTCGCCGAGCTCGTCGGCGATGGCGGCGATCCCCACCTCGGGCCGGTCGTAGAACTCGTCGAGAAAGAGCCGGCGGACCGACTTGGGGGAGCGGCTGTAGCGGGCGAAGAGAGCGCCTTTCACCACCTCCGGCAGGTTGACGAGGGCGAAGACCGGACCGTCGACGTTCGTGAAGAAGCGCGACAGGACGGCCCGTTCATCGTCGGTAAAGGACTCGACGTGGTACTCCGATGAGGTGGGTGGGCCCGGCATGGGCCGAGGTTACAGGTCTGTCATTTCGGTCGCCACCGGGCCGATCGGGCCCTGGACGATACGATTCGAGGTGTCATGACGACGGTCAGGGTCATCATCGGGGTGCTGCTCGCCGCCATCGTGATCGTCGCCCTCGTGCCGATGGCGATCCTCCTCGACCTCGCCGGCGGCGGCGACGGCTTCGGCATCTGCGAGGGCGGCTCGCTGGGCGATTGCACGACCTCCTACTTCGACGGCTTCGAACTCGTCGCGGGGCTGTTCGTGCTCATCTTCCTCCTGCTCATGCTCCTGCGGATGACCATGCACGCGCAGCGGATGCTCGAGGCCCGGGACCGGCACCGCGCGGCGATGGGGGCCGTCGCCGGCATCCGGCGCATTCGCCAGACCTGATCGGCGGGTACGCTTCCGCCGATGGCACGCCGACGCCGACCCGCACCGGAGCCCGATCCGATCGATCCGCTCGCCGAGCGCTTCCCCGGCTACCTGGCCGCCTTCGGCATGGGCGGCGCCGGGGCCGTTGGCGTCGGTCTCGTCGTGTTCTGGCTGAGCAGCCTGTCCTTCGTCTCCTCCATCGCCTACACCTTCGTGGCGCTCGGAACGCTGCTGCTGCTCGTCGGCGGGGCGTCGGGGGGCGGCTACACGAACATCGGCCTCGGTGCGGTCGAGGCACTGGTGGGCGGGCGGAATCGTTCGGCCGACGATTTCGAGGACGACGACGTCCGCCGCGGCGACATCACGAAGAAGCGCGACCCGATGGCGAGGCTTCGGAAGGGTCTTCGTCCCGAAGCGAATCCGACCGCCTTCTGGCAGATCGTCGCGGGGTTCCTGTACATCGCCGCCGGCGCGGCGATCGTGTTCAACTTCGGCTGAGCGCCCTCAGCGATCCTCGCGGCCGTCGTCGCCGGAGGCGTCGTCCGGCTCGTCGGTGGTGACGCGCTGCACCTCGTCGGTGGCCTCGATGGTGGGGATGTCCGCCAGCTCGAGGTCGATGCCGACGAGCTCCGGATCCTCCTCCTCGTCGCTGCCGTCGTCCTCGTCCCGGGCGGCGGCCGCAGGAGGTGCCGGACGCGGCGCCGGTGCGCCGAGGTCGGGCCGCCGGGCCCGCGGCGCGGCGACGGAGGGGCGATCCGCCGCCTCCGATGGCGGCTCGTCCCCGGTGCCGGCGTCGTCAGCCCCGTCGGACGGCTTCGACGAGCCCCCCGCCGGCTGAGCGTCGTGCCGGGGTTCGGTCGGTGGCTCGGTCGGCTCGGGGGCGGGAGGCGGCGTCGCCGGAGAGGGCGTGGCGGGCGATCGCCGCGGCGTGGCGGCGTCCTCCGACGACTCCGGCTCGGAGGCCGTCGGCGGTTCCGAACCCGTCGACGCCGGCGCCCCCGGCTCGGCGTCGGGGGCCGGGCGGGGCGCCGCCGGCGCGGCGGGCGCCTGGACCACCGGCGCCACCTTCGTGGCGGTCCGGGGGGCGGGCTCGGCGGCCGTCGGAGCGGGGGCCACCCGTCCCCGCGGGATGCGGGCGGTCCGGGTGGGGCTGCCCCCGGACTGCATTCCGAGGGCGGCGCGCACCAGGCCGTAGACGATTCCCACGAGCACCACGACCGTGCCGACGACGAGCAGCGTGGCCCCGGTGCCCACCTCACCGCCGAGGGTGTCGGCGAGCAGCGCGGCGTCGAATCGCTTGACGAGGGCGTAGGGGAAGGCGGCGGCGCCGAGCAGGAGCGCCACCCAGCCGAGCGGCTTCGGGATCGGCCACGCGTGGTCGGGGATCAGGGTGATGAGGAAGACCGGGATCAGCAGCAGGAGCGCCGGGAGGGCGTCGGCCTCGATGGCGTTGCGGTCGCCGGCCGGGGACGTCACGAACGGCAGGCTCATGGACCCGAGGGCGATCAGCACCCCCAGATCGATGACGATCCGGGATCCGTGGAACGCGAGGCGCGATGCGGTGCCGGGTCGGTCGTCGACGGTCGCTTCTGCCACGTGGTGGTCCTCGATCGGGTGCGTCGAAGGTTACCCGGGGTGGTCGCCGCCGGGCGCGACCGAGCGACGGTGCCGGGTTCGACGCGACGCCGCACCCGTCTGTACCGCCCACAGCCCGGCGTAGAGGCCCTCCGCCTCGAGGAGGTCCTCGTGGGCGCCCTGCTCGACCAGGCGTCCGTCCTCGAGGACGTAGATCGTGTCGGCGTCGCGGATCGTCGACAGCCGGTGGGCGATGACGATCGTCGTCCGGTCCTCCGACACCCGGACGAGTGACCGCTGGATCGCGGCCTCGGTCTCGTTGTCCACCGACGACGTGGCCTCGTCGAGGACGAGGATCGCCGGATCCTTCAGGATCGCCCGGGCGATCGAGATCCGCTGACGCTGCCCGCCCGACAGCTTCTGACCGCGTTCGCCGACGATCGTCGCGTACCCCTCGGGAAGGGTCGTCACGAACTCGTGGGCCTCGGCGAGCTCGGCGGCCGCGACCACCTCCTCGAGCGACGCCCCGGGCCGGCCGTACTCGATGTTCTCCCGCACCGTCCCGTGGAACAGGAACACGTCCTGGCTCACCAGTCCGACCGCCCCCCGCAGGGTGGCGAAGTCCAGCTCCCGCAGGTCGTGGCCGTCGAGCGTGATGCGGCCCCCGGTCGGGTCGTAGAAGCGCAGCAGCAGCTTGATCACGGTGCTCTTGCCGGCCCCGGTGGCGCCGACGATGGCGATCGTGTCGCCGGCAGGGATCTCCAGGTCGAGGCCCTCGAGCACCGGGGCGTCGCGGTGGTAGGCGAACGACACGTCCTCGAAGCGAACCGCACCGTCCACCCGGTCGAGGGCGACGGATCCGGGGACGATGGTCGGGTCGGTGTCGAGGACGTCCAGGATCCGGTTCGTGGAGGCCATGGCCCGGTGGTACAGGTCGACGGTCTCGCCCAACCGGGTGAGCGGCCAGAGCAGCCGCTGGGTGAGGAAGACCATCACGCCGTAGGAGCCGACGGACATGTCGCCGTTGGCGGCGAGGACGCCGCCGTACACGAGGGTGGCGGTGAACCCGACGACGATGGCCATGCGGATGATGGGACTGAAGGCGGAGCTGAGCCGGATGGCGCTGCGGTTCCGGGTGCGGTAGTCCTCGGAGTAGTCGGTGATCCGGGCCGTCTCGATGTCCTCGCTGGTGAAGCTCTTCACCGTCGCGATGCCGCTGATGTTGTTGTTCAGCTGGCCGTTGAGGAGCCCGGCCTGCTCGCGGACCGAGGCGTACCGGGGAGCGATGCGGGCCTGGAAACGCAGCGAACCCGCCACGATCACCGGGATCGGCACGAACGCGAGCCAGGCGACGCCGGGGGCGATGATCGCGAAGGCCACCCCGATCGTCACCACCGAGGTCAGCGTCTGGATGAGATCGTTCGCCCCGCGGTCGAGGAACCGTTCCAGCTGGTTCACGTCGTCGTTGAGGATCGCCATCAGGTCCCCGGTGCCCCGATCCTCGAAGTACGACAGCTCGAGGTGCTGCATGTGGTCGTAGGCGTCCACCCGCAACTCGTGCTGGACCGTCTGGGCGAGGTTGCGCCACTGGACGGCGTGCACGTACTCGAAGACCGACTCCGCCCCCCACACCGCCAGCGTCACGCCGGCGAGCACCCACAGCAGTGCCGTCGTCGATTCCACCCCGGACCACGACACGATGCTCGACTCGCCCTCCACGACGATGTCGATCGCGGCGCCGATCAGCAGCGGCGGCGCCAGGTCCACCACGCGGTTCAGTACGGAGAACGTGGTCGCCGCCGCCATGCGTCCGCGATGGGCACGCGCCTGACGGGTGAGCCGGACGATGGGATGGGGACGATCGGCCATGGGCCGGAGAGCGTACCCCGCGCGCCGTCCGCGCCGGTCGGGCGACCGGTGGGGTCCCTAGGGCCTTCGGGCCACGACGTCGAGGCTCATCATCGAGGAGGCCGCGGCGCCGATCGCGGCGGACGGGATCCCCGCGGCGACGAGCTCGTCGACGAGGGCGTCCTCGAAGGCCAGGTCGGGCGGATAGGGCGTGGTCGAGGCGATGGCGACGTCGGCGAACCCGGCGTCGACGACCATGCGCACGTAGTCCCCGGGTGTGTCCGTCCGGGTGAGCCAGGCGAGGTCCCGGGACGCCACCTCCCGGGCGAGCTCCTCGGGCAGGGGGGCCGTCACGATCGTGTCCGAGACCGCCAGGTGCCCGCCGGGTCGCAGCACGCGGCGGGCCTCGTGATAGACCTCGGCGCGGTCGGGCACCAGCGAGATCACGCAGTTGGAGATCACGAGATCCACCGACGCGTCGGCGACGGGCAGCTCCCGCAGGTCGCCGACGCGGAACTCGACGTGGTCGACGCCGGCGGACCGGGCGTTGGCTGTGGCCCGCTCCACCATCGCGGGCACGACGTCGATGCCGATCACCCGTCCCGACGGGCCGACCCGCCCGGCGGCCAGGAGGCAGTCGAGGCCGGCGCCGGAACCGAGGTCGAGCACCGTCCACCCGGGTTCGACGGTGACGAGCCGCAGCGGGGTGCCGCAGCCGAGGCCGAGGTCGGCGTCCTCGGGCACGGAGGCGATGTCACCGGTCGTGTAGCCCACGGCGGTCGACGCGTCGGCGGGGCGGGCCGAGACGCCCGCCGCGACGCGGGCATAGGCGTCCCGGATGCGGTCACTCACGACGTCGAGGGTATCGGCGGATACGATCCCCGGTCATGCCCGAGGCCCCCGAGTTCTCCACCGAGGAGCGGCGCAACGCGCGCGTCGTCCTCGATCGCCTGGAAAAGCGCTACCCCGACATCGGGACCGCCCTGGACTACGAGGACCCGTGGCAGCTGCTCGTCGCCACCGTCATGTCCGCCCAGACCACCGACGAGAACGTGAACCGGGTCACGGAGGACCTCTTCGAGCGGTGGCCGGGCCCCGAGGACCTCGCCTCGGCGAACCCCGAGGAGGTCGAAGAGGTGATCTTCTCGACGGGTTTCTACCGCCAGAAGACGAAGTCGATCATCGCCCTCAGCCGCGACCTCGTCGATCGCTTCGACGGCGACGTGCCGCAGGATCTCGACGCCCTCACCGAACTGCGGGGTGTCGGCCGCAAGACCGCGTCGGTGGTGCTGGCCGAGGCCTTCGGCGAGCCGGCCATCGCCGTCGACACCCACGTGAAGCGGGTGACGAACCGGCTCGGCCTGACGGAGGAGTCCGACCCCGTGAAGATCGAGTTCGAGCTGCGCGGGCTCTACCCGGAGCGCCGCTGGGCGGGGATCTCCATGCGGTTCATCCAGTTCGGCCGCGACGTCTGCGACGCCCGGAAGCCCCGGTGCTGGGAGTGCCCGCTGCGCGACCGGTGCGCGTACGACGACAAGACGCCGGCTCCGTGAGGATCTGGTCGCTGCGGACCCGGTTCGACCGCGAGATCGCAGCCCTCGGCATCCCGGCCCTCGGCGCCCTCGTCGCCGACCCGCTGCTCTCCCTCGTCGACACCGCCTTCGTCGGGCGTCTCGGCGACGACGCCCTCGGCGCGCTGGGGGTGGCCTCGGCGGTGTTCGCCGTGGCGTTCTTCCTCTTCAACTTCCTCGAGTACGGGACCACGTCGCTCGTCGCCAGGGCCTTCGGAGCGAACGACCTCGAGCGAGCCGGGCGGGCGACCGCCACCGCCTTCCTCGTCGCGGTGGTCGCCGGGACGGTCACGCTCGTGGTGCTCGAGCTGTTCCTCGACCCGGTGCTCGGGGTGATGGGGGCCACGGGCGGCGTGCGGGACGAGGCGACCACCTACCTGCGCATCCGTGCCCTCGCCATCCCCGCCGTCCTCGTGATCCGCGCCGGGCACGGCTCGTACCGCGGATACCAGGACACCCGGACCCCCCTCGTCGTCACCCTGGGGGTGAACGTCGTGAACCTCGTGCTGGACCCGCTGCTGATCTTCGGGGCCGGCCTCGAGGTGGCCGGCGCCGCGTGGGCGACGGTGATCGCGCAGTGGGTGGGGGCCGTCTGGTTCTTCGGCCTGGTCGGGCGGCGGCGCTCCCGTCTCGGTGTGACGGCGTGGCGTCCGCGCCTCGACGAGCTGCGTGCCTTCCTGGTCGTGGGTCGCGACCTGGCCGTGCGCACCGGCTCGTTGCTGGCGACCTTCACGATCGCCACGGCGGTCGCCACCCGGGTGTCCGACGAGGCGGTCGCCGCGCACCAGGTGGTGATGCAGCTGTTCATCTTCCTGGCGCTGGCCGTCGATGCCCTCGCCATCGCGGCGCAGGCGATGGTGGGCCGCCGCGTCGGCTCCGGCGACCGCGGCGAGGGGCGATTCATCTCCGACCGGCTCGTCGTCATGGGGGCCGTCGTCGGCGTCGGGCTGGCGGCGGTCCTCGCGGCGGTGTCCGGTCCGCTGCCGGGATGGTTCACCTCCGATCCCGAAGTCGTCGAGGCGATCCGCTCGGTCTACTGGTTCCTCGTGGCGCTGCAGCCCCTCGCAGCAGTCGTCTTCGTCTGGGACGGGGTGTTCCTCGGTCTCGCTGACTTCGGGTTCCTCGCGGTGGCGATGTTCGTGTCGGCGGTGGCGGCGTCGGTGGTGCTCTTCCTCGTGCTGCCGCTCGGCTGGGGCCTGACCGGCGTCTGGTGGGGGCTGGTCGTGCTCGTGGCGAGCCGGCTCGTCACACTGGGATGGCGCCGGGCGGCGTCAGCGGGTCCCCTGGGTCGGTGAGGTGGGTCCCCTTCGTCTCGGGGAGCAGCAGGATGAGCGAGCTGGCGGCCACCAGGAGCCCCCCGAGGGCCGCCATGGTCGCCGGGATCCCGAAGGCGTCGATGACGAACCGTCCGGCGAGGAACCCGAAGAGCCCCCCGACGATGGCGGCGTTGGTCAGCCAGGCCGCCGCCGTGGCCCGTACGCCCGTGGGGAAGAGTTCCGAGCGCTGGGAGGCGAAGGCGGGGCCGAGGGCCGAGGCGCCCAGGACCGACGTGAAGATGCCGAGGCCGAGGAGCCAACCGGTCTCCGAGTAGTAGAAGAGGATCCCCCCGGCCACTCCGACGAGGATCGACACCGCCTCGGTCGGCCGCCGTCCCGCCACGTCGGCGGCGCGTCCGCCCAGGAGCAGCCCGAGGATCACCGCCGGGGTGCTGACGGCTGCGAGGAGCAGCGCCGCCGTCCCCTGCTGCCAGTCGAGGGTGTTCACCATCCGTACGAGCACGAAGTTGGCTCCCGGACCGGTGAAGGCGGCGAGGGCGAAGGACAGGCCGGCCATCGGCCAGAACCGGCGGGCGTGCACACCGCGGAGGGCCTCCGACAGCGGCGGACGGACCGGGGCTCGCCGCCAGGCGCGGGATTCGGCGAGGTGGCGCACGAGCAGCGGGAAGGCGAGGAGGGGGAGCGAGCTCGCTGCGAAGAGCCAGCGCCACGCCTCCGGCGAGGCCTCGGCGATGCCGCTGAGGAGCAGCCCGAAGCCGGTGCCCGAGCTTCCGAGGAGGGCGTACAGGCTCGATGCGTAGCCCCGAATGGCGGGCTGGACCTCCTCGGCGAGAACCACGAGCGCGAGGCCGCCCACCGCGATCGTCCCGACCCGGGCGATCGACTGGAGGGCCGCGAAGCCGACGACGCCCGGGACGAAGGCGGTGACCAGGTTGGCGGCGGGCAGGACGAAGAAGGCCAGGAGCAGCGGCGCACGGCGTCCCCGGCGGTCGCCCCACCACGAGAAGGCGAGCGCGAGGAGCGCCACGGCGCGGGTCAGGGCGAGGACGTCGCTGATGCGGGAGTCGCTGAGGTCGAAGGTGACACGAGTGAAGGCGAGCGTGTGCGTGATCACGGCGCCCGTCCACCCCTGGGTGAAGGCGACGATCCCGAGCAGGGCGAGCACGCGGATCTCTCGCCGCGCGAGCGGCGCCGGCGGCTGGAGGTGGCGGAGGAGACGCACGTCGGGGCCCGGGTCGGCGGCGGGGCGAGGGTAGTGCTGCGCACGGCGATGGTCCTGCCTCGATGGGGCCGACCGTCCCTGGTGGGCGACCGTCGGAGGCCCGACCCTGCGCGTCGGGAACGATCCCGCCGGCGGTAGCGTTGCCCGACCGTCGGCCCGAGGAGCATCGGTGGAGGTCGCCAGCGTCAACGTGTTCGCCGCCTTCTTCTTCGGCGCGCTCTCGTTCCTGTCGCCGTGCGTCCTCCCGCTGCTCCCCGGGTACCTGTCGATGATGTCGGGCTATTCGGCCGCCGAGGTGGCCGATGGGAACGTGTCGACGCTGCGGATGCTCCGGGTCACCCTCCTGTTCGTCGGCGGGTTCACGTTCGTGTTCGTGCTCCTGGGCGCCAGCGCCACGTCGATCGGACGCACCTTTCTGCGGAACCAGGACACGATCACCACCATCGCCGGCTGGGTGGTCATCGGCCTGGGACTGTTCATCGCCGCGAGCGCCATCTGGAACCCGAAGCTGTTGATGCCGTTCATGCGGGAGCGGCGCCTCGAGGTGCGGCCGTCGCGGCTCGGCGGCTGGGCCCCGCCCGTCATGGGCGCCGCCTTCGGGTTCGGCTGGACTCCGTGCATCGGGCCGACGCTGGGGGCGATCCTCGGCGTGGCCGCCACCCAGGACACGGTCGCCGAGGGGATGTTCCTGCTCTTCGTCTACAGCCTCGGGCTGGGGGTGCCCTTCGTGCTGTCCGGTATCGGGATCTCGAAGGCCTACGGCGCCTTCGCCTGGATCCGGAAGAACTTCACGCCGATCACGGTCGCCTCGGGCGTCCTCCTCGCCGTCTTCGGCGTCCTCATGGTCACCGGCCGGCTCATCGACCTGAACCGGTGGTTCCAGGACAACCTCCCCGAGTGGCTCTGGAACGTGTGACGCGCGGCAGGTCCCGCCCGGGACCTACCCTCGTCCCATGCAGGTGACACCGGACCTCGACGGGTTCCTCGACCTCGCCGCCTCGCGGCGGATCGTGCCCGTTCGCACGACGGTCCTCGCCGATCGCGAAACGGCCGTGAGCGCCTTCGAGGCGCTGGCCGTCGGCGACGGGCCCGCCTTCCTCCTCGAGTCGGTGGAGGGCGGCGAGCGGTGGGCCCGGTGGTCCTTCCTCGGGTGGGACCCCCTCTTCACGATCACCGCCCGCGACGGTGAGACGGTCGTGGAGGGAGTGGACCTGCAGGTCCGCGGCGACGACCCCCTCGGGGCGCTCGAAGCGGTCGTGGACCACTTCGCCTCGCCGGAGATCCCCGGGCTCCCGCCACTGCACGGCGGTCTCGTGGGATATCTCGCCTACGACGCGGTGCGCTATGTCGAGCACCTGCCGGACCGCCCCCACGACGATCGAGGTCTGCCCGAGATGGCGTTCCAGGCCGCCAGCAGCCTCGCGGCCTTCGACCGCTTCGCGCAGACGATCACGCTGATTCGCAATGTGATCGTCGACGACGACCCTGCCGCCGCCTACGGCTCCGCCGTCGACGCTCTGGAGGACGCCGCGGCACGGCTCGGCCGTCCGACGGCCCATCCCGTTCGCCCGCTTCCGTCCTTCGACGATCGCCCCGAGGCGACCGCCTCGATGACCCAGGAGGAGTACGAGGCGGCCGTCCGCACGGCCGTCCGCCACATCGAGGCCGGCGACGCCTTCCAGGTCGTGCCCTCCATCCGCCTCGAGGTGCCCTTCGACGGCGACGCCTTCGCCGTGTACCGGGCGCTGCGGCTCCTGAATCCGTCGCCCTACATGTTCTTCGTCCGTCAGGGCGGCGTGTCCATCGCCGGGTCGTCACCCGAGCTGATGGTGCGGTCACGCGACGGCCGGGTCTTCAGCCGGCCGATCGCCGGCACCCGGCCCCGGGGCGCCACGCCCGAGGAGGACCGCGCCAACGAGGAGGAACTGCTCGCCGATCCCAAGGAGCGGGCCGAGCACGTGATGCTCGTCGATCTGGCGCGCAACGACCTGGGCCGCGTCGCCGAGTTCGGGTCGGTGGCCGTCGACGACCTCATGGTGATCGAGCGCTACTCCCACGTGCTCCACATCGTCTCGGGCGTGTCGGGAACCCTCCGAGAGGGCGTGGGGCCGGTGGACGTGCTGCGGGCGACCTTCCCCCACGGCACGGTGTCGGGCGCCCCGAAGGTGCGTGCCATGGAGATCATCGACGACCTCGAGCCGGTGGCGCGGGGGCCCTACGCCGGTGCGGTCGGGTACCTCGATTTCTCCGGGAACCTGGATACCGCCATCAGCCTGCGCACCATGGTCGCCGCCGACGGCAAGGCGTGGGTGCAGGCCGGCGCCGGCGTGGTCGCCGACTCGGACCCCGCCTCGGAGTACCGGGAGTGCCTCGCCAAGGCCGCGGCGGTGCTGGCAGCGATCGGAGGAGCGAAGGATGTCTGAGACCTGGCCGGAGTCGTTCGGCGACGTGACGGCCGAGTACGGCGCGGCGCGGACGGGCGCCGCCCTCGTGGGGCCGGTCCACGACCTCGTCTGGGCCGTCGGATCCGACGCCGTCTCCTTCCTCGACGGACAGCTGAGCCAGGACGTCGCCTCGGTGCAGCCGGGCGGCGTGGTGCGATCGCTGCTGCTCGAGCCCCGGGGCAAGCTGACCGCGTTGCTGTGGCTGCTGCGCGGGGAGGGGCGGGTCGGGATGCTCTGCGACGCGGGCACCGGCCCCGCGGTGGTCGAGTCGCTGGACCGCTTCCGCTTCCGGGTCGACTGCGAGCTGGAGATCGACGCCCGCCCGGTCCTCGGCGTGTGGGGGCCGGAGGCGCAGGTGGTGACCGACGCCCCCGACGTCGGGTGGGTGGAGCGCGACGGGGTCGTCCTGGCCCGCGTCGACGTCGGAGGCCTCGACCGCGTGGTGGTCGTGGGCCGGGGCGCCGACGACCTGGTGGGCGACGGGGCGGTGCGGGCGGGACGTCTCGCTGCCACCGCGGTCCGGGTCGAGGCGGGAGAGCCGGTCGTGGGGCGGGACGTCGACGACGGGACCATCCCCCAGGAGACCGGTCTCGTGCCCGAGTCGGTGTCGTTCACCAAGGGCTGCTTCCTCGGTCAGGAACTCGTCGCGCGCATCGACTCGCGCGGCCGGGTGAACCGGCATCTGCGGGGGGTCGCCGTGGTCGACACCGTGGTGCCACCGGAGGGGGCGACGCTCCATGCGGACGACCGGGAGGTGGGGACCCTGACGTCGGTGGCGGAGTCGCTGACCGTCATGGCCCCGGTGGGCCTCGCGCTCGTCCGCCGCGAGGTGGAGCCCGGCGACGAGGTGGAACTCCGGTGGGAGGGCGGCTCGGCGAGGGCCCGGGTGCTCCGGCTACCCCTCGACGATTTCGCGTCGGCTTAACACTTCGCGTACAGGCGCCGCCGACGATGATGGTGGCGCACGGGGAGGACGCACGGTGACGACGAAGGGCACGATCCTGCTGATCGAGGACGAGGAGGCGATCGCGGACCTCGTCCGCATGTACTTCGAGCAGGAGGGCTACCGGCTCGTCCACGCACCCGACGGCGAACGGGGTCTCGACGCGGTTCGCGACCGCGACCCCCGGGTCGTGCTCCTCGACCTCGGGCTGCCCGGCGTCGACGGTGTCGAGGTGTGCCGCCGTATCCGGGGACTCAGCGACGTGCCCGTGATCATGCTCACCGCTCGCGACTCGGAGGTCGACAAGATCGTCGGGCTCGAGATCGGCGCCGACGACTACGTCACGAAGCCCTTCTCGCCGCGCGAGCTGCTCGCCCGCGTCCGCGCCGTGCTGCGGCGGTCGGAGGAGTCGCCCCGCGCCCCGTCCACGGTCGAGGTCGGGGGCTTCACCGTCGACAGCGGCCGGCGCGAGGTGACGACGCCCGGGGGCGACACGGTGCACCCCACGGCCCGGGAGTTCGACCTGCTGTGGTATCTCGCCGAGCACGCCGGGCTCGTGCTGTCGCGGGGGCAGATCCTCGAGGCCGTGTGGGGGTACGAGTACTTCGGCGAGACCCGGACCGTCGACGTCCACGTCCGGCAGCTGCGCAAGAAGCTCGATGGGATCCCCATCGAGACGGTCTGGGGGGTCGGCTACAAGATGAGCGACGGCTGATGCGCCGTCGGCTGTTCTGGTCGATGGTCGCCGTGGCGGCCGTCGTCCTCACGCTGGGCGGCCTCGCGGCGGCGCTGCTCATCGAGCGTTCGGTCGACCGGTCCACCCGGGCCGAGTTCGAGCGCCAGGCCGAGGCGACGGCCCGCCTCATCGAGAACGTCGACGACTTCCGCACCGGCGGACCCGGCCGGGGCCAGACGCCCGGGCGCCTGTTCTCCCAGCGTGCGGTGCTCCCCGGGCTGCTCGCGATCGTGGAGGCAGTGGGCGGCCACGAGTTCGTCGAGGCGATCTACCAGGGGCCCGACGGCAGGGTCGTGGAGCTGCTCGACGACCCGGTGCTGGTCGACCAGATCCCAGACCTGGCGGCGCTCCCGGCCCGGAGCCGGATGCAGTTCGACGCGACCGTCGACGGCGGCGAGGTGCTGGCGCTGGCGGTCTCGGTGCCCGTCGACGCGCCCCGGGGCGGCGAGGACGGGCGGCTCGTCGTCGTCATCGGCACCAACCTCGACCTCGTGCCGTGGAGCAGCATCCTGGTGCGCTTCGGATGGGCCCTGGCTCTCGGGGTGGCGCTCGCCGCCCTCCTCGCCGGATGGATCTCGTCGTGGCTGGTGCGTCGCCTCCGGTCCCTCCGCGCCGCCGCCACGAGCCTGGCCGAGGGCGACCTCGGAGCGCGAGTGGAGGTGGAGGGCGACGACGAGGTGACGGAGCTGGCGGTGGCCTTCAACGACATGGCCGCCGGCCTCGAGGGCGCCCGCCGTCGGGAGCGGGAGTTCCTCGCCGACATCTCCCACGACCTGCGCACGCCGCTGACGACGATCACCGGGTACGCCGAGGCGCTCGACGAGGGCCGGGTGGACGAGGGCGATCTCCGCCGGGTGGGCGGTGTCATCGACCGGGAGGCGGGCCGGTTGAGCCGGCTCGTCGAGGACCTCATGACGCTGTCGAGGATCGAGGCCCGCGAGTTCACCCTGCGTCCCGAGCCGGTCGACCTCGCGGGCCACCTCCAGGGGATCCTCGACACCTACGAGGGGAAGGCGGAGACGACGGGCGTGACGCTCGACGGCGACCTGGCGTCGCTGCCCGAAGCGACGGTCGACCCCGACCGGATCGCACAGATCGTGGGCAACCTGCTCGAGAACGCCCTGCGCTACACCCCCGACGGAGGCACGGTGACCCTGTCGCTGGAACCCGCGGGGAAGGGCCGGGCGCGCATCTCGGTGGCAGACACCGGTCCGGGCATCGCCCCCGACGACGTCGAGCACATCTTCGAGCGCCTCTACGTCGCCCAGCGGTATCGGGCCCGTCGTCCCACGGGCAGCGGGCTGGGCCTGGCCATCGTGCAGGAGCTCGCCGTCGCGATGGGGGGCCACGCCGGGGTGGAATCGGAGGTCGATCGGGGGACCACGGTGTCGGTGACGATCCCGGTGGCCGCGGCCGGCTGACGTTTGGATCCACCCGTTTCCCGGGTATGTCCGTATGGAGGACATCCCACAGGGAGGGGCATCCAGATGACCGATCACCGCGAGACCATCCGCCGACTGAACCTCGACGTGTTCGGCAAGGGCAACGTCGGCGTCATCGACGAGATCCTGCACGAGGACTTCGTCGACCACACCGGCATGCAGGGTCCGATGGACCGTGAGGCCACCAAGCAGTTCGTCCAGCAGATCCACGGAGCGCTGTCGGACACCGAGACGACGGTGGACCACATCCTCGTGGACGGCGACCGTGTGGCGTGGCGCTGGCACATGAAGGGAACCCACACGGGCGACTTCATGGGGGTCCCACCGACGAACGACACGATCGAAGTCAGCGGGAACGACATCGGGATCATGCGCGACGGCAAGCTCGCCGAGATGTGGAGCGAGGTGGACAACCTCTCGCTCTTCAGCCAGCTCGGCATCGTGAACCCACCGCCGTTCATGTCCTGACCGACCCGTCGACGCAGCGACACGGCCCGGGAGCTCCCGGGCCGTGTCCGCGTGGTCGCCGCCGGCTCTCGGTGCGACCGGGTCCGGACCTACGATGCCCCGGTGCTCGACGACATCCTCCGATCGGTCCGTGCCCGGCTCGACGAGGTCCGTGACCGGACCGAGTCACTGCGGGAGGAGGCCGTCCGGCGCGGACCCGGGCTCGACGCTGCGGCGGCACTGACGGCCGAGGGACTGTCGGTGATCGCCGAGGTGAAGCGCCGGTCCCCCTCGGCGGGCCCGATCGACGAGGACCTCGATCCCACCGCACTGGCCCGGGCCTACGCCTCCGGCGGCGCGGCGGCGATCTCCGTGCTCACGGAGCCCGATCACTTCGCGGGTTCCCTCGACGACCTGGAGACGGTGGCGGCCGCCGTCGAGGTGCCGGTCCTCCGCAAGGATTTCGTGCTCGACCCCGCTCAGATCTGGGAGGCGCGCGCCCGGGGCGCCGACATGGTGCTGCTCATCGTCGCCATCCTCGAGGACGACGCCCTCGACGAGCTGCTCGTGACGGCCCACGAGTCCGGCCTGCATGCCCTCGTGGAGGCCCACACCGAGGACGAGGCCCGACGCGCCGTCGACGTCGGCGCCCGCATCATCGGCGTGAACAATCGCGACCTCGCCACCTTCGACGTCGACCTGGCCACCGCCGAGCGCATCCGGCCCGTGCTCGGCGACGACGTGATCGCCGTCGCCGAGAGCGGGGTGTCCTCGCCCGATGGCGCCCGACGGATGGCAGAGGCCGGATACGACGCGATCCTCGTGGGGGAGGCCGCGGTGCGCAGTGGCGACCCGGTCGGCTTCGTACGCTCCCTGCGGGAGGCGCCGTGACCTGGGTGAAGCTCTGCGGGCTACGGACCCGCGAGGACGTGGAGGTGGCCGTCGAGGCGGGGGCCGATGCCGTCGGCTTCGTCCTGGCGGCCGGATCGCCGCGGCGGATCTCCGTCGACACGGCTCGCCGCATCGGCGCCGACGCCGCCGTGGAGCGATACCTCGTCACCGTCGACGTGGAGCCGGGACCGCTGCTCGAGGCCGCGGAGCTCGCGGGCGCCGACGGCGTCCAGCCCCACGGCGCCCACGCCGCGGACGCGGCGGCGGCGGCGCTCGACGCCGGATTGCGGGTGCTCTTCCCGGTGCCGGTCACCGATCGCGTGGCGCTCGCGGACGTTCCGCCCGACGCGAGGCCGCTGCTCGACACGCACGTGCCGGGCATGCACGGCGGGACCGGCCGGACCTTCGACTGGGATCTCGCCGCCGACCCCGGACGCGACGTCGTGATCGCCGGGGGATTGACGCCTGATACCGTCGGCGTCGCCGTGGGGATCGCCCGTCCGTGGGGCGTCGACGTCTCGTCGGGCATCGAGCGTTCGCCAGGCGAGAAGGACCATGCACTGATGCGACGATTCGTGGAGGCCGTGCGATGACGATGCTTCGTCCCGACGCCCGGGGCCGCTTCGGCGCCTTCGGCGGGCAGTTCGCCCCCGAGACGCTGATGCCGGCGCTCGCCGAGCTCGAAGAAGCCTTCGCCGAGGCCTGGTCCGACGACGACTTTCGGGCCCGGTTCGACGCACTCCTGCGCGACTACGTGGGGCGCCCCACGCCGATCTACGAGGCCACCCGGCTGTCGGAGCGGCTCGGCCTCCGCCTCCTGCTCAAGCGGGAGGATCTCCTCCACACCGGTGCGCACAAGATCAACAACACCATCGGCCAGGGGCTCCTCGCCGCCCGCATGGGCAAGCCCCGCATCATCGCCGAGACCGGCGCCGGCCAGCACGGCGTGGCGTCGGCGACCGCCGCCGCCCTCCTCGGCCTGGAATGCCAGGTCTACATGGGGAAGGTCGACATCGAGCGCCAGGCCCTCAACGTGTACCGCATGGAGCTGCTCGGCACCGAGGTCGTGCCCGTGACGAGCGGCGCCGGGACCCTGAAGGACGCCGTGTCGGAGGCCATGCGGGACTGGGTCGCCTCCGTCGAGAGCACCCACTACATCATCGGTTCCGTCGTCGGGCCCCATCCCTTCCCCTGGATGGTGCGGGAGTTCCAGAAGGTCATCGGCGAGGAGACCATCGCCCAGCTGGACGACGACCTCCCCGACGTCGTGGTCGCCTGCGTCGGCGGGGGGTCCAACTCGATGGGCATCTTCTATCCCTTTGCCGACACCGACGCCGAACTGGTCGGCGTGGAGGCGGCCGGCCACGGGATCGCCACCGGCGAGCACGGCGCTTCGCTGGGAGCGGGCTCCCCGGGCGTCCTCCACGGCTCGATGACCTACATGCTCCAGGACGACGACGGCCAGGTCCTGGAGGCGCACTCGGTGTCGGCGGGCCTCGACTACCCGGGCGTGGGGCCCGAGCACGCCTACTTCAAGGACGAGGGCATCGCCCGCTACGAGTCGGTCACCGACGAGGAGGCCCTCGACGCCCTCGACCTGCTGTCCCGGACGGAGGGCATCATCCCGGCGCTGGAGCCCGCGCACGCCCTGGCGTGGATCGCCCGCGAGCGCGAGGCGCTGGCGGGACGGACGGTGCTGCTCAACCTGAGCGGGCGGGGCGACAAGGACGTCCAGCAGGTCGCCGCCATCCGGGGCGAGGCGTGAAGGCCGACCTCGAAGGCCTGTTCTCCGCCGCGGCCGCGGAGGAGCGGGCGGTGTTCCTCCCGTACCTGATGGCGGGGATCCCCGACGTCGAGCACGCCGTGTCGATGTTCGAGGCGATGGCCGACGCCGGCGCGGACGGGTTCGAGGTGGGGCTGCCCTACGCCGACCCGCTCATGGACGGGCCCGTCATCCAGCGGGCCGGGAGCCTGGCGCTGCGCAATGGCACCACCCTCGAACGGGGCCTCGAGATCGTGGCGGCCGTGCGGGAGCGGACCGGCAAGCCCTGCCTCGTCATGACGTACACGAACCCCGTGCTTCGGTACGGCCCCGAGGAGTTCGCCCGCCGGGTGGCCGCCGCCGGCGGATCGGGGGTCATCGTCGCGGATCTGCCCGTCGACGAGGCCGGTCCCGTCCAGGAGGCGGTCGAGGACGCCGGGCTCGGGATGGTGCTGTTCGCCGCCCCCACGACCTCGGAGGACCGGCTCCGGCAGGTGGCCGAGGCACGGCCCGTCTTCGTGTACGGGGTGGCCGAGATGGGTGTGACCGGAGAGCGCGAGGGTACGAGCGACCGGGCCGCGGCACTGGCCGAGCGGGTCCGATCCCTCACCGACACACCGCTCGTCCTCG
>JAWVYO010000041.1:0-19711 GCA_033722675.1 Acidimicrobiia bacterium | reverse complement strand
GCCTCGCCCGGGCCCACACCGACGCCCTCGGGGAAGAAGGCGGCGAAGAAGGACGCCTGGCGGTGCATCGCGCAGTCGCCATCGGCGAGCGGCTGGCCGTTGTCACCGAAGGGGGTCGAAGCGATCGACCCACCGGCGGCGAAGACCATGCCGGGCGTGTTCCACACGTCGAGGATGCGCTGGGCGACCCCGACGATCCGAGGATCGTCGAACGGGATCTCGTGGTTGACCCACTGGTCGTACACGTCGGCACCTTCGAAGCGGAGGATGAGATCCTCCATCCAGTCCGTGAACGGCCAACCCGTCGCGGGGCCGGACTCGATGCCGACGCACCACGGCGTGACGCCGTCGTTGATCATGGTCTCGGACAGACCGACGAGCGCTTCCCAGGTCTCGGGGATCTCGTACCCACCGGCCTCGAAGATCGCGGTGTTGTACCAGACGATCGACTTGAGGTCGGTCTTGTTCGGGACGCCGTAGAGCGTGCCGTCGAACGTGGCGGTGTCGAGGGTGCCGGCGGGCCACTGGGCCGCGACGGCGTCCTGGACGTCGCTCGGGATCGGCAGGATCAGACCCTGCGACCCGAAGTCACCGATCTTGCCCGGCTGCGGGAAGACCGCGATGTCCGGCGGGTTGCCGCCGGCGGCCTGGGCGTTGATCTGGTCCGAGAAGTCACGAGCGCCGGTGTAGACGATCTCGATGCCGGTCTCGGCCGCGAACACGTCGAGCGCGTCCTGCATGGCGCCGGCCTCGTTCTCGGAGGACTCGGGTCCGAACACGGTCACGCGGGTGCCGGAGAGGTCTCCGCCACCGTCGTCGACCGTCGTCACGGGTGCGGTGGTCGCGGTCGTCGCCGCCGTGGTGGTGTCCCCGGCGTCGTCGTCGTCACCGCACGCAGCGACGATGAGGGCGAAGGCCATGAGCAGGCCCACCCACTTGATTTTCTTCATTACAGCCTTTCCTCCCGGATATGGCTTTGCGTACTCCCGGCGAGCGCCGGGCGGACGGGCCCATACTAAGGAACCGGTTCCACCCCCGCCAACCGCCAGGACGTGTAGCCCTTTATATAGCCGTTATGTCGGCTCGGCAAACACGGCGGAGCTCAGGACGAGCCGAGGATCTCGGCCATCTCGACCGGACGGCCCTGCTCGATGGAGCGCTGTCCGGCGATCCCCACCGCCACCGACAGCAGGCCGTCGCGCAGCGACACCTCGGGCGCCGATCCGGTCCGAACCGCCTCGATGAACGCGAGGTGCTCGAGATACGACGAGCCGTGGTGGTCGCCCGTGTACTCGACCCGTGGGTCGTCGTGGACGACGAACTCCTCCACCTTCATGGTCGTCCGTACACCGATGCGAACGGTGCCGGCCCCGAGGCCCTCGATGTCGAGGGGCGAGGGGACGAGCGCCTCGACCTTTCCCAGCGGTCCGACGACGGCGATCTCCTCCTGGAACTTGGAGGTCTCGGCGAACATGCAGAGGTCGAGGAACGCCCGGGTGCCGCCGGCGTAGTCGACGACCACGTACGCGTGGTCGAGGATGTCCGACCGCTCCCCGTCGTAGACCTCGTCGAGGTGGTTCACGGCCTGGCCCCCGGAGGCGAAGACCCGGACCGGCTCCGCGCCGACGATGAGGTTCATGAGGTCGAAGAAGTGGCAGCACTTCTCGACGAGCGTCCCGCCGCTGCGGCGATTGAAACGGTTCCAGTTGTCGACCTTCGGGAGGAAGGGATAGCGGTGCTCCCGGATGCCCACCATCTTCACGTCGCCCACGGTCCCCTTCCGCACCTCCTCGATCATCCGGGCCACCGGCGGCATGTAGCGGTATTCGAGCCCGACCCAGGTCACGCCCGGGCTCCGCTCGGCGGCCTCCATGACCCGACGGCAGTCGTCGACCGTGGTGCACAGGGGCTTCTCGACGAGCACGTTGATCCCTGCGTCGAGGACGTCGAGCAGGACGTCGATGTGGGTGTCGTTGGGCGACGCCACGAGGACGGCGTCGATGCCCCCGGCGGCGACGAGGTCGCGGTGGTCGGCGAACTCCGCCACGCCGTCGAGTCCGCCCTCGGCGACGGCGTGCCGTCGCGAGTGCTCGTTCGGATCGGCGATGGACACGATCCGGGCGTCGTCGATGTGGCGGAGGTTGGCGATGTGCTCCCGGCCCATCATGCCGGTGCCGACGATCCCGTAACGAACTGGTTCGGACATCCCTGAGACGACCTCCTGGTCGCCGTCAGCCTACGGTCCCGCCGCCGGGTTCTGGAGGGTCCGAACGGCCCTCTCCTCAGCGGAGGCGCCCGGTCCCCGACGGGGGGAGGGGGCGCCAGTCGTCGTCGGCCGCGATGGCTTCGCGTCGCTGTTCCCACCCGGCGATCGCGAAGGCCCCGATGCCGACGAGGGTCGCCGCGAGGTACACGAGTGCCGCCACGAGGGCGAGCACCCACATGGCGGCTCGCCAGGCCACCGCACCGACCACGAAGCCCCCGGCGAGCCCGCCACGCCCTCCGACGATGCGCTCGCCGACGGCGGCGACCGCGGGCGCGGCACCGAGCACGAGCAGGACGACCCAGCTCACGAGCAGGAGGACGGCCACGGGCAGCCCCACGAGCGACAGCCCCAGCGGCAGCACGAGGATCGGGATGCCCACGACGACGCCGGCGCCGACGAGCGCCGAGCGTCCCGGCCGCTCCAGTGCCGTCGCCGCGGCGCGGATCATCGTGCGACGGAACAGCCAGATCGCCAGGAGCCCCCCGACGAGGAACCCGAGGAGGGACAGCCAGAGCACGGCGCGGGCCACCGCCTTCGCCCAGACCGGAGCGAGGACGTCGCGCCGCACGAGCGACCCGTCGACCGCCGCCCCGTCGTCGACACGGACCTCGTCGCTCGCCTGGAACTCGACGTCGCCCGCCACCGTGGCGCCCGGCCCCACGACGATGTCGTCGACACGGGCCATCACGTCGCGGCCGACGGTGCCATGGACCTCGAGCGACCAGGCCTGCACGTGGACGTCGCGTCCGGTGGCCCCGCCCGCCAGCACCTCGCCGGCGACCAGCAGGACGTCGCGGCCGACGTCGGCGGCGACGAGCGCGTCACCGGCGATCCCCACCACGTCGTCGCCGACCGACCCCGTCACGTCGAGCCGCACCGCCGCCAGTCGCAGGGACCCGCCGACCACACCCGAGACGTCGGCGGTGCCGCCGACCGCACCGATCACGTCGCCCGTCACGGTCCCCGTGATCGTCAGCTCGTTCGTGAAGGTGACGAGATCGCCCTCCACCGTCCCCTCGACGATCACACGACCGCCGAAGGCGTAGAGATCCTCGGTGACGGTGTCGGCCGTCGTGACGATGACCCGGCCCGAGGTGCGCAGGCTCCCCAGCACCGGGACGAGCGGGCCGAACGCCGCTGCGACGAGGAGGCCGACGCCGAACAGCCGCCGGACGCGCACCTACAGCGGCAGCGCGTCGCGGACGAGGTCGAGCAGCGGCCAGGGGGCGACGCCGAACACCACCGTCACGGCCGAGGTGAGGAGCAGGACCGTCCGCCCGGCGAGGCCGACGGAGGGCCGGGCGGTGTCCGTCCCCGGGCCGGGGGCCGGCTCACGGAAGTACATGAGCACGATCACCCGGAGGTAGAAGAACAGGCCGGCGACCGCGGCGACGAGGCCGAGCACGACGAGCCAGAGGTAGTCGACCTCGATGGCGGCCTGGAAGACCGCTGCCTTCCCGACGAATCCGGCGGTCAGCGGGATGCCGCCCATCCCCAGCATCATGAGACCGAGGGTGGCGGCCAGCAACGGGGCGCGTGTCCCGAGCCCGGCGAAGGCGTCGAGGGGGGCGCGTCCCTCCCGGGGCCCCGTCACCACGGCGACGACCGTGAAGGCCCCGATCACCTGGACCGCGTACGTGGCGACGTAGAACCACATGTCGCCCACACCCGCCTGGCCGGCGACCAGGGCGGTGGTGATGAACCCTGCGTGGGCGACCGACGAGTAGGCCAGCATCCGCTTGATGTCGTCCTGGGCGATGGCGTACAGGGTGCCGACGACCACCGACGCGGCGGCGACGACGGCGAGTGCCGGCGCCCAGTCGTCGATGCGGGACTCGAGGGCGACCGTGAGGACGCGGGCCAGCGCGGCGAACCCCGCCACCTTCGCCCCGGCATTGAGGAAGCCCGTGATGCCCGACGGAGACCCCTGGTAGACGTCCGGCGCCCACACGTGGAACGGCGCTGCGCTCACCTTGAAGGCCAGACCGACGAGCAGGAGCGCGATGCCGGCCAGGAGGATGCCGGGCCGCGTGAGGATGACGCCGCCGAGGAAGTCCGCGATGCCACCCGGCCCGTAGATCGAGACCGATCCGGTGGCCGCGAACACGAGGGCGATGCCGTACAGGAACACGGCCGAGGCGAAGGCCCCGAGCAGGAAGTACTTGAGCGCCGCCTCGTCGGCGTCCTCACGGGTCCGGGTGTACCCGGCGAGGATGTAGAGGCTGATCGAGAACACCTCGAGCCCGATGAACAGCATGATGAGATTGCCCGAGGCGGCCATGACGTGGGCGCCCGTCGCGGCGACCATCACGAGGGACACGAACTCGGCGCCCCGGCGCCCGAAGGAGGTCGCCAGCTGCCAGCCGCCGAGGAGCGCGAGGCCGGTGAGGGGGAAGACGATCATCCCCGCCAGCGCGCCGAAGCCGTCCATCACGATCATGTCCGAGTAGAACGTCCGGGCATCGGCGGCCTCGTGGTGGGCGACGAACTGCCAGATCGACATGCCGGTGGCGGCGCCGAGGCCGAGCGCGGCGAAGACCGCCCAGGCGCGCGAGCCCAGGTCGGTGTTGACCTCCACGAGGAGGAGCAGGACCACGCCGGCGGTGACGGCGATCTCGGGGGCGACGGCGAGGACGTCGAGGCTGTCGGGGGTCATTCGTCACCCTCCCCCGCCAGATCGGCCTCGACGCCGAACTCCGGCGCCTCGTAGTCGGTGGTGAGCTCGATCCGATCGATGATCCCCTGCACGGACGGCTCGATCCGCTCGAGCGCCGGCTTCGGGTAGACGCCGAGGAACACGATGAGCGCCACCATCGGCAGCAGGATCGCCGCCTCCCGGAACCCGACGTCGGCGAGGCCTTCGTTCTCCTTCACCGTGATCGGGCCGGTGAACATGCGCTGGTAGGCCCACAGCAGGTACACGGCGGCAAGGATCACGCCGAAAGAGGCGATGATCGCGTACACCGGGAGGGTCAGGTACGACCCCATGAGGACGAGGAACTCGCCGACGAACCCGTTGAGACCCGGCAGGCCGATGGACGCGAACGCCGTGAAGAGGAAGGCGCCGGCGAAGAGCGGCATGACGCGAGCGAGACCGCCGAAGTCGCCGATCTCACGGGTGTGGCGCCGCTCGTAGATCATGCCCACCAGGATGAACAGGACGCCGGTCGTGAGGCCGTGGTTGACCATCTGGATGACCCCGCCCTGGAGCCCCTGGGTGGTGAGGGCGAAGATGCCGAGCACCACGAATCCGAGGTGGCTCACCGACGAGTAGGCGACGAGCCGCTTGATGTCGGATTGGACGATCGCCACCACCGCCCCGTAGATGATCCCGATCACCGACAGGACCGCGAGGACCGGCACGAGTTCGACGGTGGCCTCGGGGAACAGCGTCAGGTTGAACCGGACGAGGCCGTAGGCGCCGAGCTTCAGCAGGACACCGGCGAGGATCACCGAACCGGCCGTCGGCGCCTCGACGTGGGCGTCGGGGAGCCAGGTGTGGAAGGGGAAGAGCGGCACCTTGATCCCGAAGGACAGGGCGAACCCGGCGAAGAGCCAGAACTGGGTGGTCCGAGCGATCTCGACCCCCAGCAGCTCGGTGAAGTCGAAGGTGGGCCCGCCCAGCTGGTCGGAGGCCGAGACCGCGAGCCACAGGATCCCGGCGAACATGAGCGCGGATCCCAGCGCCGTGTAGAGGAAGAACTTCACCGCGGCGTAGACCCGGCGCGTGCCGCCCCAGATCCCGATGATGAAATACATCGGGACGAGCATCGCCTCCCAGAACACGAAGAAGACGAGCAGATCCAGCGCGACGAAGACGCCGAGGATGCCGGCCTCGAGGAACAGCATCGAGGCGGCGTACTCGCGCACCCGGTCGGTGATCGCGGTGGACGCCAGCAGCGACAGCGGGAAGAGGAACGTGGTGAGGGCCACGAGGAAGAGTGAGATGCCGTCGATCCCGAGGTGCCAGCCCACGCCCCACGCCTCGTACCAGACGCTGCGCTCGACGAACTGGAACCCGCCGAACCCGGTCTGGAACTCGTAGAGGATCCACCCCGTGGCCCCCAGGGGGAGGAGGCTGAGGAGGATGGCGACGGGGAGGACGAGCTCGGTGCGGTCCTTGGGCAGGAGCAGCAGCACGATGCCCGAGGCCACCGGCAGCAGCACGAGGATCGTGAGGATCGGGAACGACGCCTCCATCTAGAAGGCCCCCCGGCTCAGGAACCAGGCCAGCAGGCCGACGGTCCCGATCGTGATCCACAGCGCCGCGGAGCGGGCGTAGCCCGTCTGCAGCGGCCGCAGCAGCTCGCCCGCCTTCTGCGTGAGCCATCCGACGCCGTTCACGCCGCCGTCGACGATGCGGCGGTCGCCCTCGGCGGCGGCTTCGGCGACGGCCCCGCCGCCTCCGACGAACACCCGGGCGTAGAGGTCGTCGACGTGGTAGCCGCTGCCCAGCAGCGAGGCCACCGCGCCGTCCTCGGAGGGCAGCGTCGTCCGGAACCCGTACCGCTCGGCCGCCACCAGGATCCCGACGGCCGCGGCGGCCACCGACACGAGCGCCAGGACGACGGCGGTGGAGCCCTCGGCGGGGTGCGCGAGGGTGACGAGTTCGAAGGCCGGTTCGAGGAAGTGCTCGAGCCCGAGCTGCCAGGGCAGGTTGACGAACCCGGCGACGGCGGAGAGAACGGCCAGCACGACGAGGGGGAAGGTCATGACCGGCGGCGACTCGTGGGGCTCGAGGCCCTCCTTCCACCGGGGCCTGCCCGCGAAGGTCATGAAGATGAGGCGGCTCATGTAGAAGGCCGTGAGCAGGGCGGTCACGATCCCCACCACCCACAGCGCCACCCACGCGTCGCCCCGGTCCCAGACAACGGCGAGGATCTCGTCCTTGGACCAGAAGCCCGAGAGTGGCGGGATCCCCGAGATCGCCAGCCAGGCGATCCCCATCGTCACGGCGGTGATGGGCATCTTCCGGGCGAGCCCGCCCATCTTCCGCATGTCCTGCTCCTCGTGCATCGCGTGGATCACCGATCCGGCGCCGAGGAACAGCAGGGCCTTGAAGAAGGCGTGGGTCATCAGGTGGAAGATGCCGGCGACGTAGGCGGCGGCGCCGACGGCGAGGAACATGTATCCGAGCTGGCTGATCGTCGAGTAGGCGAGGACGCGCTTGATGTCGTTCTGGAAGATCGCGATCGTCGCTGCGAAGAGGGCGGTGACGGCGCCGACGGTCGCGACGATCCCGCCCGACACCGGGGCCAGCTCGAACAGCGCCCCCGCCCGGGCGACCATGTACACGCCGGCGGTCACCATCGTGGCGGCGTGGATGAGCGCCGACACGGGGGTCGGGCCCTCCATGGCGTCGGGAAGCCACACGTAGAGGGGCAGCTGTGCCGACTTGCCGGCCGCCCCCACGAGCAGCAACAGCGTGATGGCGGTGGCCATCTCCGTGGACAACACGCCTTCGGCGGTCTCGAACACGGCGTCGTACCCGAACGTGCCGAACTCGGCGAAGATCAACATGAGGGCGACCATGAAGCCGACGTCGCCGACCCGGTTGGTCACGAAGGCCTTCTTGCCCGCGGCGGCCGCCGTCTCCCGTTCGAACCAGAACGAGATGAGCAGGTACGAGGAGAGACCGACGAGCTCCCAGCCCACGAAGAGGAGCGCGAAGTTGTCGGCGAGCACCAGCGTCAGCATCGAGAAGATGAACAGGTTGAGGTAGGCGAAGAAGCGGGGGAACCGCTCGTCGCCGTGCATGTACCCGATCGAGTACAGGTGGATGAGCGACCCGACGCCGGTCACGACCAGCGTCATGAGCGCGGCGAGGGCGTCCCATCGGAACGCGGCCTCGACGCCGAGCGGCGGCAGCCATTCGAACCAGTGGGCCACGGTGGCCGAATGCGCCTCGCCGGTGATGAAGTCCGCCGACGCGACGAGCGCCATGGCGAAGGAGCCGCCCACGATCGCCGTGGCGAGGACGCCCGCGCCGGGCTCGCCGATCCGGCGCCCGAGCGACAGGAGGACGACGGCGCCGGCCAGCGGCGCCAGCAGGGTGAGCGAGACGAGGACTTCGACGGTGGTCTCGCTCATCCCCGGAGCCCCGACAACTCGTCGACGGACGCCGTCTGGCGGCGGCGGAAGATGGCCACGATGATCGCCAGACCCACGACGACCTCGGCGGCGGCGACCACCATCACGAAGAGCACCGCGATCTGCCCGTCGAGGACCCCCAGCTCGCGCCCCGCCGCCACGAAGGAGAGGTTGACGGCGTTCAGCATGAGCTCCACCGACATGAACATCACGAGGGCGTTCCGGCGCAGGAGGATCCCGCCCGCGCCGATCACGAAGAGGATCGCCGCGAGTGCCATGTACCAGCCGGGGGTGACGGTCACGCCTCGTCCTCCCCGCTGCGGAAGTAGGCCAGGCCGATCGCACCGGCGGCGGCGACGATGAGCAGGAGGGCGGTGATCTCGAAGGGGAGCACCCACCGGGTGAAGAGCTCCTCCCCGATCGCCTCCAGCGTCCCGTTGGCGTCGCCGAACGCGTCCGAGGGCCCCGTCACCCATGCCTGCGCCCCCGCGGCGACGACCCCCGCCGCGAGGCCGAGCAGCAGGAGCAGTCCCAGCGGGCGCTGGAAGGGGATGGTCTCGGTGCGGTCCTCGGCCCGGTCGACGCCGATGAGCATGATCACGAACAGGAAGAGGGTCATCACCGCGCCCGCGTAGATGATCACCTGGACGACGGCGATGAAGTGGCCGGCGTTGGACACGTAGAACACGGCGATCGAGAACATCGTGAGCATGAGGCCCAGCGCCGCGTACACGGGGTTGCGCGCCGCGACCATCGTGAGGGCCCCCGCGATGGCGGCGGCCCCGAAGACGAAGAAGAGGACGGTCTCGACCATCAGTCGTCGGCTTCCTCGGCGTCGTCGTCGGGACGCTGGCCGCGCTCGGCGGGGCGCAGTCCGACGCCGGCCGTGGGCGTCCACCCCTCGACCCCCTCGTAGGAGGCGCGGCCGGCGGACGCAGTGGCACGCATCCAGCCGTCGGCGATCCGCAGCTCGCCCACGTCGATGAGCGGGTTCTCCTCGTGGATGTGGGGCACCGAGCCGTCCGGCTCCATGAGGAGGTGGTCCCGCGTGAGGATCGACTCGTCACGCGAGGTCACGGAGAACTCGAACAGGTGGGTCATGGTGATCGCCTCGGTGGGGCAGGCCTCGACGCAGAGGGCGCAGAAGATGCACCGCAGCATGTTGATCTCGTAGACGAACCCGTAGCGCTCCCCCGGGCTGACGGGCGCGTCGGGCGGGTTCTCCTTGCCCCGCACGTAGATGCAGCGGGCCGGACAGACACCGGCGCACAGCTCGCACCCGATGCACTTCTCCATGCCGTCGGGGTAGCGGTTGAGGACGTGCCGCCCGTGGAACCGCTGGGGCTTCTCCCGCTTCTCGTGGGGGTACTCGCGGGTGACGCGCTTGCGGAACATCTGTCGGAACGTGACGAGGAACCCGGCGAAGGGCTTGAAGAACCCGCCGCGCTCCTCGGTGGCGGTGTCCTCGGTCACGTCGATCGGCTCATCGGTCATGGCTCACCCCCACGGCGCTCCGAAGCTGCGCCAGGCCGTCACGAGCGTGAACAGGACGAGCCAGGCGAGGGACACGGGGATCAGACGCTTCCACCCGAACTGCATGAGCAGGTCGTAGCGCATCCGGGGCAGCGTCGCCCGCAGCCACACGTACACGAAGAGGAGGGCGTAGGTCTTCAGGAGGAACCAGAAGATCGGCATGACCCAGGCGATGCCTGCGGGGAGGCCGAAGTCCGGTCCGAGCCAGCCGCCGAAGAAGAGCGTCACGGCGATGGCCGACATGTTGAACATGTTGATGTACTCGGCCAGGAAGAAGAGGGCGAAGCGGATGCCCGAGTACTCGGTGTGGAAGCCGCCGACGATCTCCTGCTCGGCCTCGACGAGGTCGAAGGGCGCCCGGTTCGTCTCGGCGACCGCGGCGATCCAGAAGATGATGAAGGACGGCAGGAGCCAGAACACGAACCAGCCGGGGATGAAACCCCGGAAGGCGCCGGCCTGCAGCTCGACGATGGTGGAGAAGGACATCGTCCCGACGCCGATGTCCGCTCCGTCGCCGATACGGGTGGACGCGAAGAGCACCACGGGGACGATGGCGAGGCCCATCGCGGCCTCGTAGGAGATGGCCTGCGCCGTGGCCCGCACCCCGCCGAGCAGCGGGTACTTGGAGCCCGAGGACCAGCCGGCCAACACGATCGCGTACACCGCCATCGCCGACATGGCGAGCACGAAGAGGAGCGCCACGTTGAGGTCGGCGGCGGCGAGTTGCACGGTCACCGGCGGACCGTCGCCCGTGACGGTGAAGGGGGCGCCGATGGGGATCACGGTGAAGATGAGCAGGGCCGGGACGAGCGCCAGCAGCGGGGCCATGATGTAGACGCCGAACTCGACCTTGCGGGGCGTCACCTGCTCCTTGAAGAACAGTTTCAGGCCGTCGGCCAGGGTCTGGAGCACGCCGTAGGGGCCGGCCCGCCGCGGCCCGAGGCGGTTCTGCATCCAGGCCACGATCTTCCGCTCGAACCAGATGAGCAGCAGCGTGTTCAGCAGCAGCAGCGCGAAGGCCGCCACCACCTTCACGAGCGCCGGCCAGAGGCTGCCGCCCCAGAGGTTCCCGGCAAACAGGTCGTAGAGGAAGTCGCTCACGCCGCCCCCTCCGCCGCGGCGACGGTGACGGCGGGGTCGGTGCCGACGGTGACGCCGAGGTTGAACGGCAGGTAGACGGTGCCGGGGGCGAGGCTCCGGTCGAAGCGGACCGGCAGCTCGGCCCGGCCGGAGCCGCCGGAGATCCATGCCGTCACACCCTCCTCGACGCCCAGCGGCCCTGCGTCGTCGGGGTGGACGAAGAGGGCGGGCTCGGGGGCGAGCTTCGCCAGCGACGGGCCCCGACGCACCACGGTGCCGTGGTCGTAGAGCGTGCGGGCGAGATGGAGCGTCGTGCCGTCGGGGGGCGTCCCCAGGTCGCCGGCCACCGGCACGAAGCCGAGGGGCTGGGAGCCCTCGCCGGCGGGTGCGACGACGCCCTCGCGTCCGTCGCCCCAGTCGAGGCGGTCCCACGAGATGCCGCCGTAGGCGGGTGCGACCGCCTCGATCTCCTTGGCGATCGCCTCGGCCGACGTGGCGCCGAGGGACCCGCCGAGACGCCGGGCGAGGTCCTCGAGGATCTCCCAGGCGGCGCGGGACTGTCCCGTCCCGGGCAGCAGGCGGTTGACCTTCTGGACCCGGCCCTCGAGGTTCGTCACGGTGCCCTCGACCTCCGAGAACCCGAGGGCGGGGAGGACGACGTCGGCCTGTTCGACGGAGGCGGTGCGGAACAGATCGATCGCCACGACGGTCTCGGCCGCCTCCAGCGCGGCGCCGCCGGACCCGTCGGGGACGTCGCGCGCCGGATCGGCTCCGAGGAGCACCACGGCCTTGAGCACCCCCTGACGGAGGCCGTCGACGATCCCCGCCGTGTCGCGACCGGCGCCGCCGGGGAGCTCGCCCCAGTGCTCGGCGAGCGCGGCCCGGGCGCCGTCGTCGTAGGCGGAGGCGCGGCCGGGCAGCAGGGCCGGGCTCAGCCCCATGTCGAGGGCGCCGTAGACGTTGGAGCGCCGGGTCGCCGGCATGAGGGCGGCATCGGGCAGGTCGCGTGCGAAGGCGGCCACCGCCTCCGCGAGCGCCGGGTCCTCGGTGAGCCCGGTGCGGCCGACGATGGCGACGACGGGACCCTCGCCGAGGGCGGCGCGGGCGTCGGCGAGGTCGCCCTCACCGGCGGCGAGGCGGCGGAGCACGTCGGCACCGTGCCCGGCCCGGTACCGGACCACGTGGCCGGCGACGTCGTCGAGTCCCGTGGCGCGGGGATGCACCACGACGAGCTTCGCCCCGAGTTCCTGAGCGGCCCGCCGGACCCGCAGGTAGAGGACGGGCAGCTCCTCCTTGAGGTCGGGCGCCCAGACGAGGACGGCGGCGGCCCGTTCGAGGTCGTCGATCGTGGCCCGCGGCTCGACCCCTGCGAGGAACCGGGGGTCGAGGCCGTCGTCGAGCTGGGCGTCGAGGTGCGGGGTCCCGATCCGGGACCGCAGCAGCTTGCCGAAGAGGTAGGCCTCCTCGTTCGTGGAGCGGGCGCCGCCGATGCCCGCCACGGCGTCTGCGCCGTGGGCGTCGACCACCGCCGACAGGGCGGCGGCGGCCGCGTCGAGGGCCTCGCCCCACGACGCCTCGTGGAGTTCGCCGTCGTCGCCCCGCACGAGGGGGGTCCCGAGCCGTTCGTCGCTGTTGAGGTACTCGAAGCCGAAGCGCCCCTTGTCGCACAGCCAGCTCTGGTTGGTGGGGCCGTTGTCGACGCCGAGGAAGCGGAGCACCTGGTTCTGGGAGGCCTGCACGGAGATCCGACAGCCCACCGAGCAGTGCGGGCAGGTGCTCTCGACGGCCTCCAGGTCCCACGGCCGGGCCCGGAACCGGTAGGGCGTGGCGGTGAGCGCGCCCACCGGGCAGATCTGGACGGTGTTGCCCGAGAAGTACGACGCGAAGGGCTCGCCCGGGAAGGTGAGGACCTGCGTGCCGTTGCCCCGTTCCTTGAACTCGATGAGGGGGTCGCCCGAGATCTCCTCGGAGAAGCGGGTGCAGCGGGCGCAGAGGATGCAGCGCTCCCGGTCGAGCATGACGAGGTCGCTGATGGGGATGGGCTTCTCGAAGTGGCGCTTCTCCTCGACGAAGCGCGATTCGCCCGGCCCGTACGACATGGTCTGGTCCTGGAGGGGACACTCGCCGCCACGGTCGCAGACCGGGCAGTCGAGCGGGTGGTTGATGAGGAGGAACTCGAGCACCCCCTCCTGGGCCTTCGTCACCACGTCCGACTCGGTGTGGACGACCATCCCGTCGGACACCGGCATCGTGCACGACGTGGTGAGCTGGCGGCCGCGGGGGCCCTCCACCTCGACGAGGCACATCCGGCACATGCCCACGGGCTTCATGCGGGGGTGCCAGCAGAAGCGGGGGATGTAGGTGCCCGTGTCCTGGGCGGCCTTGATGAGCAGCTCGCCGGCGGGGACCTCCCGCTCCTCGCCGTCGACGGTGATCGTCACGCGTTCAGACACCGGCTGCCACTCCCGGAATCATCGCCTCCACCTCGTCCCGGAAGTGCCGCATGATCGAGGTGATCGGGGACACGGCCGAGGGACCGAGCGGACAGATCGTCGTCATCGCCGGGGGCCACCGCAAACCCGGGCTGATGTTGTCGCTGATGTCGAGCAGGAGATCGAGGTCCATCTGGCGGCCCTCGCCGGCGAGGATGCGCTCGAGGATGCGCTGCATCCAGGTCGTCCCTTCGCGGCAGGGCGTGCACTGGCCGCAGGACTCGTGGGAGAAGAACCGGACGATGCTGAGGGCGGCGTGGACGACGTTGGTGGTCTCGTCCATGACCACGACGGCACCGGAACCGAGCATCGTGTCGAGCCGGCCGGCATCGTCGATCGTGACGGGCTCGTCGAGGTGCTCGGGCAGGAGCCACGGCGCGGAGGCGCCGCCGGGGATCCACGTCTTGATCTCCCGGCCGCCGGGGATGCCCCCGCCGATGTCGTAGATGAACTCCCGCCAGGTGAGGCCCATCTCGATCTCGTAGTTGCCCGGCCGTTCGACGTGGCCCGAGAGCGAGAACAGCCGGGTGCCCTTGGACCCCTCGGGGCCGATCGCGTCGTAGGCGGCGCCGCCGTGGCGGATCATCCAGGGGACGTTGCTGAGGGTCTCGACGTTGTTGACGATCGTCGGCTTGGCGTACAGGCCCTCCACCGCGGGGAACGGGGGCTTGATGCGCGGCTCGCCGCGCTTGCCCTCCAGGCTGTTGAGGAGGGCGGTCTCCTCGCCGCAGATGTAGGCGCCGGCGCCGAGGTGGACGACGACGTCGAGGCCGAAGCCGCTGCCCATGACGTCGGGGCCGAGGAGGCCGGCCTCGTAGGCCTCGTCGACGGCGCGCTGGACCCGGCGGGCCGGGCGCGGGTACTCGCCGCGGATGTAGACGAAGGCCAGGTCGACGCCGAGGGCGTACGCCGAGATGATCATGCCTTCGAGCAGCTGGTGGGGGTCGCGCTCGAGGAGCTGGCGATCCTTGAAGGTGCCGGGCTCGGACTCGTCGGCGTTGACGACGAGGTACCGGGGCTCGGCCTTCCCCAGGAAGCCCCACTTCACGCCGGTCGGGAACCCGGCGCCGCCCCGGCCGCGGATGTTGGAGGCCTTGACCTCCTCGTGGACGGCCTCGGGGGTCATCTCGAAGAGCGCCTTCCGCAGCGACTCGTACCCGCCGGTGTCGCGATAACGGGCCAGGGTGTGGCTGTCGGTGCGGTGCGCCTCCATGCGTTCGGTGAGGATCTTCATCAGACCTCCTCCGCCGTGCCGTAGGGGCCGAAGGCCGGGACGGGGCCCACGGCGCCGTCCCGCTCTGCGGGGCCCCAGTCGAAGGACCGCTGGCCGCCGAAGAGCTCCTGCATCTCGTCGCCGGTGACGACCCGGGGCCGTCCGTCGAGGAGCCAGCGGCAGAGCTTGCGGCCGTTCTCCGGCGTGACGCCCTCGACGAGCTCGTAGTTGACCTGGACGGCGGGGGCGCCGCCGCAGGCACCGATGCACTCGACGTGCTCCACGCTCACGAGGCCGTCGTCGCCGGTCTCGCCGTCGGGCACGCCGGACTCGTCCTCGATGGCGGCCAGGACGTCCTCGCCGCCGAGGAGCATGCAGGAGATGGAGGTGCAGACCGACACGAGGTAGCGGCCGACGTCGTCACGCTTGTACATCGTGTAGAACGTCGCCACCGCCTGGACCTGGGCGGCGGTGAGATCGGTCAGCTCCGCGACGAGGCGCATCCCGTCGTCGGTGAGCCGCCCCTCCTCGTGCTGGGCGAGGTAGAGCAGCGGCATGACCGCCGATCGCTTCTCCGGGTAGCGGCCGATGATCGACCGGGCCCGCTCCATCGTGGCCTCCGACCAGGTCATCGGTCGACGTCCCCCAGCACCGGATCGACCGACGCCAGCGTGGCCACCGTGTCGGCGATCAACTGGTCGGTCATCATCACCGGGAGGGCCTGCACGTTGGCGAACGAGGGGCCCCGGACGTGGACGCGCCACGGCTTGGGGCCGCCGGAGGAGACGAGGTAGACGCCCAGCTCGCCTCGGGGCGACTCCACGGCCTGGTACACCTCCCCCTCGGGCACGACGAAGCCCTCGGTGAAGATCTTGAAGTGGTGGATGAGCGCCTCCATCGACTGGTCGATGCGGGCGCGGGGCGGCGGGGTGACCTTGCGGTCGTCGGTCCGGTAGTCGCCCTCGGGCATGGACTCCATCACCTGGCGGGCGATCCCCAGCGACTGGCGGACCTCCTCCAGGCGGAGGACGTAGCGGTCGTAGGTGTCGCCGTGTTTGCCGACGGGGACGTCGAAGTCGTACTGCTCGATGCCCGAGTACGGGAACTCCTTGCGGAGGTCCCAGGCCACCCCGGCCGCCCGCAACAGGGGGCCGGTCACGCCGTAGGCGTAGCACTCGTCGGGGGTGATGACCCCGACACCCTGGGTGCGGTCGATCCAGATCGGGTTCTCCGAGAGCAGGGTCTCGTAGTCCTCGAGGCCCTTGGGCACCTCGGAGAGGATGCGCTCGACGTCCTCCTCCCATCCGTCGGGGAGGTCGGCGGCGACGCCGCCCGGCCGGATGTAGTTGTGGTTCATCCGCAGCCCGGTGACCTTCTCGAAGAAGTCGAGGCAGATCTCCCGCTCGCGCCAGCCGTAGATCATCATCGACAGCGCCCCGACGTCCATGCCCTGGGTGGCCATCCACAGGAGATGGCTCGCCACCCGGTTCAGCTCGGTCATGAGGATGCGGATCGCCTGGGCTCGGGGCGGGATCTCCACGCCGAGCAGCTTCTCGGTGGCGAGGGAGAAGGCCAGCTCGTTGAAGAACGGCGACAGGTAGTCCATGCGGGTGACGTTCGTGGGGCCCTGCAGGAAGGTGAGGGCCTCGCCCGTCTTCTCCATGCCGGTGTGCAGGTACCCGATGATCGGCTTCACCCGCCGGATCGTCTCGCCCTCGATCTCGAGTTGGAGCCGGAGTACTCCGTGGGTGGAGGGGTGCTGGGGCCCCATGTTGATGATCTGCGTCTCGTCGTCGGAGATGCGGTCGTCGATCTCGTAGTCGTCGCTGACCACGACGCCGCGCTGCTCGGCGAGGGCGCCGGCGCCCTCGTCGTCGTCGTCGAGCATCTCCTGGGCGCCTTCGGAGGTGTAGCGGCCGGCGTCCTCGGGGGCCTCGGTGCCGGTGACCCACATCTCGTGGATGCGGCGGCGCTCCTGCTCGCGCTCGGACGCGGCCGTCGGCGGCGCCTCCTGCGCCTCGGTCGACGGGGCCTCGATCTCTCCGGTGACGACGTCGGGTGGGTTGCTCATCAGGTGACCTTGTTCGCTCCCTTGAACTGGACGGGGACCGCGCCGACGGGGTGGTCCTTGCGCATCGGGTGCCCCTCCCAGTCGTCGGGGAGGAGGAGCCGGGTGAGGTCGGGGTGACCGTCGAAGACGATGCCGAAGAGGTCGTAGGCCTCCCGCTCGTAGAAGTTGGCGCCCTGGTAGATCGGCGTGATCGTCGGGACCGAGGGGTCGCCGCCGGGGATCGCGACGTGGACGGCGAGACGGCGGCGCAAGGTCAGCGAGACGAGCTGGACGATCACCTCGAAGCGGTCGCGGCGCCGACGGAGGTGGTCGACGGCGCAGAGGTCGGTGAACATCTGGAAGCCGGCGTCCTTGGCGGCGGCGACCGCGGCCACGTACTCCTCGCGGTCGACGTGCGCGGTGTCGATGCCGGCGGGCGAGACGCCGAAGGAGGCCGACGGCGCGGCCGTGGCGACGGCGGCGAGCACCTCGTCCTCGTGGACGGGTGCGGCGTCGGGGGCCGCGTCGACCGCTTCGTCGTCGGGGACGGTGGTCTCGTCGGTCATGTCCTCGCCAGCTCCCCGCTCATGATCTTCTCGTGGAGGGAGAGGATCCCGTGCATGAGGGACTGGGGCCCCGGCGGGCACCCGGGGACGTACACGTCGACGGGGACCACCTGGTCGACGCCCTGCACGAGGGCGTAGTTGTTGAACATGCCCCCGCTCGAGGCGCAGGCGCCCATCGAGATGACCCACTTGGGCTCGGGCATCTGGTCGTACACCTGGCGGAGGACGGGGGCCATCTTCTGGGACACGCGGCCGGCCACGATCATGAGGTCGGCCTGGCGGGGCGACGCCCGGAAGACCTCCATGCCGAAGCGGGCGAGGTCGTTGTGGGCGGCGCCGGTGGCCATCATCTCGATGGCGCAGCAGGCGAGCCCGAAGGTGGCGGGCCACATGGAGCGGGACCGGGCCCATCCGACGGCCTTGTTGAGCGTGCCGATCAGGATGTTCGGGGGGGCGGCCTCCCGTGCCATCAGGCGGCCTCCTCGAGCTGGGCCTCGGGGGCGACGACCCGCCGGTAGCGGGCGCGCCGCTTGACGTTCCAGTCCAGCCCGCCCCGCTTCCACACGTAGACGAGGGTCTCGACGAGCAGCGCCGTGAAGATCCCCACCGCGGCCACGCCGTACCAGCCGAGCTGCTCGAACCGCGCCGCCCAGGCGAAGAGGAACACGATCTCGATGTCGAAGACCACGAACAGCATCGCCACGAGATAGAACTTGACCGGGAAGCGCTGGACGGGCTCCTGCAGCGGGACGATGCCGCACTCGTAGGGCTCCAGCTTCTCGGGAGTCGGGTTGTTCGGCGCGAACAGGCCCGAGGCGACGATGGAGAACACGCCGAAGCCCAGCGTCAGGAGGAACATGATCGCGATCGGCAGGTATGCGGTGAGTGTCATCCGACGGCGGCCCTCCTCCTGGCAGCTCGAAGGGTAGAGGCGAGCCACGACCTCGCAAAAGCGGCGAGATGCGGTGTCGCGATCACGGTTCGGGGCCCACCTGGACCACGCGCTCGATGACGCCGTAGGCCCGCTCGGCGGCGCCCCGTTCGTCGGGTCGCAGCAGGTTCGCCATGACCCGGATCGTCCACTCCATCACGGTCCGCGAGCGCACGCCGACGCGCGTGAGCGCCCGCATGGCGCCGGGCTGTCCGGCGAGCCGCACCCAGGCGCGGGCGGTGCGGTAGTAGAGGCCGTACTCGGCCTCGAGTTCGACGGGATAGTCACGAAGCCGGGCGAGGTCGTCGGTCGCCAGCGCCTCGGCGACGTGGCGGGCGGCGATGCGACCGGTCTCGTAGGCGTAGGCGATGCCCTCGCCGTTGAAGGGATTGATGGACCCCGCGGCGTCGCCGGCCATCACCCAGTTCGGCCCGACCACCGGGCCGACCGAGAAGGCCATCGGGAGCTTGCCGCCGCGGGGGTCGGAGACGGCGTCGTCGGGGCCGATCCCCCAGTGGGCGGGCGCGGAGGCGACGAGCGTCTCCATGAGGTCGCTCGTGTTGATGGACTTCCACCGGTGGAAGGTGGACAGCACCCCGACGCCGACGTTGATGGTCCCGTCGCCGAGGGGGAAGATCCATCCGTACCCGGGGACCGTGGCGCCGGCCTTGTCCCGGAGGTCGAGCTGGGTCTCCATGTAGTCGTCCGTGGACACGGGGCTCTCGAAGTACCCGCGAGCGGCGAGGCCGTAGGGGAACTCCCGGTCGCGGTGGGCCCCGAGTGCCCGGCCGAACCGTGAGAGCGAGCCGTCGGCCACGACGACGATCCGGGGCCGGACGATCTCGGTCTCGTCCCCCGAGGTCAGCTCGACCCCGGCGATGCGGCCGTCCTCGAGCATCGGACGGGCGGTCGTGTGCGGTCGGAGGACCACGCCCTGCTTCTCGGCGAGGGCGGCCACCTGGTGGTCGAGGTCGGCCCTCCGGATGACACCCCCCCAGTTCGGGTGGATCGGGTGGTCGGGCCAGTCGACCTCGAGGAACAGGTCGCCCGAGTAGGCGCGCAGGCCGCGCGTCCGGTGGAACTCCGGGCCCGAGAAGTCGAACCCCATGTCGGTGAGCTGCGTGATCGATCGGGGGGTGAGCCCGTCGCCGCAGGTCTTGACCCGGGGGTACTCCTTCTTCTCCACGAGCATCACCGACACGCCGTTACGGGCGAGCCAGTGGGCGGCCGACGACCCCCCCGGGCCGCCGCCGACGACGAGGACGTCGGGTCGATCGGTCACGGGACCGGATCGTAGGTCGAGACGGTCGGGTACCCGGGGTCGTCGCGACCCCTCCTCAGGCGGCGGGGTGGGGTGGGGGTGCTCGGCGGCGGAGTCGGCCGGCCTGGTGGTCGCGGCGGGTCTTGGCGGGGTGGCAGGTGTCTTCGCAGCGGAGGCGGCTGTTGGACAGCGAGGTGGGTCCGCCGGCGGCGTGGGGAATGTCGTGGTC
>JAWVYO010000040.1:0-20013 GCA_033722675.1 Acidimicrobiia bacterium | reverse complement strand
GGGTCGCCGCGCCCGGCGCCGACGCCGACGCCCTTCGCGACGATCTCCGATCCGTGCTGGCGCCCGCCGAGGTCCCCAAGCGCATCGAGGTGGTCGGCGAGCTCCCGGCGTCGTGGAAGGACGCCGGGTAGCGGCACGGCCGTACGACACTCCCGCCATGGCCTTCCGTCCCCAGCCCGAGCCCCCCGCGGCCGTCGACCGGCCGGTGATGTACATGGGGTGGCAGGAACTCGCCTACCTCCACTGGCGCTATCCGGCAGCCTCGGTCGATCGTCTGCTGCCCGACGGTGTCCGTGCCGAGACCTTCGACGGCTCGGCGTGGGTGGGCCTCATCCCGTTCTCGATGGATCGGATCCGCTTCCCCGGACTGCCCGTCGTGCCCTACGTCTCGACCTTCCCGGAGACCAACGTGCGGACGTACGTCGTCGATCGCTCGGGCCGACGGGGCATCTGGTTCTTCAGCCTCGACGTGAACCGGCTGCTCCCCGCCGCGGTGGCGCGCCTCACGTACCGGCTGCCCTACTGCTGGGGGCCGATGGCGATCGAGCGGCGCGGGGACCGCATCCGGTACACGGGGACCCGCCGGTGGCCGCGCCCGCGCGCCGGCAGCGAGGTCGAGGTCGAGGTGGGCTCGCGCATCGCCGAGCGCGATGTCGACGAGCTCGGGCACTTCCTCACGGCCGCCTGGGGCCTCTACAGCACGTTCGGCCCCCGGCTCGTGTGGGCGCCCGTCGACCACCCGCGGTGGCCCCTCCACGAGGCGGAGGTCGTCCACGTCCGCGAGGACCTGGTGACCGCGGCCGGGCTGCCCGAGCCGACCGGCGAGCCGGTGGTCCACTGGTCGCCGGGCGTCCGGGTGCGGGTCGGCAGGCCGACGCGCGTCGTCTCGCCGTAGGCTGGCCCCATGCGCCGCCTGCTCCGCTTCGCCGTCTGGACCATGATCGTCGCCGCCGTCACCCGGGTCGCCGCCGACGTGGCCTCCCGCCGGTACCGGGGGGCCACCGACCCCGACGACGACGAGTTCCGCCTCGCCTGCCACGTGGGCGGCGTCGACGCCGCCAGCCATGCCGCGTCCCTTCGGTCGGTCGGGCTCCGGCTCCGGATCGGCGGCATCTCGCTCGATTTGTCGGGGGCGACCCTCGACCCCGATGGCGCGGTCGTGGACGTCGACCTCCTCGCGGGCGGGGTGGCGCTCACCGTCGACCCCTCGTGGCGGGTGGACGTCGAGTCGACCCTCGCCGCCGGCGACGTCGCCGTCGACCTCCCGCCGCCGGAGGTCCTTCCCGACGGCGCGCCCCGGCTGCTCGTGCGTGTCGGGGGACGCGCCGGCGGCGTGACGATCGCCGCTTAGGAGCCCGTCTCGGTCGTCGTGACGAGCGGCAGGGTGGCCAGGTCGTCGGGGCCCAGGTTCGCCGTGCTCTCTGCCGGCCTGAACTCGCCGAGGAGGCTCTCCTGCAGTCCGGCGACGGGCCACAGCACGTCGTACACGCGGGGAGGCGCCGCCCCCGGCGGCGCCCCGCCGCCCACCCATCGGCCGGCGTCGGGCGCGATCGGCCGAATGCCCGTCGGTTCGTCGGGGTCGGAGGAGGCAACGCTCACCGCGGCTCCCCAGGACACCGTCGGCCGTTCCTCGAGGGCGTCGAGGGGCACGAGGACGGTGAGCAATCCCAGCCGTGCGTCGACGCGGTGCTCGAGGTCGCCGGCGGGCACGAGGTCGCCGTCGGGGGCGACGGTCGCCAGCCTCGCCCCCTGGCGGTCGACCGTGACGAGTGCCTCGTAGCCGTGGACCTCGGGGAGGGCCACGTTGCGGCCCTCGGGGAGGGATCGCCGTCCCGTCGCGGTCCCCGGATCGGCGTCGAGCGCCACGTCGACCGTCTGCAGCGAGAGGCCGGAGGGGGCGTCGAAGGGGTCGGTGAGGTCGGCGCCGAGCATCACCTGGACCACGAGATCGGACGCCGTCACCCACAGGGCGGTACCCACGAGGTCGAACGCGCCGTCCACGAACCGGGCGTCGCGCGGGGGGACCCATGCACCCGGGCCGTGGTCGTCGCCCGTCGGGTCGCTCCAGGCGAGGACCAGGCTCGCCGACGACGCGACCAGGCCGGGACCCGGGGTCGGGACCGGTGCCCCGGGCTCGCCGGCGGCATCGAAGGGGACGAGGCGGAGGCGGATCGGCTCGCCCGGTGTCGCCGTCACCGGGATCTCGAATCGGACCCGACCGGGTTCGAACGTGGCCGGGTCGGTGCCCACCTCGACCGGTGACGCCAGGGGACCGCCGGAGGCGTCGAGCCGGACCACCCGTCGGGGCGCGACGCTCGACCACCGGTGGACGGTGTCGGCTCCCATCCCCAGTGACAGGCCGTCGCCGACGATCCGACCCCCGGGGATGCCCGGGTTCGCCACCCACAGGTCGAACGCGACGATCGACGGCGGGTGGGCGACCTCGACGTCGAGACCGCCGGGCGTCGGACGGACCGCGAGATCGACGCTGCCGTTGGACCAGGGCCCGCCGAGATCGGGGTCGGGCCGGTCGGCGACGAGGGGCACGGCGAGCACGGGCGGCCGTTCGAGGCCCAGGGCGTCGTAGACGGCGCCCACCGCCCGCCGGAAGCCGGCCTCCGACGCCCTGGCGCCGCGGCCGGGACCGTCGGTCCCCAGCGCGTGGAACCAGGCGGCGGCCGCCGCCCGGTCGAGGGCGGTCGCAGCCCGGTCGGGATCTCCGTCCGGGGCGGCTCCGGTGAGGAGGGCGGCGTCCGCGAGGAGACGCCAGGCCGCGGCCTCCTCGGGCTCCCCGGCCCAGGGCCGGAGGTCGGCCGCGTCCAGGCGACCCGCCACGGGGAGGACGCCCAGCGCCCCCTCGCCGTCGCCGAGCGATTCGAGCACGTCGGCCGGTGTCGCGGTGACGAGCGACCGCGCCGCGGTCAGGCGCTCGAACAGCCTCGTCAGGAAGGCGTGTCCGCCGTCGTCGGCGTATCGCCACGGGCCCCACCCGTCCACGACCACGGTGGCCACGGCGGGTTCGTCGAGGGCGGCGCCGACCGCCTCGAGGCGGTCCACGAGGGCGTCGGCCGCGGCGGCGCCCCGGGTGGGGGCGGTGGCCGCGATGGCGGTCAGGCCGGGGTCGCCGGGGAAGAGCGCCGGACCGTCGGCGAGGGCCCAGGGCCGGTACCGGTCCGCGGGTGGGAGGGGTTCGTCGGGGTCGCCGCCGAGCGCCGCGGCGAGCACGTCTTCGCCGACGAGCACCCATCGGATGCCCGCGGCGTCGAGGGCCGTCGCGGTCGCCTCCGAGGACGCGGACGACGCAGCACCCGACGGGACGACGTCCAGGATCCGTTCGATCGTCTCGAGCCCCCGATCGACGATCCCGAGCGTGATCGCCGGCTCCGGCCAGTCCCCCGCTGCCGGCAGCACCGCGTCCGGGTCACCGGACGCGGGCGCGCCCTGGTCGAGCAGGATCGGGAGGACCGCATCGCCCGGGGGCAGGGTGGCCACCTCGGCGACCCCGGCGTCGACGAGCCCGGCCAGGGCGGCGAGGGCTCGCCCGGCGGCACCCCGATGGGCGTCGGCGGCCAGGGCCCGGGCCTGCGGATCGAAGTCCCGGCCCCGCCGCGCGATGTCGCGGAGGCGCTCGTCGCCGACGTGGTCGAGGTCCAGCCAGGCCAGCAGGTGGAGGACCTGGAGGTCGCGGAGATGGCGGTCGTCGAGGTCGGTCCCGGCGTCGACGCGATCCCGGAGCTCGCCGAGACGCGGCCAGCGGTCGAAGGAGCCCGCCGGGACGTCGAAGAACCGGTCCCGGATCGCTGCCCGATCACCGGCGTCCAGTGCACCGACGGGCATCGTCGCCAGCCGGAAGAGCTCGTCCTCGGCCCCGCCGGCGAGGGCCTCGAGGTCCCCGAGGAACGCGGGATCGGGAGCGACCACGACGCGGAGCCCGGGCACGGCGGCGGCGACCGCCGCGAGATCGGGCACGTCGCGGGCGGCTGCGGTGCGGACGGCGGGATCGATGCCCCCGGCGGGCGAGGGTGCCGCCGGGTACCGCCACACGAGCACCACGCGCAGTGCTCCGGGATCCGGGACCACGGCGGCGGCCGCCGTGGTGCTGGTCGTCGTGGCCACGGTCGTCGTGGTGGTGGCGACCGTCGTGGTGGTGGGCGCAGAGGTCGTCGTCGTGGTTCCGCCGCCCGTGCAGGCGCTCGCCGCGAGGGCGAGCAGGACCGCGAGCGCCTGGTGTCTCACGGCCGGCCGGTCACTGCAGGCCCAGCTGCCGGAGGAAGGCCTCCTCGTTCGGCTCCCGACCGAGGAACCGGCGGAGCAGTTCCTCGGCGTCGAGGGAGCCCCCGGGCTCGAGGACGTGGCGCCGGTAGGCGGCACCGACGTCGGGGGACAGGATCCCCTCGTCGGCGAACCGGGAGAACATGTCGTCCCCGAAGACCTTGGACCACAGATAGCCGTAGTACCCGGCGTCGTATCCGAACAGGTGCCCGAACCCGGCGGGATAGAACGTGCCCTCGTGGAACGGGAAGCCCGACAGCTCCGAGGTCTCGCGGTTGATCCGATCGAGGTCCTTGTCGCCGGGCCCGTGGAGCCGCATGTCGAGCATGCCGAAACTGAGCTGGCGCAGCCAGAAGAGCCCCTGGTGGAGGTCCCGGGCCGCGACGAGCTGGTCGACGAGGTCCGGCGGGATCGCGTCGCCGGTGTCGTGGTGGCGGGCGAACCGGGCGAGCACGCCGGGCTGCCAGCACCAGTGCTCCATGATCTGCGACGGGGCCTCGACGAAGTCCCACTCGGTGTTGAAGCCGGTGAACCGGACGAGCTCGGTCCGGCCGAGGCTGTTGTGGAGGACGTGGCCGAACTCGTGGAAGAGCGTGACGACCTCGTCGTGCTTGAGCAGCGAGGGCGCGGTGGCCGTCGGCTTCGTGAAGTTGGCCAGGATGGCGGTCACGGGGTTCTCGTATCCGTCGGAGGTGCGATGCCCCGGCACCAGATCGAACGCGGCGGCATGACCGAACTTCCCCTCCCGCGGGAACAGGTCCATGTAGAAGGACGCCAGGTGGTCGCCCGACGCCGCATCGTCGATGGCCCAGACCTGGACGTCGGGATGCCACGTCGGTGCGTCGAGGCGTCGGTACGACAGTCCGAGGACCTCGCCGGTGATCTCGAACATGCCGTCGACGACGCGTTCCAGGGGGAAGTAGGCGGCGACCTCGTTGGGGTCGATGCCGAAACGGTCGCGCTTGATCGCCGTGTGCAGGTAGCGGTGGTCCCAGCCCCGGGGCCGGTCACCGTCGAGCCGGCTCGCCAGGTCGTCGAGTTCCTCGGCGGCCTTCTGCTGGAGCGGCGGGATCAGGTCGTCGAAGAAGGCGTGCACGGCCTCGGGCTCGCGTGCCATCTTCTCCTCCATGGCGTAGTGCGCCCAGGAGGGGACGTCGAAGATGTCGGCGATCTCCTGGCGGATCCCCACCGCCTCCTCCAGCAGCGGACGGTTCTCGTCCACCGCCTTCGTGTAGAACGCGTACTGGAGGCGCCGGCGGGCGTCGCGGTCCTCGGCGAGGTCCATGAAGGGGAAATAGTCGGGGTAGTCGAGGGTCACCCGGCGCGTCCCGGGGGACTCGCCCTCCGCCAGCCCCTCGACGTACTCCTCGGGCAGGCCGACGAGCTCGTCTGCCGCGAAGTCGAGCCCGCCCTCGTACTCGTCGAGGTTGCGGGAGAACTCGATGCCGATCTCCACGAGCCGCTTGCGCAGCGTGCGAAGCCGTTCGCGATCGGCCTCGGGGAGACCGTGACCCGCGCGGCGGAGGTCCCGACGGGTGTGTTCGAGGAGGCGTGCCCGTTCCCCGTCGAGCCCGGCGGCCTCGTCGGTGGCGGCGTATGCCTCGACGGCCTCCCAGAGCGCCCGGCGGAAGACGAGATCCGACTGCCACGCGGTGAGCTTCTGTTCCGCCTCCTGGCCGGCGGTCCGGATGTCGCGGGCGGGATGGGCGCGGCCGAGGAAGGGTCCCCGTCCGTAGGCCTTCACGGTCGTCGCGGCGAGTTCGTCGAGGGGCGCCATCGTGGTGCCCCAGGTTCGCTCCTCGGCCGCCTCGACGGCGGCGAGCAGGGCCTCGCCCCGCTCGATCGCCTCGTCGACGGCGTGACGGACGGAGGACGGGCTGACGGTGGCGTAGTCGTAGAGCATGACGCTCCGAGGGTAGGTCCGGTCCCGATCAACGCGGCCAGCCACGGGGTCTCGCTATCGTCGCTCCCCGATGCCAGACCTTCAGCGCTATCTCGACATCCGCTCGGCCGGTTCCGGCCGCTTGACGGCCGACGGTTCCCGGCTCGTCTTCGTCACGAACATCACGGGGGTGCCGCAGGCCTGGTCGATGCCCGCCGGGGGAGGCTGGCCCGTGCAGCTGACCTTCGCCGATCACCGGGTGGGCGGGGTGGCCCCGTCGCCGACCGACCCGTCGCTGGTCGTCTTCACGCGTGACAGTGGCGGCAACGAGCGCATGCAGATCCACGGTGTCGATCCGTCGGGGTTCGGCGAGCACGACCTCGTGGTCGATCCCGACGTCATCCACCGCTTCGGGGAGTTCGGCCGGGACGGCTCGTGGTTCGTCTTCTGCGACAACCGGCGCAACGGCGTCGACTTCGACCTCTACCTCCGGACGCTCGGCGGCGACGAGAGCCTCGTGGCCGAACTCGAGGGGTGGAACGTCGTGGCCGACGTCGCCCCGGACGGGTCGAGCGCGCTCGTGGGCCACTTCGCGTCCAACGTCGACGGTTCCGTCCTCCTCGTGGACCTGGCGTCCGGGGGCGTGCGTGACCTGACGCCCCACGACGCCCCGACCCTCAACGCTCCCGCCGGGTTCACGGACGAGGGCGACGTGCTCTTCGTCAGCGACCGTGACGGGGAGTTCCGTCGGGCCTATCGCCACCGCGACGGTGAGGTCGAGGCCTTCGGGCCCGACGCCGACGTCGACGGGTTGGTCGTCGATCGGGGCGTCGCGGCGATCGCGTGGAACGACGGCGGGCGCACACGCGTCGCCTGGTTCAACCCCATCACCCTCCTGGTGGAGGACGAGATCGAGCTGCCGATGGGGGTGGCCGGCGGGTTCGAGGTGGCGCCGGAGGGGGACCGCATGCTGTTCACGCTGTCCGGCGCGGCGTCGCCCGCCGACGTGTGGGAGATCGACGCCGGCGGGGCGGAGCCGCGCCGCGTGACCCGCTCCTCGACCGCGGGGATCGATCCCGGGAGCTTCGTGGAGCCCACGCTCGTCACGGTGGAGTCCTTCGACGGCCTGGAGGTCCCCGTCTGGTCCTACCGGCCGGAGGGGGTGGAGCGGCCGCCGGTGGTCGTGTCGGTGCACGGTGGGCCCGAGGCCCAGGAGCGGGTCGGGTTCAACCCCATCTACCAGTACCTCGTGGCCTCGGGGTACGCCGTCCTCGCCCCGAACGTGCGCGGGTCGAGCGGGTACGGCAAGACGTACATGTCGCTCGACGACGTCCACAAGCGCATGGACTCCGTCGAGGACCTCAACGCCGTCGGACGGTGGGTGCGCGACGCCCCCGACCTCGACGGCGACCGGATGGCGGTCATGGGGGGGTCCTACGGAGGATTCATGGTGCTGGCGGCGCTCACGTCGGCACCCGAGTTGTGGGCGGCGGGAGTCGACATCGTCGGCATCGCCAACTTCGTGACCTTCCTCGAGAACACCGGCGACTACCGGCGGTCGCTTCGGGAGGCGGAGTACGGCTCGCTCGAGCACGACCGGGAGTTCCTCGAGTCGGTGAGTCCGATCAACCACGTGGAGGAGATCGTCGCCCCGCTCCTCGTGATCCACGGCGCCAACGATCCCCGGGTCCCCCTCGGTGAGGCCCGTCAGATCCACGATCGACTGCGCGATCTCGGCCGTCCCGTCGAGCTGCTCGTCTTCGACGACGAGGGCCACGGCATCGTCAAGCTGGCCAACCGTCGGATCGCCTACGGCCGCGTCGTCGACTTCCTCGGGGAGCACCTCGCCGGCTGACCGGCCGCGGACCTAGGCTTCGGCGATGACGGGGATCGATCGACGGGCCTTCCTCTCCGGCGCAGCCGCGTCGACGGCACTGGCGTTCCTCGCCGCATGCGGTGCCGGTGACCCGGGTGGCGGCGTGCCGACCTCGGGACGGGGCCCCGTCGGCCTCGTCGGCGCCCGCGTGACCCGGTGGGGGCGCGATCCCCATGCGTTCGGGTCGTACTCGTTCCTCCGTCCGGGAGGAGGTGCCCGGGACCGTCGGCGGCTCGCGGAACCCCAGGACGGGTGGTTCTTCGCCGGGGAGGCGACGTCCGACGACCACCCGGGCACCGTCCATGGGGCCCTGCTGTCGGGGTGGCGGGCCGCGGACGAGGTGGACGACGTGCTCGGCGTCGCGGGTCGGGTGGTGGTCGTCGGTGCCGGGGCGGCCGGTCTCGCCGCTGCGTCGCGTCTCGCCGATCGGGGTCACGCAGTCGTGGTCGTCGAGGCCCGTGACCGCATCGGCGGCCGCATCTGGACGGAGAGGGTCGGCGGGCTCCCCGTCGATCTCGGTGCGTCGTGGATCCACGGGGCCCGCGACAACCCCGCGTCGGACCTCGCAGACGCTGCCGGAGCGCCGCGAGCGGAGACCGACTACGAGTCGGTGATCCGCTACGACGCCGCCGGCCGCGAGCTCTCCGGGCGCGCGGACCGCCGCCTCGACGACCTCGAGGAGGAGCTGTCGGACCTCGTCGCCGACATCGGTGACGAGGACGGGGATCGGCCCCTCCTCGACGTCCTGGTGGACGCGGGCTACGACCCCGGCGACCCCGAACAGGCGTATGTCGTCGCCTCGATGGTGGAGCACGAGTTCGCGGCGGACGCCGGTGAGATGGCGGCGCGGACCGTCGAGGAGGGCGACGAGTTCGGCGGCGGCGACGTCGTGGTGCCGGGCGGGTACCGCCGCCTGCTCGACCCCCTGCTCGAGGGGTTCGAGATCCGGGCGGCCACCACGGTGACCGAGATCGGCGGTGGTTCCCGGGGCGTCGGCGTGACGACGGCGGCCGGCGAGCGGCTCGACGCCGACGCCGTCGTGGTGACGCTGCCCGTCGGCGTCCTCGCAGCCGGGGGGATCCGGTTCTCACCCCCGCTGTCGGAGGGCAAGCGCCGGGCGCTGACGCGCGTCGGCATGGGCGTGCTGGACAAGACGGTCCTCGTGTTCGACGAGGTCTTCTGGGACGACGAGCACCACCTCATCGGCTACGTCTCGGAGCGGCCGGGGGAGTGGATCGAGTGGCTGAACCTGGCGGCCGTGGCGGATCTCCCGGTCCTGATCGGGTTCAACGCCGGCGCCGCGGCACGCCGGTTCGCATCGATGCCCGAGGACGAGGTCGTGGCCTCCGCCCTGGCCGTCGTCCGGCGCGTCGCGAGCTGAATCCGTAGGATCGGAGCAGACGAGGAGAGGGGACCCTCCAATGCGCATCGTCACCGTCCTGTTCGTCCTGACGCTGGTGATCGCCGGCTGCGGGGACGACGACGCCGCCGACACGTCGGCGGCCACGACCACGACCGCGGCGGCCACCACGACGACGGCGGCCACCACGACGACGGCCGCGCCGACGACGACGGCGGCGACGACCACGACGACCGCTCCCGCGACCACGACCACGGCGGCCACGACGACCACCACCGAGGGCGCCGATCCCGCCGTCGCGACGCGCATCGCCGCCGCGCAACTGCTCGAGGGCGAGTGGCAGGGCGAATGGCGCAACACCACCTTCGGGTCGGTGGGTCCGATCGAGGCCGACGTCAGCGTCGATCGCGAGGGGGGCCTCCTCATTGCGACGGTCGATCTCGGCGGGTTCGTCTTCGGGGCCGAGGACCCCCCGGCGGGCACCGTGGAGCTGGATCTCGTGGCGGGTCCGCCCTACGACATCGACGACGGCGGGGTCTTCGGCGAGACCGAGGTGGTGTTCACCGCGGACGGGACCTTCACGCTCACGGCTCCCGACGTGCCGGGTGACCGGATCGCGTCGATGGTCGTGGAGGGCCAGCTCACGCCGGACGGCCTCACGGCGGACTACACCATCGAGTTCGAGGGCGGCGGGGATCCCGCGGTCGGCGAGGTCGAGGTGACGAAGGCGGGCTGATCGGCTAGTCGCCCACGGCGTACATGTAGCCGTCGCGGCTGCCCACGTAGATGACGCCGTCCCAGATGGCGGGCGTCGCCTCGATGGCTCCCGCCCCCACCTTGAGGTCCCAGATGAGGTCGGGCTCGGTCGGGTCGGAGATGTCGTAGTTGCGGAGGAAGCCGGTGCTCGTCGCGAGCACGAGGCGGTCGTCGACCACGAGGGGCGACGACCACGTGCCGGCCCCGACCTGGTCGACGAACAGCTCCTCGCCGGTCTCCTGGTCGACGACCACGAGGAAGCCCTTGTTCGTGATGGCGTACAGGACGCCGTCGCCGAGGGCGGGGGTCGACCACAGGCCGCCCTTCGCGGGCGGCTGGGTGAGGGAGTACATGCCCCACACGTAGGGGTCGTCGGGGTTCGACGGGTCGAGCTTGATCAGCTGCCCGAGCTCCTGGGCGCGCCGGAGGTATCGCTCGTATTCGACCGACACGTAGATGAAGCCCTCGTCGTCGGCCACGATCGACGCGTCGGCGTCGTCGCCCACCCAGTAGTCGAACACGAGCTCGACGGTGCCGTCCTCGATGTCGGTCACGTCGAGGCCGACGACCCGGCCACCCGAGTTCGCGAAGTAGACGCGCCCCTCGAACACGACCGCGGAGTTCTCGACACTGACGGCGGGATAGGACGGGCCGATGTCCGCCAGGAGCTGATCGGTCCACGTCGGCATCTTGAAGACGAGCTGGGGATCGACCGTCACCAGGCCGGCGGCGTCCAACGAGCGGTTCAGCTTCCAGATGTAGAAGATGCCGTTCTCGGCCCCCTCGAACATGTAGTCGTTGACGATCCGGGGATTGGCATCCCAGTCGTCGTTCCAGCGACCCTCGACGCTGAGGTCCGCCGTGGCCCTCCACAGCTCCACGGGATCGCCCCGGTCCAGGGCCAGGATCCGGAGGTGGTTGTCGCGGGACCCGAAATAGACGAGGGGGAACCCGTCGGGATCGATCGTCGGGGTGCCCTTGATGATGTCGCCGGTGAGGAAGGACGTGCGCGTGTCCTGGCCGGTCTCGACGTCGACGAAGTGCAGGCGCCGGTCGTAGGCGCCGAAGATCATCTCGGTGACGCCGTCGGGGCGCTCCCAGATCACCGGCTGGCCGGTCCACCCGTTGCCGCACCAGGTGCTGGTCACGCCCAGGTCCGTGGACGACGAGCACATCGGTGCGTTCGGGTACTGCCACTCGATCTCCGGGGTCTGGGGCACCGGCCCCGTCCCGTACCAGGTGTTCGTCGGGTTGCCCCGGAACATGAGGAGACCCTCGACCGATCCGAACGGTTCGCCGACCGTCGCGCGATCGATCCACGCGTGGAGCGGCACCGCGGGCTCGGTCGTCGTGGTGGTGGGATCGTCGACCGCCTCGGACGTCGAGGTGGTGGTGAGGTCGCCCAGGGGGTCGGCGGTGGTCGTGCTCCCGTCGGCAGGGGGTGTCGTCGTCGGTGCCGCGGTCGTGGTCGTGGAGAGGGCGACGTCGTCCGAGGGGCCCGGCTCGGGGCTCGAACCGAGCAGGCTGAAGAGCCCGACGCTCCCGCCGACGAGGACGAGGGCGACGAAGAACCCGACGACGAAGGGGGCTCGGCCGCGACCTGGCATGGCCGCGGAGTGTATGCAGGGGCCCGGGCAAGCCGTGCGGTTTCGCCGGGCGGCGCCGGTCCGGGGATGGGTCAGGGAACCGCCCACTCCTAGGGTTGTCGGGTGATCCCCGCAGCCCTCGACGTCGATGCTCCCCGCCGCTCGCTGCTCCTCGGGCTGTGGCGGCGCTTTCGTGATGCCGGGTTGTCCATCAACGCCGCCGCGGTCGCGTACAACGCCTTCCTCGCCCTGGTGCCCCTGGCGGTCGCCCTCCTCGGGGTGGCCTCCTTCGTGGGGGAGAGCGATGACGCGCTGGCCACCGTCGAGGAGACGCTGCGCCCGCTGGCGCCGGAGGCGGTGACCGCGTTCGTGCTCGATCTGCTTCGGGACGCCGGCGACCGGGTGGGTGGCGCCGGGGCGCTCGTGATCACGGTGTCGGTGACCGTGGCGATCCTCATCGGCTCCCGGGCGGTGGCCGCCCTGCAGAAGGCCCTGGCGGCCGTGGAGAACCGCACCGAGGCCCGGCCCGGGTTCGAGCTCCGGCTCGTCGCGGTCGGCCTCACGATCGGCGGCGGGGCGGCGCTGGCCACCACGTCGATCCTCCTCGTCGGGGGCAGGCGGTTCGTCGACTTCCTCGTCGAGCTCACCGGGGTCGAGGTCCTCGACGCGGTCTGGCTCTGGCTGCGGATCCCCGTCTCGGCGGGCGGTCTCTTCCTGTTCCTGCTCGCCCTCTACCGCTGGGGCCCTCCGGAACCGCTCCCGAAGGCCCCGCTGGCCGCCGCCGTGGCGTCGGCGGGCGCCGTGCTCGCCAGCCTCGGCTTCGGACTCTTCCTCCGCGTGAGTCCGGAGCTGGGGGCGACCTTCGGGGTCCTCGGGGTCGTGGCGATCGCCCTCGTCTGGCTCTACGTCGGAACCTTCATGATCCTGCTCGGCGCGGTGCTGGTCGCCTACCTCCTCCGCTGGCGCGTCGGGGACGTGATCCACCACGACGCGGAGCCAGAGGAGACCCCGACCGCCCAGCAGGTGCTCGACGACGCCCTGTCCGCCGCCCGCGAGCGGCTGCACGGACGGGAGGCGGGCGCATGAGACTCTTCGACGACGACGCCCGAGCCGGACTCCGCCTGCTGACGGGGGCGGCCCGGGCCCACCGCCGGGACCTCGCCCTGTCCGTCGGCGGGGCCCTCGTGTGGATGGCGATGATCATCACGATCCCCTACCTCACGAGCCTCGTGATCGACGACGCGATCCTGCCCGGGGACGTCGAGCGGCTGCCCCGGCTCGCGTTGCTCCTCGTGGGGGCCGGCGTCCTGCTCGGCGTCGGGATCGGCGTCCGGCGGTACTTCGGGTTCCGCATGTCGTATCGGACGGAGGCCGACCTGCGCAATCGCATGTTCGGGCACATCCAGCGTCTTGCCTTCTCCTTCCACGACGTCACCCCGACGGGGGAGCTCATGGCGCGAGCCTCGAGCGACCTGTCCCAGGTCCGGCTGATCTTCGCCCTCTTCCCGATCACGCTGGCGAACCTCGTGATGTTCGCCACGGTGATCGTCGTCCTCGTCGTCCTCGACCCGGTGCTGGGGACCGTGGCCTCGCTGAGCGTCCCGGCGCTGTTCCTCACCGCCCGCCGCTACGCCGGGAAGGTGCTCCGACTGTCCTTCCAGGTGCAGCAGCGGCTCGCGGACCTGTCGCGGGTGGTGGAGGAGTCCATCGGCGGCATCCAGGTCGTGAAGAGCTACGGGCAGGAGGACCAGGAGCAGGAGAAGCTCGACGAGGAGGCCGACCGGATCTTCGGGCGGACGACCCGTCTGGCGAAGATCCGCTCCACCTACGCACCGATGTTCGAGCTCATCCCCTCCGTGGCGACCGTCGCGGTGCTGTGGATCGGCGGCATCCGGGTGGCCGGTGGTCAGATGACGCTCGGGGAGTTCGTCGCCTTCACCCAGTACCTGGCCATCCTCAACTTCCCCCTGCGGATCACGGGGTTCTTCTTCGCGCAGGTGCCCCGGGCCACCGCGGCCGCCACGAGGATCGAGTCGCTCCTGTCGGAGGATCCGGGGATCGCCAGCCCGCCGGCGCCCCGGGAGCTCCGTCCGGGCCCCGGGGAGGTGCGGTTCAGTGGCGTCGAATTCGCCTACGAGGCGTCGAACCCCGTGCTGGAGGGGATCGACGTGCTCGTGCCCGGCGGCACGTCGGTGGCCCTCGTGGGGCCCACCGGGTCCGGGAAGACGACGTTCGCCCACCTCGTCCCCCGGTTCCACGACGTGGACGCCGGGGCCATCACCATCGACGGGTGCGACGTGCGCGACCTCGACCTCGACGTGCTCCGGCGCGAGGTGGCCGTGGTCTTCCAGGAGACCTTCCTGTTCTCGGCGACGATCGCCGAGAACATCGGGTTCGGGAACCCCGCCGCCTCCCAGGAACAGATCCGGCTCGCCGCGCGGCTCGCCCAGGCCCACGACTTCATCGTGGGGCTGCCCGACGGGTACGACACGGTCGTCGGCGAGCGCGGCCACTCGCTGTCGGGCGGCCAGCGGCAGCGGGTGGCCCTGGCTCGCGCGGTCCTGCGCGACCCCCGTGTCCTCATCCTCGACGACGCCACGTCGTCGGTCGACGCGATCGTGGAGGCCGAGATGCTCGCCGCCCTCGAGCGGGTCATGCAGGACAGGACCACGATCATCATCGCCCATCGGACATCGACGCTGTCGATCGTCGATCGGGTGATCTTCCTCGACGAGGGCCGGGTGGCCGCGGTCGGCACCCATCGGGAGCTCGTGGCCTCGGTGCCGCGCTACTCCGAGGTCCTCGCGCAGGTCGACGACCGTCCCGCGGCCGCCCCGGAGGTCGGCGGATGACGACGCGCCGCGCCCCCCGCGAGGAGACGAGATCGGGTCGGCTCATGGGCCGCGCCCTGGGGATGGCGCGCTTCCTGCTGTGGCCGGCGGTCGGAGCGGTGGCGGCGGCGGCCGTGGCCACCGCCGCGCGCCTGCTCGGGCCCCTGGCGGTGCGCAGCGGCATCGACGACGGGATCGCCACGGGGGACCGGGGCCTGATCACCCGCTCGGCGCTGGTCTTCCTGGGGCTGTTGGTGGTGCAGTACGTCGCCCAGCGCACGGCCCAGTACGCGGTGTCGTGGGTGGGCGAGAGCTTCCTCCGGATGCTGCGCAGCTCGGTGTTCCGCCACCTCATGCACCTCGACATGGCCTTCTTCGGGCGCTCGAAGGCCGGCGTGCTCGTCAGCCGGATGACGAACGACATCGAGTCGATCCAGGAGTTCACCGAGGAGGGCGCGGTGTCCCTCGTGGTCCAGTCGCTCACGCTCGTCGGTGTCGCGTCCGCGATGCTGCTGGTGGACGCGACGCTGGCACTCCAGATCTTCGTGCTCATCGCCGTGCTCATCGCCGTGTCGCGGGTGTTCCAGCGATTCGCCGGGCGCGCCTACCGCGAGGTGCGCGAGCAGATCGGTCGCGTCCTCGGCGCGCTCCAGGAGGGGATCACCGGCGTGCGCGTCGTCCAGGCCTTCACCCAGGAGCACCACCAGGCCGGGACGTTCGGTCGGGTCAACGAGGACTACTTCGAGGCCAACATGTCGGCGGCCCGGGCGATCGCCTGGGACTTCCCGGTGATCGCCGCGATGCGGACGGTGGGGATCGCCACCGTCCTGTTCTTCGGGGGCCGGCGGGTGATCTCGGGCGATCTCACCTTCGGATCGCTCGTCGTCTTCCTGCTGTACCTCGACTGGTTCTTCCAGCCGATCATCAACCTCTCGAACACGTACAACCAGATCCAGTCGGCGTCGGCGGCCTTCGGGAAGTTGTTCCGCCTGCTGGACACCCCGCCCTCGGTGGTGGAGGCCGACGACGCCCGTCCACTGCCGGCCGAGCCGGACGGCGCGGTCGGGTTCGACGACGTCGCCTTCGGCTACGAGCCGGGGATCCTGGTGGTCGAGGACGTGGACCTCGAGATCCCGCCCGGTCAGCGGGTGGCCATCGTCGGCGAGACCGGCGCGGGGAAATCGACGCTGGCCCGCCTCGCCCTCCGGTTCTACGACCCCACGGAGGGATCGGTCCTCCTGGACGGCCGGGACCTGCGGACGGTCACGATGGACTCCCGCCCCCGGCACGTGGTGCTCATCCCCCAGGAGGGATTCCTCTTCAACGGCACGCTGCGGGACAACCTCCGCTACGCCCGGCCGGACGCCACCGACGAGGCGTTGTGGGAGGCGTGTCGCACGATGGGCATCGAGACGTGGGTGCGCGCCCTCCCCGAACGCCTCGACACGCTGGTGCGCGAGCGAGGGGGTCGCTTCTCGGCGGGGGAGCGGCAGCTGGTGGCGCTGGCCCGGGCCCTCCTCGCCGATCCCGAGGTCATCGTGCTCGACGAGGCGACGTCGAATCTCGATCCCGAGACCGAGCTCGCCGTCGAGCAGGCGCTCGCCACGGTGCTGGCGGGCCGGACGGCCATCGTCATCGCCCACCGGCTCAAGTCGGCGGAGCGGGCCGACCGGGTGATCATGATGGACCGCGGGCGCATCATCGCGGACGGGACGCACGAGGAGCTGCTCGGCCGGTCGCCCGAGTACGCCCGGCTCGTGGAGGTCTGGGAGCGCGGCCTCTCCTGACTAGTCACTCCGTGATTTCGCGGTTGATCCTGCGCGCGGCGGCCTCCGCCGCCGATACAGGAGACATGAGCCAGCATCACACCCTCCCCGGAGCCGTGGTCCACCCGGTGCTGCCGGGGACCGGTCTCCGTCCCCGGCTCCTGGCGGCGCTGGCCGCGTTGCTCGGCGCCTGGCTCGTCGTCGGCTCGATCCTCTAGGGGATCACGACGATCCGGCCCGGCGACGGCCGACGGCCGGCCGCCGTCGCGGAGACCACCGCGGCGGCGTCGTCCAGGGACACCCGCTCGATGGGTGGGGGGGTGAGCGAGCCGTCCCCGATCCCCTCGAGCACCGCCTCGGCGTCCCCCTCCAGGCTCCCGTAGGAGCCGGTGAGCGTGTACTCGTTGTTCGACCACAGGACCGGGGGGATCGTCGCCAGGGGCTCGGTGCCCACTCCGACGGCCACCGCCGTGCCACCGGGTCGCAGGGACTTGACCGCTGCATCGACGGTCGAGGCCCGGCCGACGAACTCGAGGGCCACGTCGACGCCTCCGTCGGTCAACAGCTTGACGGTGCGGCCGAGCGACATCCCCGGCTCGACGGCGACGACCTCGTCGGCGCCGAGGGCCCGGGCCCGATCGAGGGCCTCGGGATCGGTGTCGGCGACCACGGTCGGCGTGGCTCCGGCCCGGCGGGCGATCTGCAGACCGTACGTCCCCAGTCCTCCCGCGCCGATCACGAGCACCGCGGAACCGGGGCCCACGCCGCCGCGTCGCAGGACGGCGTGACGGGCGGTGGCGCCGGCGTCCACCGCCGTGGCCGCCGCCACCGCGTCCACCGCCGCGGGGCGGGGGATGAGCATCGCGCCGGGGACCGCCACGGCCTCGGCGAGTCCGCCGTCGAAATCGATGCCGACCACCCGCATGCGCTCGCACAGGTTGCGGCGGCCCGACCGGCACGGGCCGCAGCTCCCGCAGGCGCCGCCGGCCAGCACGAGAACCTGCTCACCGGCCGAGTAGGCGGGATGGCGCGACGCTTCGACGGTCCCGGCGATCTCGTGACCGAGCGTGATCGGGACGTAGGCGGTGCGAGCCGAGCCGTCGAGGAAGTGGAGGTCGGAGCCGCAGACGCCGCAGGCGTCCACCCGGACGAGGACCTCGCCGTCGCCGGGAACGGGACGGGGGACGTCGTCGAGCCGCAGGTCGCCGGGGCCGTGGAATCGCAGGGCGCGCATCGGCACCACGCTAGGCACGAAGCGCATTGCGCTGACTAGTCACGGTGGGCGTGGCCACAATGTGTATTGAGACGGCCACGGAACGTCAAATACGTTGATCGGGACCCGACCCCTGCCGATTGGACCCCGTGCCCGTGCCCCGACGCCTCGCCACGGTCGTCGCCCTCGTGGGCGTCCTGACCGCCCTGCTTCCCGTCATCTCGGGCGTCCCGGCGCGCGCCACCGACGGATCGCTCGGCGTCGAGGCGTTCGTGGCGGGTGAGGCCGCCGTCGAGCCCGGTCCCGAGGTCCCCGTCGGCGACGAGACCCTGCTCACCCTCGAGGTCTCGAACACGGGGTCCGACACCCTGTACGCCCTGTACCTGTGGGTCGACGGCGTCGGCGCCGTGACCTGTCCCGAGCGGCGGCTGCGGCCGGGGGACACGGTCGTCTGTGAGACCTCGATCGTCGCGGAGGCCGGCGAGCAGCGGTTCGGGGTCGAGGCCTCGGCCTGGCCCGACGGACCCGGCGGCGAGGTGGCGACGACCACCGTCGTCTACCGCGGCGTGGAGGTCGCCGACGACGCCTACACGAACGTCGCCCTGGGGCGGCCGGCACGCCACGCCTCCTCCCAGCAGTGGCGGATCGGGACCGACGCCGGGCTCGCCGTCGACGGCGATCGGGACGGCGACATCGACGCGGGTTCGGTGGCGATCACCTATCGCGTGTCGGAGGCGTGGTGGGAGGTGGATCTCGGCGTGCCGACGGACATCGACCACGTCGTGCTCTGGAATCGCACCGACTGCTGCTCCGACCGGCTGGAGCGTGTGCACGTCTTCGTCTCCGAGGATCCCTTCCCGGCTCGCGACATCGACGGCATCTCGTCGGAGCCAGGCGTCACCGACGTCTTCCTCGACCGCACGCTCGGGCGCAAGACCGTGGTCCCCGTCGGCGCCACCGGTCGGTACGTCCGGGTGCAACTCGACTACCTCGACGCCGTCCTCGCCCTCGCCGAGGTCGAGGTCATGGCCGCCGCCGCGACGGCGCCCGCCCCGCCGCCGCCGGCTCCCGGGATCGCACTGTCGGTGACGGCCGACGGCCTGCCGACCGCGGCCCCGGGCCCGACGCTCGACCCGGGCGCTCCCGTCAGCTTCACGTATCGCGTCGAGAACACCGGACCGATGACGATGTGGGCGCCCTTCGTGTGGCACGACGGCGTCGGAGCCGCCACCTGTCCGGCGAGGCGCATCGACCCCGGCGCGGCGGTCGAATGCACCGCCGAAGGCACCGTCCCACCGGGCGCCGCCGCGGCCAGGGCCACCGCCCAGGCTTGGGCCTCCGACGGCACCGAGGCCGAGGCCTCGGTCACCGTGAACCTGGTCGGTGGCGACGGCGACCAGGGCCCGAGCCTGGCGATGACGGTCCTGGCGGCCGGTGCGGACACCGCCACCGCTCCCGGCCCCGCCGTGTCCTCGGGTCCGCTCGCCTACGAGTACCGCGTGACGAACACCGGCGGGACGAACCTGTGGGCGCTCACCATCTGGCACGACGGCGTCGGGGCCCCGGCGTGCGACGACCGCTCGCTGGCCCCCGGCGACAGCACCGTCTGCACCGCCACGGCGCCGGTGCCGCCCGGCCGGTCGGCCCGGGACGTGACGGCCTGGTCGTGGGACGACGACGGGACGCGGGCGTCGGCGGCGGCCACCGTCCACCTGTCGGCCCCCGTGGCCGGCGTCGCCGAACTGGCCCTCGTCGCCACGGTGGACGACGACGACGCCGAGGCGTCGCCGGGGCCGGTCGTGGCCGCGGGCGACGTCCCCGCCTTCGCCTTCGACGTCGCCAACACGGGGACGGAGGTGCTGTACGGGCTGTGGATCTCCGCCGGACCCTACGGCGCCGTCTCGTGCCCCGAGCAGACGATCCGGCCCGGGGAGACCGTCACCTGTACCGCGGGTGCGCCCGCCTCCCCGGGTACCTACGGCACCTCGGTGCGGGCAGTGGGATACACGGGCGGCGGGGACGAGGTCGATGCCATCGACCGGCTCCACTGGTTCGTGCCCGAGGCGGGCGGGGCGTCGATCGAGCTCGAGTACCTGATCGACGGGCTCGACGGCGAGACACCGTGGGGCCCCCGGCTCCGGGAGGCCGACGTCGCGACGTTCACCTTCATCGTCACCAACACGGGCGACCGCCCCCTGACCGACGTGGCCGTGTCGGACGAACGCCACGGCGACATCGACTGCCCGCGCACCGAGCTCGCCCCCGGTGCGACCCTCGTCTGCTCGACCGACGAAGTGCTTCGGCTCCAGCGGACCGTGACCTGGGCCACCGTCACCGCCACGAGCGACCTCGGGGAGCCCGTCGAGGACAGCGAGCGGCTCTACTTCCACGTCAAGCCCTTCGGCCGCGAGGACGAGCTGCTCCTCGAGGTCTCGGTGGACGGGCGCGACGCCGACGAGGCACCCGGCCCC
>JAWVYO010000039.1:0-20359 GCA_033722675.1 Acidimicrobiia bacterium | reverse complement strand
GGGGGGGCCGCCCGCCGGGTTGCGTGTTTCGCCCCCCTGGGGGGGCGGGGGCCGGGCCCGCTGGGGCGGGGTCGAAGGGGGGGCACCACGGGGCGCGCTCACCCAATCTCCCCCCGCTTGCGGGGGGAGTACCCGGAGCGAAGCGGAGGGGGAGGGGGGCGGCCGGCGTAGCCGGCGGTTGGGCCGTCGCGCCCCCTCACGGACGGTAGGGGTGCTCCCATCGGACGGCGGTGTCGGGGGCGTCGGCCTCGTCGACGAGGCGGAGCGCCCGCTCGATCACCGCGCGCTGGGTGGCCCGGTCGCCGGGCGGGCCGAGGGGACGGCCCATCGGGAAGGGCGTGAGGAGGCGGCGGGGAACCCGCATCGGGCCCAGGCGTCCCTCGAAGGCGGCGACGGCGATCGTCACCGTGGCGATGCCGACCTCCTCGAGGCTGCGTGCGACATGTCCGACCGACATGTGGCAGACCGGTCAGACGGGGACGAGCAGGGCGACGTCGATCTCGAGGTCGCGGAGCCGTTCGGCCCAGGCCGGGGCGACCTCGCGTGCCATCCGGAGCTGCGACGCCGCCCCCACGAAGCTGAAGGCCGTGGCATGGAGCTCGCCGACGATTCCCTCGGCCTCCAACTCGCGGAGCCGGTCGATGGGGAACGCCACGTTGTGGTCGGCCCGCACGCCCCGGACGTCGTAGCCGCCGTGGCGGACCTCCAGGTCGTCGGGGGAGACGTCGACCGGGATCTCCTCGAGGGTGGGCGCCGCCTTGAGGAACTCGTCGATGCGGTCCTCGGCCTCGGCCTGGGTCATGCCTCGAACACCGAAGGGCTCGGGGTCCTCGACGTGGTGGCCCGACGACGACAGCAGGGCCAGCCGGCTCTCGGCCACCGGCCGGCGGGGCCGAGCGAAGGGGGCGTCGGAGTAGTGATACCGCTCGGGGAGGCCGGCGGCGAGGTAGGCGCGGGCCTGGGCGTCGATCACGACATCGATGAGCGGCCGGGGGTCCCCGGTGTCGAGCAGCGCCCCCGCCTCCTCGAGGATGCGGCGGACCATCTCGGCGGCGGTGTCGTCGTCGACGGCTGCGAGGAACTTGAAGGACATGTCGCTGCGCGACCCGTAGGAGAAGGACGAGCGGAACTCCTCGAAACGCTCCGTCACGGTCCTCCCTCGTCGACGACTGCTGCAACGGCTGCCGGGACCCGCTTGTTCCGCCGCAAATCCTTCAATCCGTCGCAGGTCGCTCGTACGCTTCCGAGCGATGCTCCGACAGCGCGACATCGACGTACTCGACTTCGAGGGGTCGTGGTGGCTCTACCCCGGTCCGAAGGACCGGGCGATCCGCGACTACCTCGGGATGAGCGCCACGCGCTACTACCAGGTGCTGCGTCGCCTCGTCGACGATCCCGAGGCCGAGCGGCACGCACCCCTGACCGTGCGGCGCCTGCGCCGCATGCAGGACGACGCCAGGCGTCGGCGCCTCGAGCGCCGCCTCGGCGGACGACCGGGCTCCTGATCCGATGATCGAGCGAACCGGCGGCGACGGCCTCCGGCGCATCGGGATCGCCGCATGGAGCCTGTTGGGGACGCTCCTGCTCCTGTGGGCCTTCGCCTGGATCATCGGCCGGGTGTGGATCCTCATCCCCTCGGTGGTGCTCGCCATCGCCATCGTCTACGTGCTCAATCCAGTCGTCAGCGCACTCCAGGAGCGCGGCATGGCGCGGTGGATGGGCTCCTGCGTGTCCTATCTGGCGCTGATGGCGGTGTTCACCCTCCTCGGGTTCCTCGTCGTCCCGTCCTTCGTCGACCAGGGCTCGCAGCTCGCCGAGGACTTCCCGAAGATCTACGACGACCTCGTCGCCGACCTCGAGTCGCTCGCCGGCGACCTCGGCTTCGACGACCTGGATCTCCCGGGCTACGAGGAACTCCGCCAGCGGGTCGAGGAGGACGGCGGCGACTTCGTCAGCGAGCGCCTGGGGGAGATCTTCGACTTCACGCTCGGCGTCCTCGAGGCGATCGCCCTCCTGATCCTCGCCCCCGTCATCGCGTTCTACGTCCTGTTGGACCTGCCGACCTTGCGCGACAAGACGGTGGCGCTCATCCCCGCACGGCACCGGGACGAGACGGCCCACGTCGCGGGGGCACTCGGCACCGCGGTCGGCGGCTTCCTCCGAGGCCAGTTGTTCGTCGCGGTCATCGTCGGCGTGATGACGAGCGTCGGATTCCGGCTGATCGGGCTCCCGTTCTGGCTGCTCATCGGGATGATCGCCGGATTCCTCAACATCATCCCCCTCGTCGGTCCATGGGTCGGCGGGTTCCTCGGCGTGAGCGTGGCCATCGCGACCAGCGACCTCCAGACAGCGATCTGGGCCGGCGTCGTCGCCCTGGTCGTCCAGCAGATCGACAACCACTTCATCAGCCCGGCCGTCCTGCGGGCGACGGTGCGCATCCACCCGGCGATGATCCTGCTGGGGCTCGTCGGCGGGGCGGCGATCTTCGGCTTCTGGGGGGTGGTGCTCGCCGTGCCCACCATGGCGATCGTGAAGATCCTCACCGGTCACTTCTGGCGCACCCGGGTGCTGGGCCAGTCCTGGGAGGAGGCGTCGGAGGCGGTCATCGACACGAACGTGACGTCGGAGACCTTCATCACCCGGCGGCTGCGCCGCGCCCTCGAGGACGAGGATCCCGGTCCTCCAGGCGCTCCACCGCCCCTGACCTGACGACCGGGGGTGTCCATCCGACCACTGCCCGGGTACGCTTTTTCGCGTTCGGGAGGACGGATCCGTGAGCCGAGACGACATCGGGAACCGACCGTGACGGTCGAGCGAGGGGTCGGCGCGTGATCGATCTCCTGGTCCTCGCCTTCCTGGCGCTCCTCCTGCTGCGGGGCTGGTACCGGGGGTTCGTGCGCGAGGCGATGGACCTCGTCGGACTCGTCCTCGGAACGATCCTGGCGTTCCGATTCGGGGGCGCCGTCGGGTCGGTCGTCTCGTCGATGGCGGGGATCTCCACCGACGCGGGACGCATCGTCGGGGGCATCGTCCTCTTCGTCGGCACCGGGATCGCCGCGGCGATCACCACCCAGCGCCTCGAGCGGCACGCCCGGATGCCGGGCCTCAATCTCATGAACCGGGTGGGCGGGGCCGGACTGGCGATGGCGTTCGGCGTCTTCCTCGCCACGCTGCTGCTCACCATCGGCGTCGTGTTGCCGATGCCCCCGGCCGTCGCCGGACAGCTCGACGACTCCGCGGTCACCAAGACGCTCACCGATCCCGACGGGGTCCCCCAGGAGGTCTTCCACCGGCTCGCCGGCGATCGGATCGTCGAGAGCCTGATCAACCTCCGGCAGTCGCTCGGGGTGCGCCGCGTCGTCGTCGAGGGCGAGGAGGTCGTCACCTTCCCGGAGGCGGATCCGGCCGACCTCGACGTCGTCTGGGGGCCCGCCGACGAGATCTACGACCTGGTGAACCGGGCTCGCATCGACCACGGGCTCGACCCGCTCGCCTGGAGCCCGGCGCTGTCCGAGGTCGGTGTGGCGCACGCCGTCGACATGTATGCAGGCGGGTACTTCTCACACGTGTCGCCCGAGACCGGCACGGTCGGCGACCGCGTCTGGGATGCCGGCATCACCTACCTGGTCGCCGGCGAGAACCTCGCCCTCGCGGCCACCCCCTCCGAGACCCATGACGGTCTCATGAACAGCCCCGGACACCGGGCGAACATCCTGTCCCCCGACTACAACCGGATCGGCATCGGCGTCGTGGCCGGTCCGCTTGGGCTCATGACCGTCCAGGTGTTCACCGGCTGAGTCAGGGCCGTCGGCCCTCCAACCGCCACATCGCCTCGGGGACGTCGGCGAACTCCTCGGGTCCCCCCGTGAGCACCACGGCCAGCCCCTCCCGTCGGAGCCGGTCCGCAACGGTGTCGCGTGCCGTCACCGTCGCCACCCGATCCGGAGTCACGCCGGCGGCCGCGGCGAGCTTGCGGACCACCCGGGGGGTGAGGGTCGGGCCGAAGACGGCCGTCGAGCCCACCCGTTCGAACCAGTCGGCCAGCCCGAAGGTCGCGAGCAGGTCTCGCAGGACGGGCCCGGGGATCGTGCTGTCCGCCACGGCCTCGAGGCGATAGTGGTCGTACAGGGTCTGGAGGGTCGGATCGGCGTCGGGGGCCACATCGGCTTCGCCGAACGCGTCCCGGCCCTCCCACGAGAGGAGGGCCGGGACCAGGTCGATGAGGACGAGCCGCATCCGGAGCGGGTCAGCCCCCCGTCGGTGGGGGCGTGGTCTCGTCGTCGTCCGCGAGGGGCGTGTCGCCGTCGTCCGTCGTCAGCTGGGCGCCCCCGTCGTCCGTCGCGGGGTCGGTCGCCGGTGCGACGGGTGCCGGGGTGCGGCGTGTGCGCTGGAAGATGAAGAACCCGATCCCGGCGACGGCGAGCACGATCACGGCGATGAGCCAGACGGGGACACCGCCGTCACCGGCCGGCTCCTGCGTCGGATCCGATTCGGCGCTGACGTCGAGGGAGCCGCCGAACAGGGGGACGTTCCAGACGAGGGTGGAGCCGTTCTGCTCGTCGGCCGTGGTGCTGACGACCCGTCCGGGCATCGTGATGGTGATGGACGCCGAGATGCTCTCCTCCAGCTGGGCGGGATCGAATCCCTCGAGGTCGCCCTCGTCGAAGAATCCTCCACCGCTGTCGCCCGTGCTGGCGTCGACGGTCACGGACGTCTCCGAGAACGTCGCCGAGAACGTCTCGAACGGAGCCTGTTCCGACTGGAGCATCAGCTCTTCCAGCTCGGCGGGGCTGGAGAAGGGCAGGGTGAACTGGAAGTACCGGATCCCGTCTCGCGTCTCCTCGCTCGTCTCGGCGCCGGGGGGAGCCTCGTCGAAGGGGTCGGTGTCCTGGAGCAGGAGATCCTGGGCCTCCTGGTCGAACCCGACCTCGAACATGACGGTCCCGGTGCCGTCGGCCTCGAGGTTCGCGACGACGTTCGTCTCGATCTTGCAGGCCACGGCCACCAGGGCCAGCAGCATCGCCACGGCGGTGATCTTGCGCATTGCGGTCCCTCTCTGGTTGGCCGCCGCATGGTACCGATCGCAGGATCGGCCCGGCCGATAGGCTCCCGGCGATGACCGGGGAGCTCTCGGAACCCGCCCGTGACCTGCGCGAGGCGATGCTCGCCGCCTATCCCGCCGTGGTCGCCGAGCGTCTCGCCGCGCACGGGATCGAGCCACCCGACGGCCTCGACGCGGCGGTGGAGGAAGGCCGATCGTGGCTCGCCACCGAGCTCGCGACGCTGCTGGCACGTCCCTACGGCCGGCAGCGTCGGTCGCCGCTCGAACTCTTCCAGGAGGCCATGCGCTTCCCCACCGAGGCACTGGAGGCCGCCGGCGTCGCCCCCGTCGAGCGCGACGAGGCGGTGGTGACCGCCCTCCCCGGCGATCACTACGGACTGGCGCCGGCATCCTCACAGGACCTGGGGGAGGAGGCGTGGCGGGCGCACATCGCCTGGGGGGCGGCCAAGGCGGCCGCGATGACGCGACCGGCGGTGGCCGTGCTGTCCCGGGACCTCATGGACCGGACCCGGATCGAGGAGGCGGTGGGAGCGGCCGGATACCGGCTCGTCCCGTGGGGCACCGACGACCGGGCTCCGGTCGTCGTGTTCGTCGACCTGACGCATCCCGACGCCGACGAGGTGATCGGGTCGGCCGCCCGGTCGTCGAAGGTGATCGCCTTCGGCCCCCACGTCGACGACCTCGCCATGGTCCGCGCCCGAACGCTCGGTGCCGCCGACGCCGTGGCGCGGTCGCGTTTCTTCAGGTCGATCCGGACGTGGCTCCCCGAGGTCGTGTGACGGCCGTCGTACGACCGGCAGCGACCGCCACCCCGACCAGCACGACGACGACGCCGATCCACTGACCGACCGCCAGGCGCTCGTCGAAGAACAGTCGGGCCCACAGCAGCGTGGCGGCGGGCTGGACGAGGATCAGGAGCGACGTCTCGAGCGCCGGCAGCCGGGGGAGGGCCCGGCTGAGCAGCAGCCACCCGACGGTCTGGCCAACGATCGCGAGGAGCAGGAGCCACCCGTGGGACGGCCAGGACGGCGCGAAGGCGAAGTCCGTCTCGACGAAGGACCAGGCGAGCGCCGCGATGGCTCCACCGAGGGTCGCGTCGAGGAGGGGGGCGGCGGGATGGGCGGTCCCGAGGCGGTTCGCCGTTCGCAGCAGCACGATGAACGACCCGTAGGCGACCGCCGCCCCGACGCCCAGCAGGGTCCCGGTGAGGGGGTCGTCGGTCGTCGGAGCCTCGCCGACGCCCGCGATCAGCACGATTCCACCGAGGATGACGGGGATCGTCGCGGCGGCGACCGGTGTCGGCCGCTCCCGGGCGACGAGCCACGAGATCATCGCCACCACGACGACCTGCACGTTCACGAGGACGGTGGCGAGGCCGGCGCCGATCATTCCGATGCTCGCATGCCACATCGTCAGGTCCACGGTGAACACGAACCCGGCTGCGAAGGCGATCGCCCTGGCCCGCAGGGGCCGATCGTCGGTGGTGGGGGACATGGCCACGATCACGGCGAGGAACGGGAGGGCATAGACGAGGCGGAAGAACGTGACCGTCGTCGGGGACGCGTCGGCGAGTCGCACGAAGATCGCAGCGAACGAGATGCCGATGACGCCGGTGAGGGCGGTGAGTCGGGTCACCCGGCGACGGTAGCCACGGGCCGAGAAGTCGCTTTCGCAGGGCCACTCGGCTGACTACTGTCAGTGGTGTCCGGCCACACCACGTGGCTCGGACCGGGCTGTCTGACGAGGAGAAGAGACGAGTGCCGTCCCCGGCATTCCTGCGCTTCATGCGCAGTGTGAGCACGCTGATGCTCCTGCTCGCGCTCGGAGGCGGGCTCATGCTCATGCTGCGCGGCGACGGTGGCGTCGGCCCCGACCCCATCGACTTCGAGCCCGCGTTCGGGCCCGGGACGGTGATGATCGAACCGGCCGGCACGATCGGTCCGGACCCGTTCACCGCCCCCGTGGCAGTCGACTTCGGACTCGATCTCGACCTGCTCGCGTTGCCGCCCACCAGCGCCTCGGCGCTGGAGAGCCCCCACGGGCGCAACTCGCTCGCCGATCGGATCATGGTCGACGGCCTCGCCTGGGAACTTGCCGCGGTCCGGGGACCCACCGGCAACCTCGCCGTGGGGGAGATCCGCCGCACGGTGCAGGACCACGTCGGGGCGGACGCCGCCATCGAGGGTCTCGAGGACCTCGACGGGGACCGTCGCGACGACGACCGCCGGTTCACGCTCGTCGCTCGGGACGGGTCGGCCGTGTGCGTCGAGCCCGGTCCCGAACGCACCATGGCCCTGGCCCAGGGGCTGGCGGTGGACCCCGAGGACGGTGCGTCGGTGAGCGGCATCGGTTGGGACCCCCACGGACCGTGTCTCGGTGCCGACACCGCGCTCAACAGCCCGGTGCGGGTCGGCTCCAACCCGGGGGTGTACGGCGCCGCGCCGAACGGCGAGGTGTGCGACCTCGACCGACTCGCTGCTGCGCTGGGCGCCAATCCGCGGGTGGGGCGCGGGTGGGCGGCGGTCCACGACGTCCCGTTCGAGGAGCTGAGCGGGTACCTCGCTAGCCTCACGCCGGTGGTGCTCCTGGACGACACGCTCGTGACCAACCACGGCTGGCGCAACGGGACGATCCTCCACCGCCAGTCGGTGCTGCAGCGGGGCACGGCCGTGCTCATCGACCCCCAGGGCGCACCGGCCGCCCGGTGTCTGTCGGGGAGTCCGCTCCGGTCGCCCCGCGAGCTGCCGAACCGTCCGATCTTCCAGGGACGCCCGTGGGACGGGTTCCTCGGCGCCGACGCGGTGGCGGTCACTGCCTCCTCGCGTGCCGTGGAGGAGTTCGTCCTCGTGGACATCCTGGCGGGCGAACCGATCACCAGGGGCGCCGGGATCGAGGGGGCACTGGCCAGCCTCGCCGGTCCGGTCGTCGGCTTCGAGGGTTAGGCGTCCGGAACGCATCCATCCGGGCCGATCGCCCCTCCCCATCCCGCCCCCGTCCGATACCGTTCGGGAGCGAGTCCTGAAGGGAGTGCCCACACGTGAACCCCCAACCCCGGCGCATCGTGATCCTCGGAGCAGCGGGTCGGGACTTCCACGAGTTCAACGTCCGCTTTCGCGACGACCCCGGTGTCGAGGTCGTCGCCTTCACCGCCACCCAGATCCCCGACATCGACGACCGGCGGTATCCGCCGGAGCTGGCCGGTCCCCGGTATCCGGGGGGGATCCCGATCGTGCCCGAGGAGCGCCTGGAGTCGCTCGTGGCCGATCACGGGGTCGATGCGGCAGTGTTCGCCTACAGCGACGTGTCGCACGAGCACGTGATGCACCTGGCGGCTCGCGCCGCCGCCGCCGGCGCCGGCTTCGAGCTGCCGGGTGGCGCGTCGATGCTGGAGTCGGCCCGCCCCGTCGTGTCGGTGACGGCTTCCCGCACGGGGGCGGGCAAGAGTCAGACGAGTCGGGCGATTCGACGTGTGCTGGCCGAGGCGGGGCGGCGGGTGGCAGCGATCAGGCATCCGATGCCGTACGGGGACCTCGTGCGTCAGCGCGTCCAGCGATTCGCCACCTCCGAGGACCTCGACGCCGCCGACGTGACCATCGAGGAGCGGGAGGAGTACGAGCCCTACATCGCCGAAGGCTCCGTGATCTTCGCCGGGGTGGACTACGAGGCGATCCTCCGGGAGGCCGAGGCGGAGGCGGACGTCATCGTCTGGGACGGCGGCAACAACGACACGCCCTTCGTGCGGCCCGACATCGACGTGTGCGTGGTCGATCCGCATCGGGCGGGACACGAGACCGCGTACTGGCCCGGTGAGGCCAACCTCCGGCGCGCCGGCGTGATCCTCGTCAACAAGGTCCGGACCGCCGACCCCGACGACCTCGCCGCGCTCCGGGCGACGATCGCCTCCGTCAACCCCGACGCCACGGTCGTCGAGGCGGCCTCGCCGGTGTCGGTCGATCGTCCGGAGGACCTCGAGGGTGCCCGGGTCCTGGTGGTGGAGGACGGGCCGACGATCACCCACGGCGAGATGCCCTACGGCGCCGGCTCCGTGGCCGCTCGCCGCCACGGCGTGGCCGCCTTCGTCGACCCGCGCCCCCATGCGGTGGGGTCCCTCGTCGCGGTGTTCGAGCGGTACGGCCACATCACCGAGGTCCTCCCCGCGATGGGCTACGGCGACGAGCAGCGTCGGGAGCTGCGCGAGACGATCCTGGCCGCGGACCCCGACGTGGTCGTGGTGGGCACCCCGGTCGACCTCATGAAGGTGCTCGACCTCGACCTCCCGGCCGTTCGGGTCCGGTACGACCTGGAGATCGTCGACGGCCCGTCGCTGGCCGAGCTCCTCGGCCCCGTGCTCTGACGACGAAGGGTGGTCGTTCTGGCCACGCGTTGGCGTCCTCATGCCCTGTGTGGCTATGATCGCTACTCAGGGTAGTGCCACGGGGAGTGAGATCCGCCCGTGCAGAGAGACGGGCCGCCGCAGGGCGGTGCCACCGAGACCGATACCTGGCTGACGATCACGATCGACGCCGAACCGCTCGATGCGGCCGGCGGCGGGTCGCCGGCCGGATCCGGCGCGTCCGCGCCCCCCGCTCCGGAGGACCGCGTCGACACACCCCCCCGCCCGGTCTTCGATCCGCCCGCCGTCGAGCCACCGCGACCCCGGCACGCTCCGCCGCGGCCGGAACGCCCCCGATCGGGCCGCCGCTGGATGCCTCCCCGTCCCTACGGTCCGCCACCCTCGTCGTCGCCCCGGCCGGAGCCGATCACCGAGGCGCCACCGCAGGAGGCGGCGGCGTCGCCCTTCGACGTGCTCGACGACGAGCTTCCCGATCTCGAGTTCCGGAGGGTCGATCCGACCGAGCCGGTGAGCCTGTTCGCGCCCGGCGACCTCCCGGAGACCACTCCCGACGGCACGGCCGAGTACAGCACCGACGAGCTGGCCGTTCCCACCGAACTCGTCGACGACATCGAGGAGATCGCGGCGCAGGTGGAGCGGGAGGTCGTCGCCGCCGACCCTGCGGGCAGCCACCCCTGGCGGCGGCGCGTCGTCGCAGGCGTCGGCTGGCTCGTCGTCGTCCTCGGCCTCGTCGTCTCCGCATCGGGTGTCGGTGTCGCCCTGGAGGGGCCCTTCGAGGCGGACCGGGCGGCTGAGGCGGCCGGCGAGCAGCTGGCCTCGGCGCGTGCGGCCGTCGGAGCGATCTCGGGCAGCCGGTCGGTGGCCGTCGGGCGGATCGACGCCTCCGCCGAGAAGGTCGCGGACGCCGAGGCGCGGCTCGAGGGGCTCACCGAGGGGCTCATCGGCCTCGACAGCGTCGTCTCGGACCTCGTCCTCCTGACGAGCCGGCGCGGAACGGACTTCGAGGCGCTCCTGCCCTCGCTCGAGGAGCTCGGGACCCGCCTCGACCTGACCATCGCCGGGCTGACCGACATCGGGATCCCCTTCCAGGCGAGTGCGTCGGCGCAAGAGGTGTTCGCCACGCTGGCCGAGCGTCAGACCGAGGCGCGGGCCGCGGCGGAGGCGGCGCTGGAGGCGGCCACGATCGACGAGGGCGACGGCGACGGATTCGGGTTCGACACCGTCATCCTCCAGTACCCGACGCCCGGCTATCGCGTCACGTCGGTCTTCGGCGTCTGCCGCGACGGATGTTCCCGCCGCCACGCCGGTATCGACATGACGGCCCCGATGTGGACACCGATCGTCGCCACCGCCGACGGCACGGTCACCGACACCGGCTGGATCTCCAGGGGCGCCGGCTACGGCGTGATCCTCGACCATGGCAACGGCTGGGAGTCGAAGTACTTCCACATGGCGACGGGGCGGCTCCCGGTGCGCGTCGGCGACACGGTGAAGGCGGGCGACCACATCGGCTGGGTGGGCAACACCGGAAACAGTGCAGGCCCGCACCTGCACTTCGAGATCGAGATGCGGGGTATCAACATCAACCCGATGCGGGGCTTCCGCTACGTCGGCGCCGTCGACGCGTCGATCGCCGCCGTGGTGCCCGAAGCGACCGCAGCGCCACTCGGCGGCGGGACGACCGACGAGTTCGCCCCGACCGAGGGCGATCTGATCCTCTCCGAGCTCCTCGAGCCCCTCGTCGGCGACGAGGCCCGCGAGTACATCGAGCCCGAGCCCCTCGCCGGTCCCATCCCCGAGGTCCGGGACGAGCTCACCGCCGCCCGATCGCTCATCGAGGACCGCGAGCCCCAGGACGAGGCGAGCACGCTCATCGCCGGCGCGAGCGAGGCCATGACGGCGGGCCTGGAGCACGCCCGTCGGATGCTCGTGCTCGGCGCGGTCCTCCTCGGCGCGGGGCTGCTCCTGACCTGGGGCGGCCTCTGGACGGTCCGGCGAAGCCGGTCCGTCGCCCCGGCCTGAGTCAATCGTCGGGGCCGGCGATCCGATCGACGACGTCCTCCACGGCGCGTTCGACGCGCTCCATGACCGACTTCGTCCGGCCCGGCAGCGACTTCGCCTTCTTCGCCGATGCCTCGGACCGCACGACGTCCTCGTAGGAGGTCCGGTCGTCCTCGACCAGGAGCAGGCGCCGCCGCTGATGGATCCACAGGAAGATGTCCGCGACGGTGCGGTCGTCCATCAGCTCGTCGAGGCCCTGGTGCCGGATCGCGGCGGCCGTCGGCTCGAACGTGCGGTCGTACCAGTCGGCGGCGACGGCCTCGCGCGACAGCACCTCCCCGCGCTCCATCATCAGGTGGTACCCGTGGATCCGGACGTGCTCGAGGAGCTGGCGGTAGCCGACGGGCTGGGTGACGGTGATCTCGGCCTTCGGGCGGACGAGCCGGAGGCCGCTCTGGTCCATGAAGGCCCGGTGTTGCTGGAGGTGGAGGAGCGACCGGAAGTCCATGTCCGGGGTGATCTCGAGATCGGTGTGGATCTCGGTGACCTCGGCGTCGAGGAACTCGATCCCCCGCTGCTTGGCGACCGCCACCCGGTGATGGCCGTCGATGACGTAGAAGCCGCCATTCACCTCGTAGACCTGGATCGGCGGGAAGTCCCCGTCGGGGAACGCCCGCTCGAGCCCCTCCCACCGACGACGGATGTGGTCGCCCTTGGGGAGCCAGTCCTCGGTGAAGTCCGACGATCGGGCCGCCGTGCCGACGATGTCGTCGACGCGGATCGTACGGACGCCGCCGTAGGACTGCTGCCACAGCCCGAGCCGTTCGCGCACCTCCTCGAAGGGGACGAGCAGATCCTCGTCGTCGCCCCTGATCACCCGAGACAGGCGCCGGTACAGCTCCTTGCGGTGGGCTTTCGGATACGTCGACATCGGCGGGAGCCGATCCCAGGTCATGTCACACCTCCAGGACGCGGTGGGGGATCACGTTCACCACCTCGGTGTCGCCGAGGCGGCGGTCGGGCTTGTCGAAACCGTGCGGGTGGACGTGCCCGTGCAGGAGGAACCGGGGATTCAGCCGCTCGACGGCGTCGTGGAGGGCGGCGAACCCGCGGTGCGGTCCGTCGGGGCCGTCACCCAGATCGAGGGGCGGGGAGTGGGTGATCAGCAGATCGACCGCCCGTTCCGCCGCCCGGCGGCCCCGCCGCGCCCGGCGGACCAGACGACGGACGCGGCGTCGCATCTCTCGCTGGGTGTACTGGTTCGGTCCGGGCCGGTACCTGATGGATCCGCCCAGGCCGGCGACCCGCAGTCCGGCGGCCTCGACGACCCGATCGTCGACGTTCTCGCAGCCGAGGGGCTCGGGCCGGGACTCGTCGCCCCAGATGTCCTCGAACGACGGCACCCCGACGGCGGTGGCGGCGCCGCCCCGCGCGGCCGAGCGGAGGTAGGGGTCCCGGGCCGGGCTCAGGTCGGGGTCGTGGTTGCCGGGCACCAGCAGGACCGGACGGTTCGTGGCGCTCGCCACGAACTCGAGGTGGTCGGCCGGCAGGTCACCGCAGGACACCACGAGGTCGGGGTCGATCTCCTTGAGTCTGGCCACCGTGAGGCCACGGTCGATCTCGTCGGCGATGGCGAGGACACGGGTCACCCGGCCATCGTACGACGCGGGGTCCGCTGGTAGGGTCCCGCTCCCGATGCCCGGTCACGCGCTCCATCCCTCTGCGATCGTCGGCGTGGTCGGCGGCGGCCAGTTGGCCCGGATGACGGCCCAGGCCGCCGGGCCTCTCGGCATCGAGCTGCGCGTACTCGCCGGCGAGGGCGACGAGGGCGCCGCCCCCGTGGCGCCCACCGAGCGCGGCGACATCACCGACGCGGACGTGCTCCTCCGCTTCGCCTCCGGGTGTGACGTGCTCACCTTCGACCACGAGCTGGTGCCCCTCGACGTCGTTCGTCGCCTCGAGGGCGAGGGCGTCGTCGTCCGTCCCGGTTCCACCGCCCTGGAGTTGTCCGACAAGGGGCGACTGCGGCGGCGGCTCGCCGATCGGTTCCCCCTCCCGCCCCACGACGTCGTCACCGACGCGTCCGGAGCGATCGCCTTCGGGGAGCGGCACGGGTGGCCGGTCGTCGTGAAGGCGGTCCGCGGCGGGTACGACGGGCGGGGCGTCAACGTCGCCGACGGCCCCGAGCGAGCCACCGTCCTCATGGACGCCCTCGCTCCCGGCGTGGCGGCCGTCGTGGAGCCCCTCCTCGACCTCGATTTCGAGCTCGCCGTCGTGGTGGTGCGTTCGCCGTCGGCCACGGCCACCTACCCGGTGGTCCGGACGACCCAGGTGGAGGGCATCTGCCACGAGGTCGCCTTCCCCGCCGGGGTCGCCGGCCACGTCGCCGAGGAGGCGGTCCGGCTGGCGACCGGTGTCGCCGACGCCGCCGACGCCTTCGGGGCCTTCGCCGTCGAGCTGTTCGTGGCCGGTGGACGCGTCCTCCTCAACGAGGTGGCCCCGCGGACCCACAACAGCGGTCACTGGACCATCGACGGCACGGCTTGTTCCCAGTTCGAGAACCACCTCCGGGCAGTCCTCGACTGGCCGCTGGGTCCGACCGAGGCGATCGTGCCGGCAGCGGGGATGGTCAACCTCATCACCGGATCGGACGGCGACGATCCTCGCGACCTCGTGCCCGCCGGCCTGGCCGCCGGCGACGCGCGGATCCACCTCTACGACAAGACCCCGCGGCGGGGTCGCAAGGTGGGCCACGTCACGGCCGTGGCCGCCGACGTGCCGGCGGCGGTTTCGCGGGCGCGAGCCGTAGCTGCTGCAATGGGGTCGATCGCCGCACCGGGAGACGGGCCATGACCGACGGACAGCCGCTCGTGGGAGTCGTGATGGGGTCGAGCTCGGACCTCGACACGATGCGCCCCGCCGCAGCGGTGCTGGACGATTTCGGCGTGCCCCACGAGGTGCGCGTGGTCTCGGCCCATCGGACGCCCGACGCGATGCTGGCGTACGGCCGGGAGGCGGCAGGGCGGGGACTGCGGGTGATCGTCGCCGGCGCCGGTGGCGCCGCCCACCAGCCCGGCATGCTCGCGTCGGTGACGACGCTCCCCGTCATCGGGGTGCCGGTGGGGATCACCAAGCTGTCGGGCCTCGACGCCCTCCTGTCGATCGCCCAGATGCCCGCGGGTGTCCCCGTGGCCACCGTGGCCGTCGACGGGGCGGTGAATGCCGGCGTGCTGGCGGTCCGGATCCTCGCTGCCGGCGATCCGGCCCTCACCGGGGCGCTGGAGGAGTACCGGCGGTCATTGATCGCCAAGGCCGAGGCCCAGGACGAGTCCCTGGGCTAGGGCGTCGGTGGTCGCCGGTCGAACCACGGCCGGGCGGCCTCCAGCTGCGCGGCGACCCGCAGGATCGCGGCCTCGTCGCCGTAGCGGGCCGCCACCTGGACGCCCACGGGCAGGCCGCCCGCCGTCCAGTGGAGCGGCACCGACGCGGCCGGCTGGCCGGTCATGTTGAAGAGCGGGGTGTTCGGGATCGGGTCGAGGAAGGTCCCGGCCAGCTGGTCGACGACCATGCGGAGTACGGGTCGCAGCGGCATGCGCCGCACCACCCCCATGGCGGCCTCCTCGGCGCGACCGAGGTCGAGGGCTCCCAGGGGCAGCGGTGCGCCGACGGTCGTCGAGGTCACGAAGAGGTCGTGGTGATCGTGGAAGGCCGCCATGGTGCGGGCGGCGGAGCGGGTGGTCTCGAGCGCGGTCACGAGGTCGGCCGCTGGCGCCTTGCGTCCGATGAGGGCGGCGATCCACGTCGCCTCCTCGACGTCGCCGGCGCCCACGTCGCGCCCGGTACGGGCGGCGGCCTCGTCGAGCTGTGCCGCGAGCGATGCGGTCACCACGGTCACGAAGGCGCCCACGAGGGCGTCGCGATCGAGACCGGGCTCGGCTTCGACCACGTCGTGCCCGAGGTCGGACAGGAGGTCGGCGGCGTCGCGAACGGCGTCCACGGCGTGGCCGTCGATCTCGTCGCCGAGCAGCGGCCGGGTGGACACGGCGATCCGCACCCGTCCGGGATCGGCGCCCACCTCGTCGGCGAAGGGCCGCAGCGGCGGGGGTGCGACGTAGGGGGCACCCGGGTCCGGCCCGTGGGTCGCGTCGAGGAACGCGGCGGAGTCGCGGACCGACCGCGTGAGGACGTGCTCTCGCGTCAACCCCATCCAGCTCTCGGCGCGGTCCGGCCCCAGCGGCATGCGGCCCCGCGACGGCATGAGACCGAAGAGCCCGCACGCCGAAGCCGGGATCCGGATGGAGCCGCCGCCGTCCCCGCCCTGCGCAGCGGGCGCGTAGCCCGCGGCCACGGCCGCTCCGGAGCCTCCGCTCGATCCCCCCGGTGACAGCGTCGTGTCCCAGGGGTTGCGAGTCGGGCCGTGGAGTTCGGGTTCGGTCGTCGGCTGCAGCCCGAACTCCGAGGCGTTCGTCCGGCCGAGGACGACGAGGCCCGCGGCGCGATAGCGCGCCACCAGTTCGGCGTCGCGCCGGGGGACGTGGCCCTCGAGCGAGCGGCTCCCCGAGTCGATGACCTCGCCGGCCATCTCGGTGCCGAGGTTCTTGAGGAGGAACGGGACGCCGCGGAGCGGACCGTCGGGAAGGTCCGCGGCGGCCTCCTCCCGGGCTCGTTCGAACCGTTCGTGGACGACCGCGTTGAGGCGGCCGTCGTGCTCCCGGATGCGGTCGATGGCGGCGTCCACCAGCTCCGTGGGGTGGGCGGCGCCGTCGCGGACGAGGTGCGCGAGGCCGATGGCGTCGTGGGCGAGGTACTCGGTCGGTTCCATGTCCGGAGGGTACGCGTCGCAGACTCCGCCGGCCCGATAGCCTTCGGTCCGACGAGAGGAGTCCTGCGGTGGACTTTCGCCCATCCGAGGAGCACGAGGCGTTCCGAAAGGTCGTGCGCGAGTTCGCCGAGGCCGAGATCCGACCCCATGCCGCCGAGTGGGATCGCGATCACACGTTCCCCCTGGACACGGTTCGGAAGATGGGTGCGCTGGGTCTGTTCGGCCTGCCCTTCGACGAGGCCTACGGAGGGTCCGATGCCGACTTCCTGACGCTCTGCATCGCCATCGAGGAGATCGCCCGGGTCGACTCGTCGATGGCCATCACGCTCGAGGCCGGCGTCGGCCTCGGCACGAACCCCATCCACGAGTTCGGCACCGAGGCGCAGAAGGACCGCTGGCTCCCCGACCTCGTCGCCGGCCGGACCCTCGCCGCCTTCGGTCTCACCGAGCCCGACGGAGGATCCGACGCGAAGTCCACCCGGACGACCGCCGTGCTCGACGGCGACGAGTGGGTGATCAACGGCGAGAAGGCGTTCATCACGAACTGCGGCACGGAGATGACGTCGCTCGTGACCGTGACCGCGCGGACCGGTGACGACGAGGTGTCGGCCATCATCGTGCCGGCGGGGACGCCGGGCATGACCGTCGAGCCGGCGTACCGGAAGATGGGCTGGCACGCGTCGGACACCCATCCGATCGTCTTCAGCGACTGCCGGGTCCCGAAGGGCAATCTCCTCGGCGATCGGGGCCGCGGCTACCACCAGTTCCTCGCCACCCTCGACGACGGGCGCGTCGCGATCGCGGCGATGGCCGTCGGCGTGCTGCAGGCCTGCCTCGAGGAGTCGGCGCAGTACGCCAAGGACCGGGAGGCCTTCGGTCGTCCCATCGGCGGGTACCAGGGCGTGGCGTTCAAGGTGGCCGACATGGAGGTCGCCCTCGAAGCGGCCCGCCTGCTCACCTACAAGGCGGCCTGGCTGAAGGAGCAGGGGATGCCCTTCAAGCAGCAGGCGGCCCACGCCAAGCTCTTCGCCACCGAGGCGGCGGTGACCGCCACCCGCGAGGCAGTCCAGGTGTTCGGCGGCGCCGGCTACATCGACGAGACGTTCGTGTCACGCCTGTATCGCGACGCGAAGGTGCTCGAGATCGGCGAGGGCACGAGTGAGATCCAGCGCCTCGTCATCGCCCGGGGACTGGGCCTGCCCGTTCGTTAGCTGAGCTGCGCCCGCAGCGTCTCGGGCTCCGAGACCGGGGCGAGGCAGGCGAATCCCTCGCAGACGAAGGCGAGCGTCTCGCCGTCGCGGTGTCGGTCGGCCAGCAGCGGCACGACGTCGGTGCCGGACCCGTCCGTCGACACGGCCACGGCCACCTCGGGTCGGTACCGCTCCCAGGCGACGGCGGCCAGGTCGTGCGCCCGGGGTCCGACGACAGCCAGCTCCTTCGGCTCCGAGCGCATCGCCCACAGGACGCCGAGGAGGTGCCCGGCGGCCTGGGGGTAGCGTTCCACGACGACGCCCCCCGCCCGCACCGCTTCCTCGGCGGCGTCGGAGAACCGGGCCTCGCCGGTGTAGAGGCCGAGGAGGAAGGCCGCCTCGCCGACGAGCGAGGTGCCCGACGGCGAGGGGTTGTCCATGACGTCGCGGGGTCGGGTGATGAGCTCCTCGGCGTCGTCGGCGGTGCGGAAGAACCCGCCGTCGGGGTCGGCGAACCGGTCCAGGGCGGTCTCGACGAGGTCCCGGGCGGCGACGAACCATTCGGTCTCGCCGGTCGCCGCGTAGAGGGCGAGCAGGCCGAGGGCGTAGGCGCCGTGGTCGTCGAGGAACCCGCGCCCCGAGGTCCGTCCCTTGCCCCAGGACCGCAGCAGCCGGCCCTCGTCGTCGCGCAGCTCCGTGGTGACGAATCGGGCGTTACGTCGTGCGGCGTCGAGATACGTCGGCTCGTCGAGGGCGGCGCCGGCCTCGGCCAGCGCCCGCAGCATGAGCCCGTTCCAGGCGGTCACGACCTTGTCGTCCAATCCGGGCCGGACGCGATCCTCCCGACGCTCGAAGAGGGCATGGCGCACCCGGGCGAGGGCGTCGCGCACCTCGGCCGGGGTCATGTCGTGGTCGGCGGCCACGTCGTCGACCGTCCTCGCGATCCGCAGGTGGTTGGCGCCTTCGAAGTTGCCGGCCTCGGTCACCCCGAACAGGTCGGCGATCGGAGGCCCGTCCTCGGGACCGGCGACCTCGAGGAACTCGTCGCGCGACCACACGTAGAAGCGGCCCTCCTCGCCCTCGGAGTCGGCGTCCTCGGCCGACAGGAAGCCCCCGTGGTCGCCGGTGAGGTCCCGCAGCACGTATTCGATCGTGTCGATCGCCACGGTGCGGAAGGCGTCGACGCCGAGCTCGCGCCAGGCCCACAGGTACAGCCGGGCGAGCTGTGCGTTGTCGTAGAGCATCTTCTCGAAGTGGGGGATCTCCCATCGCCGGTCGACGGCGTACCGGCAGAATCCGCCGCCGACGTGGTCGCGGATGCCGCCGGCGGCCATGGCCGACAGCGCCTCGCGCAGGACGCCGCCGGCGTCGGGCGCCCACTCCTCGCCCGTGATGCGGAGGAGGTACTCGAGGACCGGCTGCTGGGGGAACTTCGGAGCGCCGCCGAACCCGCCGAACGTGGCGTCGGCGTCGCCGACGATCCGCCGATAGGCCTGGACCAGGGCGCCGTCACCCGGGAGGGTGTCGGCGGCGGGGATCTTTCCGCCCACCGACGCCGCGAGGCGTCCCGCCTGCTCGGCCACCTCGCCGCGACGCTCGTGCCACGCCTCGGCCACCGCCGTCATGACCTTTCGGAACGAGGGGTGGCCGTGGCGGTCCTCCTTCGGGAAGTAGGTGCCGGCGTAGAAGGGCTCGGCGTCGGGGGTGAGGAAGACGGTCATCGGCCAGCCTCCCCGTCCGGTCATCGCCTGGACGGCCTCCATGTAGATGGCGTCGACGTCGGGCCGTTCCTCGCGGTCGACCTTCACGTTCACGAACAGGTCGTTCATGACGGCGGCGGTGTCGGGGTCCTCGAAGGACTCGTGGGCCATCACGTGGCACCAGTGGCAGGAGGAGTAGCCGACGGAGAGCAGGACGGGCTTGTCGTCGGACCGGGCCGCCTCGAACGCCTCGGGGCCCCACGGGTACCAGGCCACGGGGTTGTCGGCGTGCTGGAGGAGGTACGGGGAGGTCTCGTCGGCCAGTCGGTTCGTCATGGCCGCCACCGTATCGGTGGGTCCGGACCAACCCCGTCAGCGAACCGGGACCATCCGGAAGATGCCGCCCTCGGAGGTGACGATGAGGAGCTCGCCGTCGCCGTCGAGCCCGAAGGACGAGACCTGCCCGACGCGCTCGAGGTCGCCCGGCCATTGCTGCTCGTCGGTCACGGTGTCCCCGTCGTAGCGGAGGGACCGGATCCATCCGGCGCACCAGTCGCTGTAGAAGTAGTGCCCCTGCAGTTCGGGGATCCGGGCGCCCCGGTACACGTAGCCGCCGGTGATGGAGCAGGCGCCGTCCACGTGGCGGTAGGCGCTGACAGGCGGCGTCTCGTCGCCCTCGGCGCCCCCGAGGAAGGTCGTGTCGGCCTCGAGGGCGGGCCAGCCGAAGTCGTGGCCCGGCTCGTCGATGGGGATCACGTTGATCTCCTCCCAGTCGGCCTGGCCCACGTCGCCGATGTAGAGGAGGTTCGTGGCGGGATCGATGGTGATCCGCCACGGATTCCGCAGGCCCCAGGCGAAGATGCGCGGGTCGCCGCCGCCGTCGGCGAAGGGGTTCGTCGCCGGGATGGCGTAGGGATCGCCGGCATCCACGTCGACGCGGAGCACCGAGCCGTGCGGGTCGTCGAGGATCTGCGCCTCGGCGCCTCCGAGGCCGCCGTCGCCGAACGCGATGTAGAGGAAGCCGTCGGGCCCGAACTCGAGCATGCCGGCCCGGTGGCGGATCGAGTCGGGCGGCTGGTCGATCTCGAAGATCTCCCGGGCGGTGGATCGGTCCACCTGCGCGGCGTCGAGTCCGGACGTCGTGTACTCGACGACCCGGGAGTCGAGCTCACGGTCGGTGAAGTAGACGTACAGTCGCCCGTTCGACGCGTAGTCGGGGTGGAAGGCCAT
>JAWVYO010000038.1:0-21808 GCA_033722675.1 Acidimicrobiia bacterium | reverse complement strand
GGTCCACAGGTAGACCGACTCGGGGACGTGGTTGGAGTGGATCACCTCGGCGAGGGCGTTCAGGTAGCCGCCGCGGTGGCTGTACATGACGCCCTTGGGCTTGCCGGTCGTGCCCGACGTGTAGTTGATGGAGATGGTCCGCTCCTCGTCGTCGACCGTGAAGGGGAGCGGCTCGTCGGTGCCGCGGGCGAGGAAGTCCTCGAACGTCGCGTGACCCTCCACCGGTTCGGCACCTGAGGCCGGGTCGTGCACGACCACCGTCTCGCGGAGGCCGGGGACGGCGTCGAGGTGGGAGGCGACCACGGGATACAGGGCGGAGTCGACGACGAGCATCGAGGCCCCCGAGTGGTCGAGGATGTACTCGATCTCGGGGCCGGACAGGCGGATGTTGATCGGCACCAGCACCGCAGGGATGAGGGGGACCGCGAAGTGGGCGATGAGCATCTCGGGGAGGTTCGGCAGGAGATACCCGACCCGATCGCCCTCGGTGATGCCCGACGCCATGAACGCCCGGGCCGTTCGGACGGTCCCGGTGCGGAACTCCTCGTACGTGAGCGATCGGTCGCCATAGACGATGGCGGTCTTGTCGCCGAAGACGTCGGCGGAGCGCTCCAGGAGGAGGGCGGGCGTCAGTTCGGTGATCGAGACCTTGCTCATCGCTGCCAGTTCGGCGATCGCTTCTCGAGGAAGGCCGACATGCCCTCCTGGGCGTCGGCGTGTGCGGCGTTCTCGGCCATGACCGTCTTCGTGAGGTCGTAGGCCTCGTCCTCCTCGAGGTCGATCTGGGAGTAGAACGTCTCCTTGCCGATGCCGATCACCGTGGGGCTGAACCGCTGGATCTGGGCGATGAGGGTGTCGAGGTGGTCGTCGAGCTGGTCGGCCGGAACCGCTGCGTTGATGAGGCCCCACTGCTCGGCGGTCGAGGCGTCGATGGGCTCGCCCGTGAGCAGCATCTGCATGGCGCGTTTGCGGCCGACGGCCCGGCTGATCGGCACCATCGGGGTCGAGCAGAACAGTCCGATCTTCACGCCGGGGGTGGCGAACACGGCGGTGTCGGCCGCGACGGCGAGATCGCACGATGCGACGAGCTGACAGCCGGCGGCCGTGGCGATGCCGTGCACCCGGGCGATGACGGGTTGGGGGATGCGGTGGATCGTCTGCATGAGCTCGGTGCACACCGCGAAGAGCTCGGCGAAGAACGCGGGTTCGCCGCCGACGATCTCGTTCAGGTCGTGTCCGGCGGAGAACGCCGGTCCGTTGCCGGCGATCACCACCACCTCGGCGGAGTCGTCCAAGCCCTTCAGCGTCCCGATGAGTTCGTTCATGAACTCGAGCGAGAGGGCGTTTCGGCGCTCCGGGCGGTCAAGGGTGATCGTCGCCACCCCGTCGGCTGTGGTGATCAGTACGTCGCTCATGCGACGAGTATGACAGCGGCGGCCGCCGGACACCGGGGACGTCTGCCGCTTGCGTCCATCCCCCTCGCACGATCGGCGGAGCCGACCGCGAGTTCACGGACCTCGTGCCGGCGCGGGCGATCCCGCGAGCATCCCTGCGGCGCGGTCGTCGCGGGTCTTGCGCCGGTGGCACGCCTCGCATCGGAGTTCGGTGTTGGGGAGCGACGTCGGACCGCCGTTGGCCACCGGATCGACGTGGTCGACCTCGAGGCGGAAGCGGTTGCCGCAGTCCACGCATGCGGGACCGGCGAAGCCGGGAGCCTCGCCCAGGTGCAGGGCGAGCCGGACCTCGACCGGGATGGATCGGGTCCACCGCTTCATCTGGCGGAGGTCGGTGCCATCGCACACGACCCCGGTGAGGAAGGCGTCGTCGGCGAGTCGGCGGGCCATCGACGGCGCTATCGGCCCGACGCCCGGGATCGCGCAGTGTTCGTCCTCTTCGACGTCGGACCAGCCGCGGGCGACCACCTCGTGGCTGACGAGCACCACGACCTCCGCCTTCGAAGGGGCGTCGTCGCCGGACACGGAGGCGGCGAGACCGTCGGCGAGGTGGCGCTCGAAGGGCTCGGACTCCTCCGACCGGCGGGCGATCCGGTTCGCCTCGCGTTCGATGCGGGAGACGACCGCCGCTCCGACATGCGGCTCCAGGGCGGCGTCCAGTCGGACCATGCCCCCGTCGCCGATCCAGTGGCGGAGCCTGCGGGCCCGGCGCTGCCGTGAGGCGAGCGCTTCGCGGTCGCCCGCCTGCAATCGAACGGAGCGGGCACGGTCGCGGAGCGTGCGGAAGGACTCGGTGCGCGCGGTGTCGAGCAGGTCGTCGAGGGCTCCGGGATCGGCCGACGCCGCCGCGGCGATCTCGCCCGCCTGGTCGACGGAGACGTCACCGCGCCGGGTCGCCTCGGCGAGCCGGGGCTCGGCGGCGAGGGCTCGGCCGGTGTCGATCGCCCGGCGCGCCGCCCCCACCGACGTCCCCTGGCTCCGGGCGAGGCGGGTGGCGTCGCCCACCCGGGCCGAGAGCGTCGCCTTGCCGTAGGCGGCGAGGCGTTCCAGACGGACGTAGAGATCGAGCAGCCGTCGGGTCTCGGCGGGCTCGCGGACGATGCCTGCGACGCCCTCGTTGGCCTGCTCGGCGAGGCCGATCGCCTCGATGATGAGCCGTGCTTCCATGCTTCCACCATGCCGCGCGACCGTGACACGAACGCGGCCCGGACTCAGGGAATCGAGGGGTCCTCGAAGATCCCGGCTGCCTCCTGTTCCGCCCGCACGTACTCGATGATCAGCGACACGTCGGCACGGTCGAGACCGTCCACCGGTTCCATCGGGCCGAAGTCCCAATGATGGGCCACGACGCCCACGAGGACGGCGCGCTGGAAGGCCTCGTCGGCGTGGTGGTTGGGGGCGTAGTACCGGTGCAGGAGTGGGGGGCCGGTATCCGTTCCCGTCAGGTCGACGCCGTGGCACTCGGCGCAGTTCGCCTGGAAGAGTTCGGCACCCGCAGCGACGGCGGCGGGATCCCGCCGCGACGACACCGCCTCGTCGCCTCCGCAGGCCGCCAGGACGAGGACGAGCACGACGAGGAAGGGGATGCGGCGAACCACGACCGCAGGGTATGCGCGGATTCCGGCAAGTCCTGAGGTTTGCGCCACGGGTTCGGGGGGTAGGACGCATGCGACGTCCACCCGGAGGCTCCCATCGGCACGCTCATCGTCATCCTGCTGGTCGCCATCCTTCTCGCCACCCTCGGCATCCTCGTCGACGTGCTCTGGTGGCTCCTCATCCTCGCCGGCATCCTCGTGATCGTGGGGGTGGTCGTCGGCGTCCGCCTCTCGCGGAAGGTCGAGGAGACGGTCGACGAGCTGTGAGCGACGGCGGGCCGGACGTGGCGAGGGACGGTCAGGTCGACGAGCGCTTCCGCGCGCTGATGGAGGGCCTCAGGACGACGCTCCCGGGTGTGCAGGTCCTCTTCGCGTTCCTCCTGACCCTCCCGCTCCAGGCCCGCTTCGCCGACCTGCCCGACCTCGAGACCGTGACGTACTTCGTCGCCCTGGTCACGGCGGCGGTGGCGTCGGTGCTGCTCATCTCGCCGAGCGCCCACCAGCGGGCGCGCGCACGGGTCACGGGTCTCAAGCGAGAGCACGAGTCCCACCTGGCGGTCGCGGCCCGGCTCGCCAACATCGGCACCGCTTCGTTCCTCATCGCCCTCACCGCCTCGGTGTACCTGGCGGTCACGGTGATCTTCACGGCGGCCTGGGCGGCCGCACCCGCGGCAGCGATCGCCCTCGTGGCGGGGTGGGCGTGGTTCTATCTACCGCTCGTCAGCTGGAGGCACGACCGCGGGAACGACGACGGAGACGGTTGACGACGCGCCTGCCGGTCAGCCGCCAGAGACCTTCGAACGCCGGGCCGGGATCCCGCCACGACCACACCACGTGGACGTCGGCGGCGACCGCGGTGCGGACCATGCGGAGGATTCGGGCCGGGATCTGCCGACGCGACACGGTGCCGTCGGCGAGGGCGTCGACGAGTCCGTCCAGCTCGCCGAGGCTCCACGCGTAGCGGACGCCGGCGCGGGTGGCGACCGGCTCCACCGGCCGGTCGAGGGCGAGGTCGACCGCCATGGGAGCGAGGTCGAGTCCCGCCGCCCGGGCGACGGCGAAGTTGGCTCCGAGCCGGGGATTGAGTTCGAGGAACGACGAGGAGCCGTCCTCGCGTACGAGGAACTGCGTGCACCCCACGCCCGTGTACTTGAGGTCCTTCGTGAGCCGTGCCGTCGCGGCGACGAGTCGCGGGTCGAGGGGGATGGTGCGACCGTCCACCGCGAGGCCCGTGCCGTCGGGAGTGTCGGTGCGGTCGATGCGGACCTGTGACATCCCGAGCAGCTCGCCCCGGTGGGCCGCGAAGTAGAGGTTGTGGCGGGTCCCCGCCACGTAGCGCTGCACGATGACGCGGTCGTGGCCCTCCGGCCAGTCCTCGAAGACGGCGGCCAGCGACTCGGGATCGGCGGCGTCCAGGCCCTTGCGCCCGTCGAAGCGCAGCAGCGTGTCGAAGGGCTTCACGAAGACGGGGTAGCCGACCTGCTCGGCCGCGGTCCGGAGGCCGGCGAGGTCCCCGACCGTCACCGACGCCGCCGTCGGCACGTCGAGACGGCGGACCAGGTCGATGAGGTCGGGCTTGTCCTGACAGGTGCGCACGATGCGCGCGTGCGGCATCGCCACGGGGATCGACACCACGTCGTCGTGGGCGGCGAACCACCCGATCTCCAGGTCGCCGACGGGGAACACCACGTCGGGGCGGTGGCGGTCGACGGCCCGCTCCAGGGCGTCGGCGAACCCGACCCCGCGGAGCGGCGGGTGGGACCAGTGCGTCGACACTGCCCGGCTGCGGCGCACGCTGGAGGGGCGGCCCTCCGCGAGCCCGGCGATCACGGTGTCGCCCCGACGGGCGAGGGACCGGGCGATCGAGAGGGTCTGGCGGTAGTCGCCGACGACGAGGACCCGGGTCATGGCGCCGGGACGAGGGGATCTGCGGGAACGAGCGAGAGCGGCGTCCGGCTGCGGAGGCGGCGGGCCGCCTGGACGGCGGCGCTGGCGCCGGCGAGCTCCAGGAGCTCCTCGCCGAGACGCATGGGGTCGGTCGTCCCGAGGAGGTCGAGCCCGACGGCGGTCACGAGCAGTCCGACGGAGATCCCGATCCAGGCGACGGCGGGGTGGTCGCCCACCCAGGCCACCAGCTGGGGCAGGCGACCGGAGCGGACGACGACGGCCACCAGCACACCGGCGAGGGCGAGCGTCAGCGCCGCGAGGCCGGTGCGGCCGATGCCGGCCCGTTCAGCGGCCCGCTCCGCGAGGTCGAAGACGTCGTGGAGGCTGTCGACGTCGATGTCCATGATCCGCGGCGGCGTGATGTCGAACAGTCGGAAGCCGAAGGAGATCTCGTCGAGGAAGGCGAGCGTGGCGAAGACGGTGACCGTCCAGGCGACACGGCGAGCCGTGCCCCCGGAGCGGCGGATGGCGAGGACGCCGACTCCGGCCGCGATCACGAAGACGCCGGCGGTGAGGGTCTCGAGCGGACCGTCCTCCACGAGGAGGCCGTCACGGTGGCCGGGGAAGGCGAGGAAGACCACGACGAACGTCACCGCCGCCACCGCGTAGGTGGCGATCACACTTCGGTCGGGGCGCAGCGCGCTCACGTCGGTCCTCCGGACGCCGTCTGCTCCCCATCGGCATCCTCGGGCCCACGGTCAACGATTCTCCGCCGGAGCAGGCCGAGGAGGGCGCCGATGCGGTCGCGTTCCAACCGGCCGATCACGGCGACGTAGGCCGTGGCGCCGGCAGCGGCGACGACCAGGAGTCGCGGCCACGGACCCAGCCCGGCCGTCACCGACAGGACCGGGAGCGCCACTGCGACGAGCGCCGTGCCGGCGAGGGCCGAGGCCACGAACTCGCGGGCGATGTCGCGGACCCGGACACCGATGAGGCGGGCGGCCACCACCGCCCGCGCTGCCTTCACCACGACGGCGGTGCCCAGGTGGGCGGCCGCCACCCACACCAGCCCGTGGCGGGCCCCGACGAGCAGCGCCGGGACGAGGAGCGCCAGCTTCGCGACGGCGAACCGCACGAGGAGCCCGGGCCGGCCGATGGCCTTGTAGACGTCCCCGTCGCTCACCATCGTCGTCGACACGAGCGCGAAGGCGGCAACGACCCGCAGCACCGGGATCACGTCGAGCCACTGGTCCCCGAGCGTGACGCGCACGAGGGGGTCGGCGGCCACGATCATGCCGAGGCCGACGGGGAGCACGACCATCTGGACGGTCCCCACCGACCCGAGGAAGCCGCGTCGGAGCGCCTCGGGGCGGTCCTGCACGGCGGCGAAGGCCGGGAACACCGCCTTGTTGAGCACCGTCACCACGCCGAGCAGGAGCAGTTCGGGCAGGCGGTAGGCGAGCGTGTAGAGCCCGAGTGCCGTGCTGCCCAGCACCGTGCCCACCACCAGGTAGTCGAGGTTTCCGACCAGCGCGTGGACGATGTCGACACCCAGCAGCGGCACCCCGAACCCGGCGAGGGGCCGCAGGAGGCTCCGGTCGATCTCGATCGTGGGACGGAACGGCAGGACGCGCCACGCCAGCAGCGCGGCGACCGCCGAGCCGGCGAGGGTGCCCGCCACGAGCGAGACGGCGCCGGCGCCTGCGGCTGCGAGGGCGATCGCCACACCGCCGCGCACGACCGCCCGTCCCACGTCGGGCACGAGTTTTCGCGAGAACGCCAGGTCGCGTTGCAGGAGGGCGATGTGGGTGGATCCGAGGGCGTTGAGGAGGAACTCGAGACCCAGCAGGCGGAGGAGCAGCGTCACCTGGGGCTCGTCGAACCATCCTGCGACGAGGGGGGCTCCGAGGACCGTGACGAGGGCGAGGAACGACCCGAGCAGCAGGTTCGCGGTGAACACCGTGCTCGCCGCCCGGGTGACGTCGCCGCGTCGCTGGATGAGCGCCGGACCGAGGCCGAGGTCCTGGAGCACCGAGAGGAAGGCGATGGCCACCGTGGCGAAGCCGACGATCCCGAACTCCTCCGGGGTGAGCAGCCGGGCGAGCACGATGGTGGACACGAGGACGAGCGCCTTCGTGAGGAACCACGACAGGTAGTTCCATGCGACGGCCCGTACGGCGCGGCGAGCGACCTCGCCGTCGGGCACGGAGGGCGAGTGAACGTGCACTGTGGAGTCGATCGGCACGTCACCGCCTCGCCTTGACGGTCGGTGATCCCTAGCCTCCGTCGGGTCAGAGCAGGGAGAGCCGATGGCGGGGGAGTTCGACGTCGAGGCGGTCGCCTGGACGGCCCGCGATCCCCTCCCGCCCGCCGAGGTGGAACGACTCGACGGCCTCCTCGACGGTGCGGTCTGGGACGGGCCGCTCGTCGTCAGCATGCCCCGCACGGGATCGACCCTGCTCGCCACCCTGTTCCTGCTGCTCCGGGACCCGCCCGGGACCGGCGACCACGTGTTCGCCCGATACCTCCACGAGCCGGTCGCGCCGATGTTCTGGGAGGGCCGCTCCGTCGACGACGTGGTGGCCTGGATCGGCCGCCTGACGTCGCAGGACGTGGTCCAGGAGAGCGCCTATCAGTTCCGGGATCGGGAGATCGCCCGCTGGTTCCTCCACCGGGCCCGGCGTCCCGTGGCGTTCGCGATGCGAGATCCCCGGCGGGCCTGGCCGTCCCGGTGGCGGATCCTGCTGCGGATGCGGCTCGCGGCAGGCGTGCCCGACGCCCAGGCGGAACGGTTCCGTCGGGCGCTCGAGACCGACGACTTCTCCCACCTGGGCGACGTCCTCGTCCACGAGGTCGACCCCCCCGGGAACGGGTGGGCCGAGTGGCTCGACCTCCTTGCGCTGTGTCGGGAGGAGGGGATCGATCACGTCCTCGTCGACCACGGCGGCCTCCGCGACGACCCCGAGACCGTGCTGGCGGGCCTGTGCGACCGGTGGGATCTCCGCTACGACCCGGCCATGGTCCGGTGGGACGACCTCACCGAGGCCATCCCCCGGGTCGTGATGTCCGATCTCGCCACCGGCCCCGAGTTCGAGTGGTACTACGAGTCCACGCTGTCGTCGCGGGGCGGCATCCGGCGGAGCCGCGCCGGGACCCTGCCGCTCGAGGCCTTCCCCGACGAGTTGCGGGGTTCCCGTCGCCGCGTCCTGACCATCGACGACGCCCTGGCCTCCTACCGGGACCTCCTGGAGCGGGGCGACGTCGCCGGAGGCGGCGGACCCTAGAGGGGGACGATCTCCGTGTGGCCGGACTCGGTGCCGGCGCGGGCACAGGCGAAGACGGCTCGCGACTCGGCGTCGAAGCTCAACTCGGCTCCGCAGCGCTCGCAGTGCCGGAGGGGGTCGGCGAAGGACCCCACGACGTGGCCCGACGGGTCGGAGCGGGCGACGTCGGCCACCTTCGCCATGAGACTGTCGGTGTCACCGGCCTTGACGTTCCGCACCGACGCGGAGCGGTGCGGCGTGACGCGGGCCCAGAAGAAGGCGGTCCGGCCGTCGGTCGCCCGGCCCCACTGCACCGAGTGGCCCTCGGCGAGGACCGTGTCGAGGAGGGTCTCGGCGGAGGCGGTGATGCGGGCGGTGGACACGGCGGGGACGGTAGCGGATGCGCCGTGGTGGAATCACTGTCGGCTGGCCGACGAAACCCGGAACACGGCACCCCGGAACGTCGTTGGACCGGATACACACGCCAATCCCTCCCTCCCTCCAGGTTGGCACCAGGAACGGCCCGTCCCTCCGAGGTGGCGGGCCGTTCCGCGTCAGGTCGCGGCGGCCGGTACGCCGGCGCCGTCGAGGAAGGCATCGCGCAGCTCCGGGTCCTCCATGCCCTCTCCGATCTCACGGACGAGATCGTCGATCTCGGCGCGGACGGTCGCGGCCTCGTCGGCTTCGCCGAGGGCGTCGAGGGAGGCGGCCTTCGCCCGCAGGACGTCGAGGTGCATCCGGCGCATGCCTGCGTGCTCGAACATGGCCTCGGTCTCCGCGAACCGTGCGAGCGCCGTCCGGTGGTCGCCGTCGGCCGCCGCGATCCGACCCGCCATGAAGGGGATCGTCGCGTACTGGTCGCGCATCTCCCGCGTCGTCACGTACTCCTCGAGTTCCTGATGGGTCTCGCGGGCGTCCTCGAGGCGCCCCTCGGCCAGCGCCACCTCGATCATGCCGACGAGCGCGCCGGGCCGCATGAGCCACATCGGGGCCGTCTGTTCGGTGAGGGCCAGTTCGAACAGCCGTTTCGCCTCGGCGACGTTGCCGACGGCGAGGGCGCAGTGCCCGACCTCGGTCCACAGCCACGCGCCCAGGGTGTGTCCCGTGGGCTGGTCCATGAGCTCGAGCGTCGTCGCGTGATGGGTCAGGGCCTCGTCGGTGCACGGCCCGCCGATCGAGAGGAGACACGTCCCCGTGACGCACGTGCCGAGCGCCTGCATGTAGGGGACGCCGGTGGCGGCAGCCGCTGCCGCGGCGCGGCGGAACAGCGCCATGGCCTGGTCGAGCCGGCCCTGCGCCGTGGCCACCTTGCCCTGGAACACGGCGGCGAAGGCCTCGGATGCGCGGTGCCCGATGCGGAGGGCGATCTCCATCCCGCGTTCGACGGCCGCCATCGCCTCGGCGAAGTCGCCGTTGCGCATGTGGCACGTGGGGATGGCGAAGGTCAGGAGCTCGGCGGCGAAATGGAGGGCCCCCGCCTCCTCGGCGGCCTCCAGTGCCTCGAGTGCCCCCTCGAGCGCCTCGTCGTAGCGGGTCATGAACAGCTGCGTGTTGGCGAGGTGGACCATGCCGAAGAGCGTCGGCTCGTCCTGGCCCAGCTCTGCCCCGATCTCCATGACCTCGCCCATGTAGTACTCCACCTGGTCGAACTCCGCATGGCCGGTCCGCAGGAAGCACTGGTGCATGCACGCCTCCACGAGGCCCGAGCCGTCCCCGGCCTCGCGCGCCATGGCCTCGGCCTCCTGGAGCGCCTCCAGGGCCTGGGAGCGCTCGTCGAAGAAGAACCCGCGGATGAGGCCGAGCTTGTTCATCCCCGAGACCCGCATCCCGACGTCGCCCCGGCGTATGCCCTCGTCCCGAAGCCGCTCGTAGGCCTGCGCGGCGCCCGCGAGGTCGAACCGGTACTCCCGAACCTGTCCGAGGGTCTCGAGCGTCCGGCGGAGCAGATCGGCGTCGGCGTCCTCGCCGAGGGCGTCGGCGGCCATCTCGAGCCGCTCGGTGGCGGCCGACAACGCGTAGGCGCGGGCTGCCTCCTCCCCGGCGGACACCAGATAGGGCAGGGCGCGATCGAGCTGGCGGGCCCGGACGAGATGATCGGCGATGTCGGTGACGCGGTCGGGCTGGGTGGTCACGAGGAAGTCGGCGACGGCGGCATGGAGCTGGACGCGGCGCTTCAGGAGGATCGTCTCGTACGCCGCCTCCTGGGTCAGGGCGTGCTTGAAGCGGAACTCCCGCTTCGGGATGCGCGTCACCTCTCGCACCAGATCCCGGCGCTGGAGCTCGGTCAGGTCGGCGTCGAGGGCCGACACGTCGCTCGACGCGGCGGCCAGCTCGTCGTATCGGAACCGGCGGCCGACCACGGCGGCCGCCTGGGCCGTGCGCCGGGTCCGCTCGTCGAGCGCGTCGAGGCGGGTGGTGAGGAGCGCGCCGAGGGAATCGGGCACGGAGAAGGCGGCCGCCGTCTCGGTCGCGACCCACCGGCCCTCCTCGTGGACGACGGCGCCCTGGTCGATCATCGAGCGGATGATCTCCTCCACGTAGAAGGGGTTGCCCTCGGACTTGTCGAGGATGACGCGCCGGGTCTCGTCGGTGAGGCCGTCGACGGCGAGGAGCTCGGCCACGAGCGTCCGCGTGTCGGCCTCCGACAGCGGGTCGAGCTCGATCGTCACCGAGGCGTGGGGGAGGTCGCGGTTGGCCGTCTCGTGGATCCGCCACGAGCCCTCCTGGTGTCGGGGCCGGAAGAGGAGGACGAGGCCGAGCATCGATCGCTCGACCACGGGGAGCAGCTCGGCCACGAGCTCGAGGGACGCCTCGTCGGCCCAGTGGAGGTCCTCGAACCCGAGGACGACCGGCCGCCCGGATGCCATCCGTTCGACGATCTCCACGAACGCCCGGAAGGCCTCGCTCCGGAGGCGGGGCGGCTCGAGGTACTCGATGCGATGCTTCAGCTCGTCCGGCGGGTCGGTGGAGAGCAGCCAGGCCAGGAAGGGCGCCGTCTCGGGCACCCTGCCCGGCGCCTCGCGGGCGCAGAGGTCCTCGAGACGGCGCCATGTCTCGGCGGCCGACTCACCGCCCTGGAGGCCGGCGATCGAGCGCAGCACTCGCCGCAGCGGGGCGTGGGGCGTGGCCGTCTCGTAGGAGAGCGATCGACCCTCGTGCCACTCGGGGGACCGTTCGAGGGCGGCGCGGGCCTCGCGCACCAGGCGCGACTTCCCGAGCCCGGCCTCGGCCACGATGCTCACGATGCGGCCCTTGCCGGTGGTGCGAAGGTCCTCGATCGCCCCGACGAGCGTCGCCAACTCGGCGTCCCGCCCGACGAGGGGTGCGGTCAGCCCTTCGATGCCGCGGAGATCGTCGGGGCGGGGGATCGCCCGAACCACCCGGAAGGCGGGGACGGGCTCGGCGTGCCCCTTGACCTCGACGCCGCCCAGGTCTTCGAACTCGAAGAGCCGATCGACGAGCCGGCGGGTCTCGTCGGTGACCCGAACGGTGCCCGGGTCGGCGGTCTGCTCCATCCTGGCGGCGAGATTGATGGCGTCGCCCATGGCGGTGTACTCGACGCGCAGGTCCGAGCCGATCGCCCCGACCACCACGAGCCCGGTGTTGATGCCCACACGCACGTCGAAGTCGATGCCCCATTCGCGTCGGACCTGCTCCCGATAGGGCTCGATCTCCTCGATGATCTCCAGTCCTGCCCGCACGGCCCGCTCGGGATCGTCCTCGTGGCCGATGGGGGCTCCGAAGAACGCCAGGATCGCGTCGCCCATCAGGCGCGCCAGCGTGCCCTCGTAGCGGTAGACGGGGGCGATGAGGTGCTCGAAGGCCCCGTTCATGATGTCGGCCCACTCCTCGGGATCGAGGCTGCGAGCCGCCTCGGTGGAGCCCTGGACGTCGCAGAACAGCATCGTCACCGTGCGGCGCTCCCCGAGCGTGCTCCCGGTGTTCGCCGCGTACTCGAGCTTCGTCATGAGCTCGGGCGGGATGAACCGACGCAGGCCCTCGTCGGCCTCGGCGGCCGGCCGCGCCGCCGGGTCGGCGGGCGCGCCCACGGCGGTTCCACAGTTGAAACAGAACGACGCGTCGGCGGGGAGCTCCGTGGAGCAGCTGGCACACACGACGGCGAGGGCCGCACCGCAGGCCATGCAGAACTTCGCCGAGCCGGGATTCTCCGTCGAACAGTTCGGACACGTCATCCGGCGGCCCCTCTCCTGCGGCGTCGTCCGAGCCTAGTGATGGCGGCGACGGGCCCGCCGGGCGTATCCTCCCGGGCCGGGAGGTGTCCCATCCGGTTCGTGTTCCTGGCAGACATGCAGATCGGGATGTACGCGACGTTCTCCGGCCTCGACGAGGCCGGGGTGGCGGACTACGCCGAGCGCGACCTGCGCGTGTGGAGCGTCCCGGACACCGAGGGCATCGAGTGGGACGTCCGCCGGTACGAGGAGGCGGTGGCGGTCGTGAACGGTCTGCGTCCCGAGGCCGTGGTCATCGGGGGCGACATGGTCGACGACCCCAACGCCGAGGACCAGTACGAGGCGTTCATGCGCGTCACGTCCCGGATCGATCCCGACATCGACGTCCGCTGGCTGCCCGGCAACCACGACATCGCCGACGACACCGTCGCGCCCACCCCCGACAGCATCGAGCGGTACCGGGCGGCCTTCGGCCCCGATCGCTTCGCCTTCGATCTCGGTCCGGTGCGTTTCGTCGCGCTGAACACCCCCCTCATCGACCATCCCGAGCACGTCCCCGGTGAGCTCGCCGCCCAGGAGGACTTCCTCGCCGGGGAGCTGGCCGACGCCGTCTCACGCGGACGTCGGGTCGTGCTCGTCGGCCACCATCCGCTCTTCCTCGAGTCGGCCGACGAGCCCGACACGTACTGGAACCTGCCGGCGGAGCGGCGGCGACCCGTCCTCGACCTGGTGCACCGTCACGGTGTCGGCCTCATGCTGGCCGGCCACTGGCACCGGAACCGGATCGCACGCGACGGCACCTTCGAGATGGTGACGAGCGGTCCGGTCGGCTATCCGCTCGGGGACGACCCCTCGGGCGTACGCGTCGTCGAGGTCGGCGAGCAGGGCGTGCGCCACCGGTACATCGCGACCGGTGGTCGGTAAGGTCGGATCGTCATGGCTCGTCCCGTCATCCTCTCCGTCGACGACGACCCCCAGGTGCTCGACGCCGTGTCGCGCGACCTGCGCGACCGCTATCTCGACGACTACCGGATCCTCGTTGCCTCGTCGGGTGCGGAGGCGATGGAGACCCTGACCGAACTGGCGGGGCGGGGGACCCCGGTGGCCCTGCTCCTCGTCGACCAGCGGATGCCCGGCATGGAGGGCACCGAGCTGCTGGCCGCCGCGATCCCGGTGGTGCCGGATGCCAAGCGGGTGCTGCTCACCGCCTACGCCGACACCCAGGCGGCCATCGACGCCATCAACCGGGTCGGCCTCGACCACTACCTCATGAAGCCGTGGGATCCGCCCGAGGACCAGCTCTATCCGGTGCTCGACGACCTGCTCGACTCGTGGCGCGCCACGGTCACCCGTCCCTACGAGGGGATCAGGGTGGCCGGGACGACCTGGTCGCCCGGGACCCACGCCGTGAAGGACTTCCTCGCGCGCAGCCTCATCCCCTACCGGTTCCTCGACGTCGAGCGCGACGAGGAGGCGGCGGCGCTCGTCGACGCCGCCTCGGCCGACGCCCTGCCCGTCGTGTTCTTCCCCGACGGCTCGCGGCTCGTGTCGCCCGAGCCGCGAGAGCTCGCCGAGCGGGTGGGCCTGCGGACCGAGGCGTCGGCCCCCTTCTACGACCTGATCGTGCTCGGGGCGGGCCCGGCGGGGCTCGCGTCGGGCGTCTACGGGGCGTCGGAGGGCCTGCGGACGGCGGTCATCGAACGGGGCGCCGTGGGCGGCCAGGCCGGCACCTCGAGCCGCATCGAGAACTATCTCGGCTTCCCCAGCGGCATCAGCGGGTCGGATTTGGCGCGCCGGGCCGCCACCCAGGCGCAGCGGCTCGGAGCCGAGCTGCTCACCGCCTCGGAGGTCGAGCGCGTCACCGTCGAGGACCCGGTGAAGATCGTCCACCTGGCCGACGGATCCGAGATCCGGTGCCACGCGCTGGTCGTCGCCACCGGGATGACGGTCCGGAAGCTGTCCGTCCCCGGCTACGAGCGGTTCGAGGGCGCCGGGGTCTACTACGGCGCCGCCGTGTCCGAGGCGACCACCTACGAAGGCCGGGACGTGTTCGTCGTCGGCGGCGCCAACTCGGCCGGCCAGGCGGCGATGATGTTCTCGAAATACTGTCGCCGGGTGACGCTCGTCGTGCGCGGCGACTCGCTCGAGGCGAAGATGTCGCAGTATCTCGTCGATCAGATCACCGGGACCCCCAACATCGAGGTCCTGCTGGAGACCAGGATCCTCGAGGTGGTGGGAGGCGACCGGGTCACGGGGGCCCGCCTCGAGGACCGTTCGACGGGGGAGACCGAGGACCGCGAGGTGGCGGCCATCTTCATCTTCGTCGGGGCCGTCCCGCACTCCGCCTGCGTCGAGGGGGTCGTGGCCACGAACGACCGGGGCTTCATCCTGACGGGACCCGACCTCCTCGTCGACGGCGGGCGCCCGCCCGGGTTCGACCGCGATCCCTTCCTCATGGAGACGAGCGTCCCCGGGATCTTCGCCGCCGGCGACGTCCGGGACGGGGTGGTGCGCCGGGTGGCCTCGGCGGTGGGCCAGGGGAGCGTCGTGGTCTCGATGGTCCACCAGTACCTCGAGACGGTCTGATCGATGGACCGGCTCAGGTCGGTGCCGCTGTTCGCCGGGCTCGACGACGACGACCTCGGCCGCATCGCTGCGGAGACCGAATCGGTGCGGCTGGCCGAGGGCGATCGTCTGGTCGAGGAGGGCGACAGCGGGCGCCACGCCTTCGTGATCGTCGAGGGCGAACTCGAGATCCTCAAGCGGTCGGGCGAGCGGGAGGTCCTGCTGGCCGTGCGGCGCCCCGGGGAGGTGATCGGCGAGATGTCCCTGCTCGAGGACGCCCCCCGGATGGCATCGGTCCGGGCCCGCACCGGCGCCGAGGTGCTGGCGGTGCCGAAGGACGTGTTCGACGACGTGCTCGCCACCAGCGCCGGGGCCGTCCGGTCGCTCTTCGGCGCCCTCGTGTCACGGTGGCGCGAGACCGAGGCGCGGCTGCGCCAGCGCGAGCAGCTCGCCCAGCTGGGGACGCTCGCCGCGGGCCTCGCCCACGAGTTGAACAACCCGGCGGCCGCCGCGGCGCGTGCCGCGGCCGGGTTCGGCGGGGCGGCAGAGGCCCTCGCCGGGGCCTCGGCGCGTCTCGCCCGTGCGGCCGACGACGGTGAGGCGATGCGAGAGGTGGCGGAACGGATCGCAGCCGCCGAGTCGATCCGGCTCTCGTCGCTCGACCGATCCGATCGTGAGGACGCGCTCGTCGACCGGCTCTCCGCGCTGGGTGTCGACCGGCCGGCCAGGGTGGCCACCTCGCTCGCCGAGATCGATCCGGGCGAGATCGACCCGCTGCTCGAGGGGAGCGACGACGCCGGGTTCACCGCAGCCATCGCCGCCGGGGTCGCCATGCGCGAGGTGCGGCGTCTCGCGGCCACCGCCCTGGACGCGGCCGGTCGGATCTCCGACATCGTGGGCGCCGTCAAGTCCCACGCCTTCCTCGACCAGGCGCCGCTCAACGAGGTCGATCTCCACCGCGGGCTGGACGACACGATCACGCTCCTCGCCCACGAGCTGAAGGGCATCGAGATCGTGCGCGAGTACGGCGAGGTGCCCCGATTCCCCGCCTACGGGAGCGAACTGAACCAGGTCTGGACGAACCTCGTCGACAACGCCGCCGACGCCGTTCGGGCCGCGGGACGCGACCCGGGCCGGATCACGGTGCGCACCTCGGTCGAGGACGGCACCGTCGTGGTCGAGATCGAGGACGACGGGGAGGGGATCCCCGCCGACGTCCTGCCGCGGGTCTTCGAATCGTTCTTCACCACGAAGCCGCCGGGCGAGGGCACGGGGCTCGGGCTCGACATCTCCTACGGGATCGTCGCCCAGCGGCACGGCGGTGACATCGGCATCACGTCGGAGCCGGGGCGGACCACCGTCCGCGTCGAGCTGCCGCTCGCCGGACCGGAGTGAACCATGCGAAGGAGGAAATCATGAGCGGCCCCTGCGAGCACCTCGTCGGGCTCCCCGACGAGGCGATGGAGACCCCGGCGGGTTGCGAATCGTGTCTCGAGATCGGGGGCACCTGGGTGCACCTGCGTCGCTGCCTCGTCTGCGGCCGGGTGGGGTGTTGCGACGACTCGCCCAACCGGCACGCCCGTGCCCACGCCGATGCCCATGGGCATCCGGTGATCCGGTCCGCCGAGCCCGGCGAGTCGTGGGCGTGGTGCTACGAACACGAGGTGGCGGCCCGCCTGCCCACCTGACTAGTCACATCGGGTGGTCGCGAATGGTCCTCCCGATTCGATGCCCCGGATGCCGATGAGAAGGCATGGACCCTTCCCAGCGTCGACCCTCGGGCGTCGCGTGACGAACGCCGAGGCTCCCGTGTCGGCCCCCGCCGTGGCGCGGGCCCGCCGACGCGTGCCGATCCTCACCGGCGCGCTCGCGGGCGCGACCGTGGTCGCCGCCGGGATCGTCCTCCCCGGGGGTGGGACCGCCGAGGGACCCGTGCCGTGGTGGTTGGTCGCGGTCCTGCTGGTCGGTGCCGACGCCGTGGCCTTCCGGTTCAGCGTCTTCGGCACACCCCACGTCGTGTCCTTCGGCGCGGTCCCCATGGTGCTCGGCGTGGCCCTCCTCTCGCCGATCGGGTTCGTGGCGGCCCGGGTCCTCGGGTCGACGGCGACTGCGGCCATGGAGCAGCGCTCCCGGGGCAAGGCCGCGTTCAACATCTCGCTCGCCGGCTTCGAGGCCGTGATCGTGGCCGGGATCCACGGGGCGCTCCTCGGAAACGGGGATCCCTTCTCGGCGGCCGGGGTCGCAGCGGCCGCAGTCGCCGTCATGGCGGCGACCGTCGTTGCGTCGATGGTGGTCACCGCCGCCGTGGCCGAGGGGTCGTCGGAGGTGCCTCCCGGGTTTCGTCGGATGCTCGTCATCGGCCACGGTGCCAATTTCGCGGCGGTGATCGGAGGCGCCGGGCTCGTCGCCGCGTTCGGGCTCGGCGACGCGGTGGGCGCGGGGTTCCTGCTCGCCGCGGCGGTCGTGCTCGTGGAGATCCGGCTGCTCAGGGATCGGGTGGAGACGTGACCTCGACCATCACCTCGTCGAGGGGCTTGCGGTCGAGGTCGGGGACGGTGCAGTCGGCCGACGGGTAGCCGATCGGGAAGAGCACGAACGGCCGCTCGTTGTCGGGACGACCGAGGACCTCCGACAGGAACCGCATCGGACTCGGCGTGTGCGTGAGCGTGGCGAGCCCCATGGAGTGCAGGGATGCGATGAACAGTCCGCAGGCGATGCCCACGCTCTCCTTCACGTACCAGTTGTGTCGCCGGGACCCGTCGGGTTCGACGCCGTACCGTTCCTCGAAGACCACGACGAGCCACGGCGCGTCCTCGAGGAAGGGCTTGTGCCAATCCGTACCCAGCGGCTCGAGCGCCTCGCGCCAGTCGTCGGGGAGCCGCCCGCCCTCGTAGTTCTCGCGCTCCTCCGCCTCGGCGGCCTGGCGGATGCGGTGTTTGACGGCCGGATCGCCGACCAGCACGAAGCGCCACGGCTGACGGTGAGCGCCCGAGGGAGCCGTCGAGGCGGTGCGGATCGCCGTCTCGACGAGGTCGCGGGGGACGGGATCGCTGCTGAAGGAGCGGACCGAGCGTCGCGAGGCCATCCGGTCGTGGAAGTCGGCGGCCCGTCGGCGCATCTCGTCGGGCGCCAGTCGCTCGGGCCGGTAGGGGACGAAGCTCACGTGATCGCAGCCAGCATCTTGCGGACCCGCTTGCGGCGAAAGGCGGGGAGCATCGACGGCACGTCGTCGGGGTCGGCCCAGGCGACCTCCACGATCTCCGAGCGCGGCTTCGGCTTGCCCTTCTTCGCCACGGCCCGGTAGACGACGCAGCCGCCGCAGTCGTCGCCGTGGATCCTGATGTGGCGTCCGCTGAGGCGGCGACCCAGCTTCACGTCGAGGCCGGTCTCCTCCTCGACCTCCCGTCGCACCGCGTCGCGCAATGCCTCGCCGCGCTTGGCGCGACCCCCGGGGAGGGTCCAGCGGCCCTTCTCGTTCTTGACGACGAGGACCTTCCCCTTCTTCGTGATGACGGCGTACGCGCGCCTGCCGTGTCGGGCCATGTCGGGGCGCAGGGTAGGTGTTCGATCCGGTCCCCCCCGGGTCAGGACCCGATCGCTGCCGGCCCGATGCAGTTGCGACGCGACCAGTCCGACACGCGTTCGAGGGCGGCGGCAGTGGCCGGATCCGCCCGGAGGTCGGCGACGCGCAGGGCGGCATCGGAGGCGGTGAAGGCGGCCCAGTCCCACTCGTTGGCCTCCAGCCCGTCGATGAGCACGTCGTAGAGCCTGGCGACGATGCTCACCTCGGCCTCGACCTCGGGCGGGGCGACGGCGGGTCCATGGGTGCGGAAGGCGGCGACGCCCTGCATCGAGGCGGCCAGGGCCGCCGGGGGAGCGGACTCGTCGATGCGGTCGGCGTCGGTGGCGACGCGATCGAGGAGCCCGCAGAGGTCGGTGCCCGGTGTGCCGCCCGAGCCCGGCGGGGCCGTGGCGACGGTGGAGGGTTGGTAGGCCTCACCGTCGACCCCGGCGCCTCCCGCACACGCGGTCACGGCGAGGGCGATCACGGCGACGAACAGCAGTCGCATGACTTCACTCTACGTGTCGGCACGCAGGGCGGCCGTGCACACCGCGCCGAGTGGTGGGTCCGCTACTCGCCGAGGCTGACGCCCAGGGCCCGGGCACTGTCGAGCCAGGGGTGGTCGAGGGGCACCGTCCTGCGGTTCCCCGCGACGTCGGCGAGGGGGACCGGGATCGTCGTGTCGCCCCGGGAGGCCACCATGATCCCCCAGCGGCCCTCCGCGGCGAAGTCGGCGGCGGCGGTCCCGAGGCGGGTGGCCAGGAGGCGATCCTTGGGCGACGGGGTGCCGCCGCGCTGGACGTGTCCGAGGATCGTCACCCGGGACTGCAGGCCCGTCATCTCCTGCAGGTCGCGCGAGAGGCGCACGGTGCTGTCGTCCTGCGCCGACTCGATGGACGCGATCTCGGCTTTGAGGGCGGCTCGTTCCTCGTCGTCGGACGACTCCGATCGGGCGTCGGCGAGGCGCCGGCGCCGATCGTGGTCCTCCCGGGTCACGGCCCCCTCGGAGACGGCCACGAGGCTGAACCGGGAGCCGGCCGCCTTGCGTTCGAGGAGGGCGTCGGCGACGGCCTTCGTCTCGTAGGGGATCTCGGGGATGAGAATGACGTCGGCCCCGCCGCCCAGTCCGGCGCCGAGGGTGAGCCACCCGGCGTTGTGCCCCATGATCTCCACGACCATGATCCGGTGATGGCTGTGGGCCGTCGAATGGAGCCGGTCGACGGCCTCGGTGGCGATCGTGAGCGCGGTGTCGAACCCGAAGGTCCGGTCGGTGAGGGCGACGTCGTTGTCGATCGTCTTGGGGAGCGTGATCACGTTCAGTCCCTTGTCGGCGAGGCGCAGGGCGTTCTTCTGCGTCCCGCCTCCGCCCAGACAGACGAGGCCCGCGAGTTCGTGCCGGGCGGCGTTCTCGACCATGGCGTCGGTCATGTCGAGGGTCTTGCCGCCGATCTCCATCTTGTGGGGCTTGTCGCGGCTCGTTCCCAGGATCGTCCCGCCACGGGTGAGGATCCCCGAGAGCGTGTCGGAGTCGAGCCGGACCGTTCGGTTCTCCATGAGGCCGCGGAACCCGTCGAGGAATCCGACCACACCCATGCCGTGCCGCCGGGAGGCGGCCTTGCCCACCGCCCGGATGGCTGCGTTGAGGCCGGGGGCGTCACCGCCGGCGGTGAGGATCCCGATGTTCATCGGCGCGGAGTGTAGGGAGTCGTCGGCGAGCGGGTCCCGGACGGCTCGCTCCGCCCGCGAAGGGCCCGGTCCGTGCCGAGGATCGCCAGGGTGGCCAGCGCGAACCCCGCCACCGACAGGCCGATCGTGAACGCGTGGCTGCCGGTGGCGTCGAACACGAACCCCGACACCACCGGTCCGAGGGCTGCGGCGGTGCCGGCGAGCAGCTGCTGGAGGCCCATGAGCGTCCCGAGGCCGGAGGGGTCGTAGACCTCCGCGCCGTACATGGCGTCGAGGGCCGAGGCCGCCCCGATGGCGACGCCGGCGAGGACGACGTAGGCCGCTGCGGCGACGAAGGAACCCGACCACGCCAGCGCCAGCGCGCCGGCACCCCCCATCATCAGCGTCGCGGCGTACGCGCGACCGATGCCGGTGCGCTCCACGACCGGCACGAGCCCGATCCGCCCGACCAGCTGGGTGAGCGCCCGGGCCCCGCCGTAGGTGGCGGCTGTCGCCAGCGGTACGCCCGCCGCCACCATGACGGGCACCTGGTACACGAGCAGGATCCCGTATCCGGTCGCCGCGAGGGGCGCGGCGAGCAACTTCCGGCGCGATGCGGCGTCGCCGAGGGCGCGACGGACCGTCGCCAGGGCGGGCAGACGATCGGCATCGGGGGCGCGGCCCACGCTTCGGGGCACCACGAGGGCGGCGACCGTCAGGCCGGCCGCCGCGGTGATGCCGAGGGAGACGACGGTGGGCCTCCATCCGACGGCGAGGGCGAGTCGGGCCGTGAGGGGAAGGAAGACGGGGCCGGCGAAGGCGCCGACGATCGTGACGTAGGTGACCGCCCGAATCCTCCGCTCGCCACCGATTCGGGCTGCCGCCGACAGGGTGATGTGGTAGAAGCAGGTCGCCTCGATCGCCGCGCCGCCGATGGCGTAGGCCAGCGCGAACGTCCACCGGCCGCCCGCGGGCGAGAGAGCGATGAGTGCGCCGCCGAGGGTCCCGCCGAGGAGGAGGACCGACCGGGCCCCGAACCGGTCGAGCAGGCGCCCGCCGCCGATCGCCAGTGCGGCGCCCGCCAGCTGAGCCGCACCGAACACGGCGGCGAGGAAGCCGACCGTCCACCCGGTGTCGTCGGCGATCGTGTCGATGAGCGCGCCGAAGGCGTAGAACCACGTGCCGTAGGCGACGATGGTGGCCAGACCGAGGCCGGCGACGGTCCTGCGCATCCCGTCGACGGTAGACGCGGGCGAGGGGACGGTGACCCGTCCCCTCGCAGCGTGTGTGTGTGTGTGTGGGCTACGGAGTGATCACCGCGTCGATGACGTGGATGATCCCGTTGTCGGCTTCGATGTCGGTCATGATCACCTCGGCGCCGTCGACGAAGACGGTGCCGTCCTCCACGGTGATCTGGACGTCCGAACCCTGAGCCGTGGTCGCCGACTCGAGGTTCACGACGTCGGCAGCCGGCACTTCGCCGGGCACGACGTGGTAGAGGAGGATGTCCGTCAGCGCCGGGATGTCCTCGAGGAGGCTCTCGAGCGTGCCCTCGGGGAGGGCGGCGAAGGCCTCATCGGTGGGCGCGAAGACCGTGAACGGACCCTCACCGTTGAGGGTGTCGGTC
>JAWVYO010000037.1:0-22068 GCA_033722675.1 Acidimicrobiia bacterium | reverse complement strand
GCCAATCCGCCGACGCTGGAGGACTTCGCTCCGGACGACTTCACCTGGTCGCCGCAGCCACTCGCCCGCGCCGTCACCGGCCGGCGGAACTTCCGCTGGACCGTCGTCGTTCTGGCGCTCCTGGTGGGCCTGGCCGGGGCGATCGGCGTCATGGCCGCCGCGTCCCTGCCGGCCACCGCCGCCGACGAGCGGGTGGACGCCTTCGACGACCTCGCCACGAGGATCGAATCCTCGCTCGCCACGTTCGAAGCCACCCTCGTCGACGGCGAGGCCCTCGCTCCTGCGGCGGTCCGGCTCCAGGGCCTGGCCGACGAACTCGTGGAGCTCTCGACCCTCCCCGATCCTCGCCTCGCCGTGATCGACACGGGCCACGACCTCGACGGCATCCATGCCGCCGGGTTCGAGGTGGCCGCCGTGGTCGGCCGACTGGCCTCCACGACGCTGGGCATCGCCGACTACGTGGCCGCCGTCGACGGGCTCATCGTGCTGCCCGACCTCCCCGCCCGAGCCCAGGGTCCCGACATCGCCGAGCTCGACGCCCGTCTCGCCACCGCCCTCGCCGAGGCGGGGTCCCGAGTGGCAGGGCTCCCCGAGGTGGAAGAACTGCAGGCGCATCGCCAGGCAGCGGTCGAAGCGCTCGCCTGGTTCGCCGGATGGCGCGAGACGTATCTCAACGCGTTGCGGGACGACTCGGGGAACGCCGAGTGGCTGGCTGCCGAGGCGGCCCGGCGCCTCGCCGATCTCGATACCGTCCTCGTCGCCGAACGGGAGCGGGCCGCCGGCATCCAGCGGGACCTCGTCGACTTCGCGCAGCTGCGGGTGCGCGAGCTGAAGATCCTCACCGGGTGAGGGTCACTCCGAGCCGTCGAGCTCGGCCATCTCCCGCTCGAAGTCGCGGGGACCGCTGAAGTCCTTGTAGACGGAGGCGAACCGCAGGTAGGCCACCTCGTCGAGGTCCCGCAGTTCCGCCAGCACTCGCATACCGAGGTCGTCGGAGTCGATCTCGGGACCCTGGGCCTCCGCCCAGGACTCGATCTGACGGACGAGCCGTTCGACGGTCCCTGCGGGGACCGGACGGTCGGCGATGGCCGCGGTGAGACCGGCCTCGAGCTTTGCGGCGTCGAACGGCTCGTGGTGCCCGCTGCGCTTCCGAACCATCAATGCCGCCTGCCGGCGCTCGTACGTGGTGAACCGATCGCCGCACGATTCGCAGGCGCGTCGGCGGCGGATCGCGCTCCCGCCCTCCACGGGACGCGAGTCGACGACCCGCGTATCCTCGGCGTCGCAGTACGGGCAGCGCATCGCAGGAGCGTACTCCAATGGCATGGACCCGAAGGCTGGAGGCGTTCCGATCGGCTGCCGAGGCGATCGATCCCCTCGTCGACACGCCGACCGACTGGTCAACCCCGGGCCTCGGCACCTGGACCGTCGCCGAGCTCCTCGCCCATACCCTCCGTGCACTGCAGACCACGCACGACTACGTCATGGCGCCGCAGCCGGCAGGACCGCCGACCGTCACCGCCGCGGGCTACTACGACGCCTATCTCACCTGGCGGGCCGACGACCCCGAATCGGCCGATGCCCTGGTGGCGGGACGCTCGCAGGGAATGGTCGGCGATCCGGATGACCTCGCCGACCGCTGGCGACGTGCCCGCGGCACCGCCGTGTCCGTCGTCACCGACGCCGGGCCGGACCGGGGCGTCGAGACACCCTTCGGTGTGCTGAACCTGCACGAGTACCTGAGGACCCGCACGCTCGAACTCGCCGTCCACGGGCTCGATCTCGCTCGGGCGGTGGGCGCCGACGGCTGGCATCCGCCGCGTGTCGCCGTGGCGGATGCCATCGCACTGCTGGGGGAACTGGCGGTCCTGCGGGCCGACGGCGACCAGTTCCTCCTGGCGATGACCGGACGCGTCCCGCCCGATGAGGTGCTGCCGATCCTCCGGTGAATCAACCGGTCGGGAGGATCAACACCTGGCCCGGGAGGATCACGCTGTCGGGCAGGTCGTTGGCCTGCTGGATGTCGAAGACCACCCGGCGGATGTCGTCGCCGGGAGCGGTGATCGTCTCGGCGATGGCCCAGAGGGTGTCGCCCGCCTCGACCTCGTACTCGACCGTCGCGACGGCCGGGGCCTCGATCGGGTCGCCGGTGGCCGTCGCCCCGGTGGCGGTCACGAGGAGGAGGGCGAACGCCACACCGACGGCGAGGAGGAGGGCGATCCCCCGCATCCGATGGCTGACGGTCGTCGGCATGGCGTTCGCCTCCTCGTTCCTCGTGCGGTGGCGGGTGCTGCCACCTCCACGAGAACCGTACGAACGGGGTGTGACAGATTCGCGACGGAGGAGGACCCGGCGGGTGCCGGGGCTGGTGGCGACGGTGGTGGCCATGTCCGGGTGCTCCTCCCGCCCGTCCCCCGCTCGGGGAAGACGAACGCCTGTTCGATGTCTTGTGGACAACGTAGCGAACGCATGTTCGATCGTCAAGATCGAACATATGTTTGCTTCGCGAAATCGGAGCGGGTACCGTGGCCCCCGACCAAGGAGAGAGCACCATGGCCGGCCAGGACATCAGCACCCGTCAGCGGGAGATCCTCGAACTCATCGTCGCCACCGTCGCCGACCGCGGGTACCCGCCGTCGGTACGTGAGATCGGCGACGCCGTCGGACTCAGCTCCCCCTCCACGGTCCATTCCCATCTCTCGAGCCTCGTGAAGGCCGGCTACCTCCGCCGCGACCCCTCCAAGCCGCGGGCGATCGAGGTCGTGGCTCCCGTCGAGGACGGCACCGTCGTCGACCTCCAGCGAGCCGCCACCCGCGACGTGCCGCTCGTCGGCGCCATCGCAGCGGGGTCGCCGATCCTCGCCGAGGAGGACATCGACGAGATCTACGCCCTCCCCACCGACTTCGTGGGCACCGAGCCGGTCTTCATGCTCCGCGTGAAGGGCGACTCGATGATCGACGAGGGCATCTTCGACGGCGACCTCGTGGTCGTGAAGCGCGAGAGCGACGCCCGCGACGGCCAGATCGTGGCGGCCCTGGTGGACGACAGCGAGGCCACCGTCAAGCGTCTCCGGCGGGTCGACGGCTCGGTGATCCTCGAGGCGGCGAATCCCGCCTACGACCCGATGGTGTTCAGCGACGGCGTGTCGATCCTCGGGCCGGTCGTCGCGGTCCTCCGCAGCCTCCGCTAGAGCGTCCCCGAGAACACGGTCCGGGCCGGTCCCTCGATCCAGACCTCGTCACCGACGATCTCGACGTCGAGCGGTCCGCCCGGCAGCATCACCGTCACGCGTCCATCGGTGAGTCCCTTCCGATGTGCCAGCGCGGCCGTGGCCGCCGCGCCCGTGCCACATGCCAGCGTCTCGCCCGATCCCCGCTCCCAGACCCGCAGGTCGATCCTCGACCGGTCCACCACCGTGGCGAACTCGACGTTCGTGCGGTCGGGGAAGTGCGGATCGCCCTCCACGATGGGGCCCACCGTCGACACCGGGACGCTGTAGGTGTCGTCGACGAAGGCGATGGCGTGGGGGTTGCCCACCGACACCGACTCCAGCCGGTACCCGGCCATCTCGAAGGGCTCCGGCGCGTCGTCGGCGACGGTCGCGAGGTGGGCCCGCACCCGGCCGTCGGCGAGGAGTTCCACCTGCCTGGGGCCGGTCGCCGACTGCACCGTGAAGGCGTCCGTGTCGACGAGGCCCCGGTCGCGCGCGTAGCGGGCGACACACCGGAGGCCGTTGCCGCACATCTCGGCAGGCGACCCGTCGGCGTTCCAGTAGTCCATCCGCACGCCGGACTCGAGCGATGTCACGGCGAGGACCCCGTCGGCGCCGATCCCCCGCCGCCGGTCGCACCATGCCTCGATGTCGGCGGCGGAGGGGCGCAGCGGGCCGTCGACCACGACGAAGTCGTTGCCGAGCCCCTCCATCTTCACGAAGTCCATCCGGCCTCCTCGAGCACCACCTCGACCTGGCGGGTGCGCGTGTCGGGATCATCATCCCACTCCATCCAGCGGAGTCGCGGGTCGCGGCCGAAGAAGGTGCGCTGCCGACGCGCCAGCGACGTCGTCGCGTCGATGCAGCGGCGCCGCCCCTCGGTGAGGTCCCGCTCCCCCGCCACGACGGGCAGGAGCTGGCGATAGCCCACGGCATTGCGGGACGTGGGGCCGAGGCGCGGAGCGAGGTCGCGCACCTCGTCGACGAGCCCGCGCTCGAGCATGCGGTCGAACCGTTCGGTCACGCGCGTCCCGAGATCGTCGCCGGGGTCGAGGCCGACGGGCACGACGGGTACGACGCTCTCGTACGCCCTGACCGCCCGGGCCTCGGGGGTGGCCGCCCGCTCCGACGGGGTCCGGCCCGTGAGCCGGTGGATCTCCAGCGCACGGACGACGCGCCGGGGATTCTCCAGGTCGACGAGGTCGCCGGCGGCGGCATCGGCGCCGAGGAGCGCCTCGACGGCGTCGGCCGGCGCCAGGGCCTCGAGCTCGAGCCGGAGCGCCGGGTCCGACGGCGGGGACACCAGCGGGTCGACGAGGGCCCGGAAGTGCAGCCCCGAGCCTCCGACGATCAGCGCCGGGACGTCGCGCTCGGCCAGGTCGTCGAGCACGCGACGGCCGATCGCCTGGGCATCGGCCACGGTGAAGGCGATCTCGGGCTCGGCGACGTCGACCAGATGGTGGGGCACCTCGGCACGTTCCGCCGGGGTCGGCTTCGCCGTGCCGATGTCCATGCCCCGGTAGACCTGCATCGAGTCCACCGACACGATCTCGGCCCCGTGACGGCGGGCCAGGCGAAGGGCGACCGCGGACTTGCCCGACGCGGTGGGCCCGAGCAGAGCCGCGACCGGCCTCAGGACACGACCCGACCGACGAGGTGGCTGGGCGCCGCACGGTCGACGACCGCCCGCAGGAAGGTGCCGGGCTCGAACCGCCCGGGGACGTGGACGACCTTGTTCGTCCGGGTCCTCGTGGTGGCCATCTCCGGATCCTTCTTCGACGGACCCTCCGCCAGCACGTCGACCGTCTCGCCCACGAGCGCCTCGTTCTTCTCCAGCGAGATCCGCTGCTGGAGGTCGACGAGGCGCGAGAACCGCTCCTGGGCGACGTCGGGGGCCACCTGATCGTCCATCCCGGCGGCCCGGGTGCCGGGCCGGGGCGAGTAGACGAACATGTAGGCGTTGTCGAAGCGGGCCTCGGCCATCACGTCGAGCGTGCCCTGGAAGTCGGCCTCCGTCTCGCCCGGGAACCCGACGATCACGTCGGTGGAGGTGGCCAGGCCGGGGACGATCGACTCGGCCATGCGCAGCTTGTCGAGGAACCGCTCGGGTGTGTATCCCCGCTGCATGGCCCGCAGGATCGCGGCGCTGCCGCTCTGGAGGGGCAGGTGGAGGTTCTCGCACACGGCCGGGGTCTCGGCCATGGCGATCGCGACGTCCTCCTTGATGTCCTTGGGGTGGGGTGAGGTGAAGCGGATCCGCTCGATGCCGTCCACCTCGCCCACCCGCCGGAGCAGGTCGGCGAAGATCGGGCGGCGCCGTCCGTCGACGGCCAGGTCCCGCCCGTAGGAGTTGACGTTCTGGCCCAGGAGCGTGACCTCGACGACGCCGTCGGCGGCGAGCTCCCGGACCTCCCGGACGATGTCGCCGGGACGTCGGCTGATCTCGGCTCCCCGCACGACGGGGACGATGCAGAAGGTGCACGCGTTGTTGCAGCCGATGGTGATGGTCACCCAGGCGCTGTGGGGCACGTCGCGTTTCGTCGGCAGCGAGGAGGGCACGTCGTCGATCGACCGGGTCTCCTCCCAGATCTCGGTGACCGGACCCCACTCCTCGGCGTGGTCGAGCAGGTCGACGACCCGATGGAGATTGTGGGTGCCGAACACGACGTCCACCCAGGGCGCCTTCTCCCGCACGACGTCGCGATCCTTCTGGGCGAGACAGCCCCCGACGAGGATTCGCATCCCCGGTCGGTCGTCCTTCAGCGACTTCAGATGACCGAGGTTGCCGTAGAGGCGATTGTCGGCGTTCTCACGGATGCAGCACGTGTTGATCATCACGACGTCGGCATCGCCGACGTCGCCGGCGGGCACCATCCCGTCGGCCTCGAACATCCCCGTGATGCGTTCCGAGTCGTGCTCGTTCATCTGGCATCCGAAGGTGCGCACCAGGTACCGGCGACCCTCCCGGGTCGGGGCGCGACGCGACTTCACTTCGGGGAGGCCGAGGCTGATGGAGGTCATCGGGCGTAGTCGGTGGCTCGCAGCTCGCGGATCACGGTCACCTGGATCTGGCCAGGGTACTGGAGGTCCTCCTCGAGACGCCGGGCGATCCGGCGCGACAGGTCCGCCGCCGTCAGGTCGTCGACCTGGCCCGGGTCGACGACGACCCGCACCTCGCGACCGGCCTGCATGGCGAAGACCTTCTCGACCCCGTCGAAGGAGCCTGCGAGCTCCTCGAGGCGTTCGAGACGCCGCACGTAGGACTCGACGGCTTCGCGCCGTGCCCCCGGGCGGGCGGCCGAGACGGCGTCCGACGCCTGGACCAGGATCGCTGTCAGCGTGCGGGGCTCCACCTCGTTGTGGTGCGCCTCGATGGCGTGGACGATGGAGGGATCCTCCCCGAACCGTCGGGCGATCTCGGCGCCGACGAGGGCGTGGGAGCCGCCGAGCTCGTGACTCACCGCCTTGCCGATGTCGTGGAGGAACGCCGCCCGCTTCGCCTCCTCCCGATCGATGCCGAGCTCGGCGGCGAGCATCGCCGCTATCTTGCCCGATTCGATGAGGTGGTTGAGGACGTTCTGCCCGTACGACAGCCGGTATTTGAGCCGGCCGATGAGGTTGATCATCTCGGGGTGCATCCGCGTGATGCCCACCTCGAGGATCGCCCACTCGCCGGCGTCCCGCACCGACTGCTCGACCTCGGCGAGGGCCTTCTCGTAGGCGTCCTCGATCGAGGAGGGGTGGATGCGGCCATCGGCGACCAGCCGCTCCAGGGCGAGGCGGGCGACCTCACGGCGGACCGGGTCGAAGGCCGACAGCGCGACGGCCTCGGGGGTGTCGTCGACGATGATGTTGACCCCGGTGGTCGCCTCGAAGGCGCGAATGTTCCGCCCGTCGCGCCCGATGATGCGACCCTTCATGTCGTCGGAGGGCAGCTCGACCACGGAGACGGTGGTCTCGGCGACCACCTCGGAGGCCAGCCGCTGGATCGACGACGTCAGGATGCGACGGGCTCGGCGATCGGCCTCCTCGCGGGCCTTGAGCTCGAGGTCCCGCATGAGGACCATCGCCTCACGCCGGGCCTCGTCCTCCACCCGCTGAAGCAGCTCCTCCTTGGCGCCCTTGGCGTCGAACCCGGCGACCTGCTCGAGCTCGGCCCGGCCCTGCTCACGCAGGCGCTCCACCTCGCCGCGGGCCTCGGACAGCTCCTGTTCTCGCTCGACGACCATCTGCTCGCGGTGAGCGAGGTTGGCGGCGCGCTGCTCGAGGGTCTCTTCCCGTTGCTGGATGCGTTGCGAGGACGACTCGATCTCGATGCGCCGGTGCTCGAGGGTCGCCTCCTCCCGCTCCCGGTAGGTCTCCGCCTTCGCCCTGGCCTCTTCTTCGGCACGACCGAGGAGGCGCTGGGCCTCCCGGCGCGCGTCGGAGACGAGGTCCTCGGCGGTCGATGCGGCCCGGCCGAAACGCCGGCGCTGCAGGGCACGTCCGAGGGCCAAACCGACGACGAGGGCCACGAGAGCCGCCGACACGGCGATCACCGCGGTGATCATTGCTCCTCCTCATCGGACCCGATGACGACGACGCGCCGGGCCTCGGCGGCCCGGCGCACGCATACGACACGGAGGACGACGTCGACCCGCTCGCTCTAGTCGAGCCCCTCCGTGGTCATCGAATCCCGGTTCATATCGTGATCAATTCGTTCAATCGTTGTGCGTGCGCGTGGAGGTCATCGTACCGCGAGGAGCGGGAAATTCCTCGCACCCCCTGTCGCCACCACGCGTGGCGACCCGAATGCGGGGCGTCAATCGTCGTCGTCCTCGGCCGACGCCTTCGCCTTCGCCTCCTCCTCGGCCTCCTCGTCCTCGATCGGCTCCCGCAGACCGACGGCCTCGAGGACCTTCGCCTGCAGCTGCATGGCGATCTCAGGGTTCTCCCGGAGGAAGCGCTTGGCGTTCTCCCGGCCCTGACCCAGCTGATCGGAGTCGTACGTGTACCAGGCACCGCTCTTGCGCACGATGTCCTGTTCGACGGCGACGTCGAGGAGGCTCCCCTCCCGCGAGATGCCCTCGCCGAACATGATGTCGAACTCGGCGAGCCGGAACGGAGGGGCCACCTTGTTCTTGGCGATCTTCGCCCGGACCCGGTTGCCGACCTGGTCGGAGCCGTCCTTGATGGACTCGATCCGGCGGATGTCGATCCGCGTGCTGGCGTAGAACTTGAGCGCCCGGCCGCCCGGGGTGGTCTCGGGGCTCCCGAACATGACCCCGATCTTCTCGCGCAGCTGGTTGATGAAGATGGCGGTCGTCCGTGACCGGTTGATGGTCCCGGCGAGCTTCCGCAGCGCCTGGGACATGAGCCGGGCCTGCAGGCCGACGTGGGTGTCGCCCATCTCGCCCTCGATCTCGGCGCGGGGCACGAGGGCCGCCACCGAGTCGATGACGACCACGTCGAGGGCGCCGGAGCGGATCAGCATGTCGGCGATCTCGAGGGCCTGCTCCCCCGTGTCGGGCTGGGAGATGAGGAGCTCGTCGACGTCCACCCCGAGGGCACGGGCGTACACGGGGTCGAGGGCGTGCTCGGCGTCGATGAAGGCGGCGATACCGCCGTTGCGCTGGGCCTCGGCGACGATGTGGAGGGCGAGCGTGGTCTTCCCGCTCGACTCGGGGCCGTAGATCTCGACGATGCGGCCGCGGGGGACGCCTCCGATGCCGAGGGCGAGGTCGAGGGCCAGGGCGCCGGTGGGAATGGCGGCGATCTGCTGGACCTGATCGGCGCCGAGCTTCATGATCGCGCCCTTGCCGAACTGGCGCTCGATCTGCGTGATGGCCATGTCGAGCGACTTGTCCCGTTCCACTGTGGCTCCTTCCGGCCGGCCCTCCGGCCGTTCGTTCGTCATCGTGGTCCCGACCGTAGGTCCGGGGTGTGACACGATCGCCACGCCGGGCCGTCGGACGGGCCGGCGCCGATGCCCCGCCACCGCCCGCGAAATGACAGGCGTGTGATCTCGCATCCTATGCGACCGGCGGACCGAACGGTAGTCGAACACCTGTTCGGTTCCAAGGAACCGGCACCCCGTGTCAGCCGATGGTGCGCCGGGCGAGTGCGACGGCGGCCGCCACCGCCCGGGGATCCTCCCCGACCACCGCATGGCCCGTGCCGGGGACCAGCCACTCGCGCCCACGCGGCGCCGCCCTGGCCATGCGACGCGCCGCGTCGGCGTAGCGCCGATCGTCGGTGCCCGCAACGAACGTCGCCGGGGTCACGAGATCGCGGATGCGATGCCCGAGCCACGGCATGGCGCCCTGACCGAGGCCCTCGAGGGCCCCGGCGAGCCCCTCCACCGTGTTGTCGAGCCGCCGGGCCCGGTCCTCGGCGACCCAGGCTCGGCCCCTCGACGCCAGGCCCGCGAACATCGGGCGGGCCGTCCACTCCTCGACGAACGCTTCGACGCCGATCTCGCGCAGCCGCTCCGCGAGGACCGCGTCGGACGCCACGCGGGACCGCCGATCCTCGGTCGTCCGGATGCCCGCGGAGGCGGAGACCACCACGAGGGCGTCGACCAGTTCGGGTCGGTGGATGGCCGTTGCCAGGGCGAGGCGTCCTCCCATGGAGTAACCGACGAGGACGCGGGGGCGCCCCAGCGCGGCGAGATGCTCCGAGACCCACCACACCGCCTCCCGCCACGAGCGGGCCGGCTCGGCGCCGTGACCGGGCAGGTCCGGCGTCGTCCACTCCCCGCCGTCGAGGGCGGCCACCTCGTCCCACACCGTGCCCCGCTGGGTGAAGCCGTGCAGTGCGAGGACCGTCACAGCGCGAACGTCTCCACGCGTTCGTACCGAGCCGGACCTCCGCCGAGATTGCTGCGGAAGAGCACCACCTCCGACACGCGCATCGCTGCGTCGGGCGCCTCGAACCGGTCGACCAGCGGTCGCACGTCCTCGGGCGGACGGAGCCGGCTGAGCGTGAGGTGCGGCGAGAAGGGACGTTCCTCGGGGTCGAAGCCGGCGTCCTCGACCGCCTCGCGCACGCGGCCGGCGAGGTCCTCCAGTTCGGGAGCGCCGCGCCGGACCCCCAGCCACAGCACCCGGGCCCGGCGGGGGTTCGGGAAGGCGCCGAGCCCCGACCAGGACAGGCCGAAGGGTGTACCCAGGTCGGCGTCGCCCAGCGTGCCGAGCAGACGGTCCCGGCCCACCGGCCCGACGTCGCCGAGGAATCGCAGTGTGAGGTGCCAGTTGTCGGGATGGACCGGGCGGCCGGGCAGCGCGGCGGGATCGCCGAGCAGGTGGGCGAGGCGGTGCCGGGTCTCCTCGTCGGGGGCGACCGCCAGGAACAGGCGGGCTAGCTCCGCCACCACTCCCCCGTGAGGCCGAGCCGCAGTGCGTGGAGCGCCGCCGTGGATCCGTAGAGCCGCACGCGCTCGCGATCGCCCGGGAGCCGCATCGTGCGGGCCCTGGCGTCGTCGGGGGTCGCCACCGCCACCACCACGGTGCCGATCGCCCGCTCGTCGGGGTCGGGTCCGGCCTCCCCGGTGACGGCGACGACCACGTCGGCGCCGAGCACCGTTCGGCCGCCCGCCGCCATCTCGAGCGCCGTCGGCTCGCTGACGGCGCCGTGGTCGGCGATGGTGTCCTCGGCCACGCCCACCAGCCCCGCCTTCACCCCGGACGCGTAGGCGACCACCGAGCCGACGAACGTCCGCGAGGCGCCGGGGACGGACGTGAGGCGCTGGGCGACGAGGCCGCCGGTCATGGACTCCACCGCGCCGATCGACCAGCCGGCCCCGGCGGCGAGCTCGTGGACGATCTGCTCGATCGTGCGGTCGCCGACCGCGAACACCCGCGGCCCCAGGCGGTCCACCACCTCCTCCTCGACGGGCCGCAGGAGCGCCCGCGCCTCCTCGGCGGTGCGAGCCCGGGCGGTGAGCCGGACCTTGATCTCCGCGGCCGACGCGAGGAAGGCGATCGTCGGGTTCGTGGCCGAGTCGTAGAGGTCGCCGAGCAGTTCGGCGACACGGGACTCCGACTCCCCCCACGTGCGGACCACGCGGCTGACGAGCACCCCCGCCGTGCCCCCCGCCTCCTCCACGAGGAACGGCAGCACCGAGCGCTCCAGCATCGGGATCATCTCGCCTGGCACGCCGGGCAGGGCGAACACCCAGGCGTCACCGATCCGCATCCGCAGGCCCGGAGCGGTCCCCTTCGGGTTGTCGATTCGTTCGGCGCCGTCGGGATACTCGGCCTGTCGGAGGTTGCTGGCGGGCATCTCCCGGCCCCGCGACGCCCAGTACGCCTCGAGTCGGGCGGCGTAGTCGTCGTCGAAGCGCACCTCCACACCCGCCGCCGACGCCATCGCCTGCCGGGTCATGTCGTCCTGGGTGGGGCCGATCCCGCCGGTGACGATGACCGCGTCGGCCCTCCCCGTCGCCGCGTGCAGCGCCTGGACGATGCGGCCGTGGTTGTCGCCGACCACGACCTGGCGGTAGTGATCCAGGCCGGCGTCGGCGAGGCGGCTGCCGATCTCCGCGGCGTTGGAGTTGACGATCTGACCGAGCAGCAGCTCCGTCCCGACGGCCAGGACCTCGACGATCACCCGACGACCTCGGCGAGGGTGTCGCCGCCGTAGGACCCCGTGATGCGCGCGGTGACCCATTCCCCCGGCTCGCCGCGGTCGAGCAGCACCACCCCGTCGATCTCGGGGGCCTCCCGGTAGGAGCGCCCCACCGGACGGCCGTCCTCGACCTGGTCGACGAGCACCTCGACGATCGACCCGATTCGCTCGGCGCTCCGTTCGGCGGTGATGTCGTCCTGGAGGGCGGTGAGGTAGCGGACCCGTTCGGCCACCTCGTCGTCGTCGACGCGGCCCCCGAGGGCCGCCGCCGGGGTGCCCTCCTCCGGCGAGTAGGGGAAGAATCCGGCCCAGTCGAGGCGCGCCTCGGCGAGGAAGTCGGCGAGCGCGTCGACGTCGTCGTCAGACTCGCCGGGGAAGCCGACGATGAACGACGACCGCAGCGCCGCCTCGGGGTCGGCCCGACGGATGCGAGCCACGAGGTCGAGGTGGCGATCCCCGTCGCCGGGGCGCTTCATCGCCCGCAACAAGTGGTTGGAGACGTGCTGGAGGCTCAGGTCGAAGTACGAGGCGACGAGGGGGTTGCCGGCCATCTCGGCGACGAGGGCATCGCGGATCTCCTTCGGATACAGGTAGAGGAGCCGCAGCCGCCGAAGGCCGGGGACGTCGGAGACGAATCGCAGAAGCTCGACGATGCCGCCCGGGGCGTCGATGTCGCGACCGTAGGCGGCGAGGTCCTGCGCCACGAGCACCGTCTCGCCGACGCCGTCGGCGGCGAGCGCGGCGATCTCGTCGCGGATGTTCACCGGGGCCCTGGACCGCTGCTTGCCCCGGAACAGCGGGATCGCGCAGAAGGTGCAGGGCTTGTCGCACCCCTCGGCCACCTTCACGTAGGCGAAGGGTGTGGAGGGCGTGGGCCGGCGGGTCTCGTAGAGGATGTCCATCGCCGGACGACCGAGTCGCAACGGCTCCCATCCCGTCATCGCGTCGAGGCGGTCGACCAGCTCCCCGTAGCGATCGAGCCCGATGACGTCGTCGACCTCCGGGAGCTCGGCGGCGAGCTCCGTCTCGTACCGCTGCGCCATGCACCCCAACACGACGACCCGGGCGTCGGACCGCGAACGGTCGGCGAGGTCGAGGACTGCGTCGATGGACTCCCGGCGGGCGGCCTCGATGAACGCGCAGGTGTTCACCATGACCACGTCGGCGTCGTCGGCCCGCTCCGTCCAGGCGTATCCGGCCTCCGTGAGGCGGGCCGTCAGCTTGTCGGAGTCGACCTGGTTCTTCGCGCAGCCGAGGGTCTCGAGGTAGACGCGGGGGGTCATCGCCCCGGCAGTGTACGGAGGAGCGGCCGGCTCAACCGGTGAAGTACTCGCCCCGGAAGTAGCGCAGCGGGTCGCGGAGGTCGTGGAGCTCCACCCGGTCGATCACCCCGTGCACGAGGGCGTGCTGGGGATCGTCGCGCCGATCCTCGTACCGGCAGTAGGCGCGACTCCGCAGGGCGGTGATCGCCGGCCCGTAGTCGGTCATGCGGTGGTCGAGGCCGGCGAAGAGGCCCCCGGGGCTGGGACGGATACCGGCGAAGCGGTCCGACAGCTCCCGGTGGTCGTCCTCGAGGATGTGCACGACGAAGCGCCCGTGCTCCTCGATGGCGTACCAGAGGTCGGTGGCGGTGCCGCACAGGAAGTGCACGAAGGACGGTTCGCCCTCGGCGACGATGAGCGACGAGATCGTCAGGCCCGTCGGTGACGACTCGTCGCCGGCGGTGACGATCGTGACGGGCGCCGCCAGGCGGCCCCGGAAGCGTCGCACGGGGTCGCGGAGCTCCATCGGCGTGGCGAAGGGGTGCTCGTCGTGGATCTCGCCGGACATGGCGCCACGGTACCGGATCGAGGTGACCGTCTTGCGACGCCTGCGCAACGCCGCCATGATCGCCGACCATGGATCTTCGCCGCGAGCTCCGCCTCGCCCTGGAACTCGCCGACGCCGCCGATGCGGTGTCGCTCCCCCGCTTTCGCGCCGACGACCTCCGGGTGGAGACGAAGCCCGACATGACGCCCGTGTCGGAGGCCGACCGCGACGCCGAGCGGGCGATTCGCGACGTCCTCGAGCGGGAGCGGCCGGCCCACGGCGTGAAGGGCGAGGAGTTCGGGGAGACCGACGGCGACGGCCGCCGCTGGATCCTCGATCCCATCGACGGGACGATGAACTACGTGCGGGGCATTCCGGTGTGGGGGTCGCTCATCGCGCTCGAGGACGACGACGAGATCGTCGTCGGCGTCGTCTCGGCCCCCGCCATCGGCCACCGCTGGTGGGCGGCGAAGGGCCTCGGCGCCTGGCGCAATGCCGACCCGATCTCGTGCTCGGCGGTGTCCGATCTGGGCGACGCCATGCTCTCCTACAACGCCTGGACCACTGCCGAGGGGTGCGGCATCGGCCCGCAGATGCTCGAACTGGAACGGCGGTGCTGGCGCACCCGGGGCTTCGGGGACTTCTGGTCCCACATGATGGTGGCCGAGGGAGCCGTGGACGTGGCCGTCGAGCCGATCGCCGCCGTCTGGGACCTGGCACCGATCAAGATCATCGTCGAGGAGGCGGGCGGCCGGTTCACCGGCCTGGACGGCGTCGCCGCCGTCGACTGCGGCAACGCGCTCTCCACGAACGGGCGACTCCACGACGAGGTGCTCGAGATCCTCGGATCGGGCGAGCGGGTCGCCGACCCCGACGTGGTGCCCTGACCCGTCACACCGCCGTGATATCGGTGCACCAGGACCACCGAATCCCAACGCCGCGCTCTGTACCATCGGCTCCAGGACGTGCTCGGCCGTGAGCACGCGGACACCTTGATCGGGAGCCTGCCGATGCACCCATCCGATCAGATCGCCACGAAGGGCGACATCGACCGCCTGGACGTGCGCATCGACGAACTCGCCTCCGAGATGCGATCCGGCTTCGCCGACGTCCGGTCCGAGTTCGCCGCCGTCCGATCCGAGTTCGCGGCTGTCCGGTCCGAGTTCCGCTCGGATCTCCGCACCGAGATCGGCTCCGTGAACGAGACGCTCCGGACCGAGATCCGGGGCATCCACGAGGCCATGCGGGATCAGCTCCGCATCTACTCCACGCTGACGGTCGGATCGCTCACGGCGCTGACGGCGATCTTCAGCTTCGTCGTCGTCATGGTGGCCTGACGACGAGGGGCGAGCAGCGGGACGCCCCCAATGGGTGCCCCGCCGTCGGTTCAGCGGGCCTTAGAGGGCCTACGACTCGCGCTCGAGCTCCTGGAGGCGAGCTCGGAGGGCCCTGATCCTGGCCTCGAGGCCGGTGCGGTCCTGGGCCTTGTCGATCTCACGATTGATCTTCATGGCGTCGGCGGTGAAGCCGAAGTCGCCGCCCATCGATCCGCCGGCCTGCCGGACGACGTCGATGCGGCGCTTCAGGAGGTCGTCGAGCCGCCGTTCGGCCGCCTCCAGCTCCCGACGCACCTGGTCCACGGAGGCCGGCGTCCCCGGCATCGCCAGCTGTGCGGCCACCCGCAGCTCGTCCCGGCGGGTCTCCAGACGATCCCGCTCCTCGGCGTCGGTGACGTCGTCGAGGCGGTCCCGGATCCAACGCAGCTCCTCCAGGATGCGGTCGAGCTCGGCCATCAGAGGCCCTCGATGGCGTCGACCACCGCTCCGAGGAACCGCCGCCCCAGGGCGCCGTCGATCGCCCGGTGGTCGTAGGCGAGGGTCAACGGCATGCGCCGCTCGGCCACCACCGACCCGTCACGGACCACCGCCCGGTCGGTGGCCCGACCGAGCGACAGGATCGCTGTCGTGCCGAGCGGCACGATCGGCGTGCCGTAGCCGCCGCCGACCGCGCCGATGTTCGACAGCGTGAAGGTCTGACCCCGGAGGTCGGCGGCGTCGATGGACCGGTCCCTGACCGCCTCGGCGAGGCGCACGATCTCGGCGGCGAGGTCGTGGCCGTCGAGCGAGTCGGCGCTGCGGACGACGGCGACCACGAGCCCCTCGGGGCCGTCCACCGCCACCCCGAGGTCGTAGTGCTCGCGGTAGACGATGGCGTCGCCGTCCACCGACGCGTTGAACGCCGGATACTCGGCGAGGAGCGGGAGCACCGCTTCGGCGACGAGCGCCTCGATGGGCAGGGGCACGCCCGGAACGGCCAGCGCCTCCCGCTTCTCGAGGAGCGGACCGGCGGCCGCGTCGGCGTACGTCCACACGTGGGGGATCTCCTGCCAGGCCCGCTGGAGGTTCCGGGCGATGGCACGCCGGGTGGGCGACATGCGCTCCCTCCGGGTGGGCCCGGCGTCCTCCGCAACGGCCTCGACGTCGCCGCGGGTGATCCGGCCGCCGGGACCCGTGCCCGACACGGCGGCGAGATCGACCCCCAGCTCGGTGGCCAGGCGCCGGACCGCAGGGAGCGCCTCGATCCGATCGGTCCCCTCGTCCAGGGTGCCCACGATGGGGGCCGCCTCGGGTGGCGGCTCGTCGGCCGGACTCGTCTCGATCGCGACGTCGACCGTCGGGGCGTCGGGCGACCAGGTCTCCCCCTCCTCGCCGATGACGACGAGCAGGTCGTCCACCTCGATCGTCTCGCCCTCGGCGGCGCCGTGATGCAGCACCACGCCGGCCCGCGGGGCCGGGATCTCGGTCACCGCCTTGTCGGTCTCCAGCTCGACGATCGGTTCGTCGAGGCCGACCCGCTCGCCCACCGAGACCACCCAGCGGACCACCACGGCCTCGGCCAGGCCCTCGCCGATGTCGGGCAGGTGGAACTCGAACGCCATCAGGCCTCCAGGGTGCGGCGGGCCGCCGCGACGATACGCCCGACATCGGGAACGTGGTAGGCCTCCGACCGCTTCAGTGGCACGACCACGTCCCAGCCGGTGACCCGCTCGACGGGGGCGAGGAGCGAGTAGAGGGCCCGCTCGCCCACGATCGCGGCGACCTCGGAGGCGATGGACGCCGTCCGGTGCGCCTCGACCACGGCCACGCACCGCCCGGTCTTCCGGACCGAAGCGACCACCGTGTCCGCGTCGAGGGGCGCCAGCGTGCGGAGGTCGACGACCTCGGCCGAGACCCCTTCGTCGTCCAGCGCCTCGGCCGCCCGCAGCGCCTCGCGCAGCATGGCCCCGTAGGAGACGAGGGTCACGTCGGATCCCTCGGCCACGACGGCGGCCTCGCCGATGGGCACCCTGAACCGGCCCTCCGGCACCTCCTCCTTGATCGACCGGTAGGCGCGGATCGGCTCGAGCACGATGACGGGGTCGGGGTCGTCGTGGGCGGCGTGGAGGAGCCCCTTGGCGTCGGCGGGGCTCGACGGCACCACCACCTTGACGCCGGGGGTGTGGGCGTAGATGGCCTCCGACGACTCGCTGTGGTGCTCCGCCGCGCCGATCCCGCCCCCGTAGGGCATGCGGATCACCATGGGGGCGGTGAAGCGATGCCGGGATCGGTTCCGGATGCGGCCGACGTGGCTCACGATCTGGTCGAAGGCCGGGTAGGAGAAGCCGAGGAACTGGATCTCGGCGATGGGGCGCATCCCGGCGATCGCCATGCCGAAGGCCGCGCCGACGATCCCGGACTCGGCGACGGGGGTGTCGACCACCCGCTCCTCGCCGTGCCGCTCCTGGAGCCCGTCGGTGACCCGGAAGACGCCGCCGGTGCGCCCGACGTCCTCGCCGAGCACGATCGCCCGGTCGTCGGCACCGAGGATCTCGTCGAGCGCCTGGTTGAGGGCCCGGGCCATGGTCAGTTCGGCCATCAACCCTCCCCCAGATCCCGCAGCAGCGCGGCGCGCTGCGCCTCGAGCACCGCCGTGGTCCGCTCGAACATGCCCTCGAAGATCTCCCCGGGGGCGAAGGGTTCGAGGGCCTCGCCCTCCTCCACGGCCGCCTCGACCTCGGCGGCCACCTCCTCGGCGACGCCGTCCTCCCACGCCTGCGTCCAGGCGTCCCGATCGCGGAGGTAGCGGCGGAGTCGGTCGATGGGGTCTCGTCCCCGCCACTCTTCGGCCTCGTCGTCGGTCCGATACCGGCCGGGATCGTCGGCGGTCGTGTGCGGCCCGACCCGATACGTGAGGGCCTCCACGAAGGTCGGCCCGTCCCCCGATCGCGCCCGCGCCACGGCGTCGCCCACGGCCACCCCCACCGCGAACACGTCGTTGCCGTCGACGACCATCCCGGGCATCCCGTAGCCGACCGCCTTGTCGGCCAGGGTGTCGGCGCGGGTCTGGCGCTCCCGCGGCAGTGAGATCGCCCAGCCGTTGTTCTGGCAGAGGAACACCACCGGCGCCTCGTAGACGGCGGCGAAGTTCATGGCCTCGTGGAAGTCACCCTCCGACGTGGCGCCGTCCCCGAAGGTGGTGAGCGCGACCCGATCGGTGCCCTGGAGCCGCTCGGCCCAGGCGATGCCGACGGCGTGGATCATGTGGCCGCCCACGGTGATGGAAGGCGGCAGCACGTTGACGCCCTCCGGCGCCTGGCCGCCGCGCTCGTCGCCCATCCGCCCGAGGAGGAGGTTCACCCACGGGTATCCCTGCATCCACATGGCGGCGGCGTCCCGGTACGTGGCCACGAGCCAGTCGTCGGATCGCAGCGCGGCGGTGGCGCCGACCTGGGCCGCCTCCTGCCCCTCGAAGGGGGCGTACGTGGCAAGGCGACCCTGGCGTTGGAGGGCCGATCCCTTCCGGTCGTAGGCGCGGGCCGCCACCATCGCCGAGAACAGGAAGCGGGCCTGGTCGAGGTCGACGCCGGGGTCCCCCGTGACGGTGCCGTCGGGGGCGAGGATCTGGAAGGGTTCCATCGGACCGCCAGGCTACCGATGCCGCGGGGGCCCACGGCCGTCAGTCGACGAGCACCGCCGCCCGGCGGCCGCGCACCGAGTTGACCACCTCGATCGCCTCGGCCCGGCGCAGGTCGTCGACGGTGACCGGCGCCTCGACCACGTCGCCCGCCCGGAGCAGCCGGGCGCGCTCGATCCCGGGGAGGCATCCGGCGTCGAGGGGCGGGGTCCGCCACTCGCCGTCCACGAGCACGACGAGGTTGCCGATGGTCGTCTCGACGGCCTGGCCCCGCTCGTCGACCGCGACGACGTCGTCCGCCTCGGGGAAGCGCTTCGAGGCCTCCTCGTACATCGTGCGGTGGGTGGTCTTGTGGAACCGGAAGGGGTCGTGCCGGTCGATCGGTTCGGGGTCGACGGCGAGACGCACCGGCCCGTCGGCCTCCGGCAGCGGCCGGGGCGCCACCCCGATCGCGCCGTCGGCGTCGACGGTGAGTCGCACGACCACCGGCGGCTCCGCCTCGACGGCCGCCAGGGCGTGACGGACGGCGTCCAGGTCGACGGTGCGGCCGAAGTAGCGGGCCGACGCCGCCAGGCGGTCGAGATGGTCGCCCAGGGCGTGGTAGCCCGAGGCGTCCAGACGGAGGGTCTCCAACAACGCGAAGGCCGGGCGGCGGGCGACGAGGACACGCGCCTTCACCTCCGCCTCGTCCCACTCCCCCGTGGCGCTCGAGTCCCACGTGATGCCGCCGCCCGTGCCGTAGACGGCGTCCCCCTCCCGGTCGACGACGACGGTGCGGATGGGCACCGAGAAGACCGCACGCCCCATCCCCGGCTCGACGACGCCGACGGCGCCGCAGTAGACGCCCCGCGGCCGGTCTTCGAGCTCGGCGATGATGGCCATCGTCGAGGACTTCGGGGCTCCCGTCACCGATCCGCAGGGGAACAGCGCCGTGAACACGTCGACGAGTCCCACGTCCGCCCGCGCCCGCGCCGATATCGTCGACGTCATCTGCCAGACCGTCTCGTAGCGTTCGATGGCGAACAGATCGTCGACGCGCACCGTGCCGAAGCGGGCGATCCGGCCCAGATCGTTGCGAAGCAGGTCGACGATCATCAGGTTCTCCGCCCGGTCCTTCTCCGAACCCGCCAGATCCTCCCGGCGCGCCTCGTCCTCCGCCGACCACCGGCCCCGGCCGATCGTCCCCTTCATCGGACGCGTCGTGAGCGCGTCGCCGTCGAGGTCGAAGAACAGTTCGGGCGAGGCGCTCGCCACGACGTGGTCGCCGGTGTCGAGCAATGCCCCGTAGGCGGGCCGCTGACCGTGGAGCATCGCCGCGTACAGGGATGCAGGATCGGCGACGTTCCCGGTGAGCCGGTGGGTGAGGTTCACCTGGTACGTGATCCCCGCGGCGATGCGCTCCCGGACGTCGGCGACCGCCGCAGCGTGGTGCTCCGCGTCGACGTCGGCGGTCCACGTGACATCGGCGGCATCCACGCGCGGCGGGGCGGGGACGTCGACATGCTCCTCGAAGGCCGCGAACCAGGCGAGCGGCAGGTCAGGATCGGACTGCCGGGTCCGCAGCGCCGGGTCGAGGCCGGGTGCGGCCTCGTAGGACACGAACCCGGCGACCCACCGGCCCGCCCTCGCCTCGTGCTCCACCCGCCGGAGGGCGCCGGAGACGTCGTCGAGCGACCCCGCCGTCCACGTCGCCGCGGGTGTGTCGAGCCGGAACGAGCGGCCCGACACGAGATCGTCGAAGCGGGCGGAGACGGACATCGGGCACCGGATCGTACCGGGCCGTCGTCAGGCGTCGACGTGCTCCTCGCCGAGGATCTCCGACAGTTCGTGTTCTGCGACGAGGACGTCGCGGGCCTTGGAACCCTCGACGGGCCCGACGATCCCCCGGCGCTCGAGGATGTCCATCACCCTGCCGGCACGGGCGAACCCGATCCGCAGCTTCCGTTGCAGCATCGAGGTCGACCCCAGCTGGGAGCGGACGATGAGCTCGATGGCGGCCCGGACGATGTCGGGGTCCTCTCCGTCGAACTCCTCCTCTTCGGCGGCCTGGGCCTGCGCCGACTCGAAGACCTCCTGCTCGTACCGGGCCTTCCGTTGATCACGCACCCAGTCGACGACCGCGTGGATCTCGTCCTCGCCCACCCAGGCGCCCTGCACCCGCTCGGGCTTCGGATCCCGCGCCGTCACGAGGATCATGTCGCCGAGGCCGATGAGCTTCTCTGCGCCGCCCGTGTCGAGGATGACGCGGGAGTCGGCCTGGGACGCCACCGAGAAGGCGAGGCGGGACGGCACGTTCGCCTTGATGACGCCGGTGATGACGTCGACCGACGGACGCTGGGTGGCGATGACGAGGTGGATGCCGACGGCGCGGGCCATCTGGGCGATGCGGACGACTGCGGCCTCCACGGCACGCCCGGCCACCATCATGAGGTCGTTGAGCTCGTCGACGACGACCACCACGAACGGGAACCGGTCGAACTGCTCCTCGTCGAGCTCGCCGACGTCGTACTTCTCGTGATACCCCTCGATGTCGCGAACACCTGCGTCGGCGAGGAGGTCGTAGCGGCGATCCATCTCGCGCACCGCCCACTCGAGGGCGTCCACGGCCTTCTTCGGGTTCGTGATGACCCGGGTGAGCAGGTGCGGCACGTCGTTGTACTGGCCCAACTCCACCCGCTTGGGGTCGACCAGGATGAGGCGGACCTCTTCGGGCGTGGTCCGCAGCAGCAGCGACGTCACGATGGCGTTGATGCACGAGGACTTGCCGGCGCCCGTGGCCCCGGCGATGAGGACGTGGGGCAGCTCGGCGAGGTGGAGCATCGCCGGCGTGCCGGAGATGTCCATCCCGAGACCGACCTGGAGCGGATGGTCTGCCTCCTTCGCCTCGGGACTGCGCAGGATGTCGCCGAGGGTGACCAGTTGGCGGCGACGGTTCGGCACCTCCACGCCGATGGCCGACTTGCCGGGGATCGGGGCGAGGATGCGCACGTCCGGCGTGGCGAGGGCATAGGCGATGTCGTGGGCGAGGCCCGTCACCTTCGCCACCTTCACGCCCGGTGCCAGCTCGATCTCGTACCGGGTGACGGTGGGGCCGGGGACGATGCGGGTCAGCCGGGCGTCGACGCCGTGCTGGATGAGCGTGTCCTCCAGCTCGCGCGCCGTCTGGTCGAGGATGCGCTTGCTGTGGTCGGCGCCCCCGCCCAGCGACAGCAGCTCGAGCGGCGGTTTCTGGTAGTCACCGACGGCCGGCGGCTTCGGCGCGGACCGCTGCTTCGGACGGGGCTTCGGCTCCTCGGGCTTGGCGGGCGGCCGCTGCTCCGGCGGCGCCTGGGGCCGGGGGGCGGGCGCCGGGCGCGGGACGGGGCCGTTGCGGACCGTGACGACCGGCCGACGCCGCCGGCGCCGACCGCTGAAGACGCCGGTGATCGCCCGCCACGTGCGTCGGAGGGCGAGCTTGGTCCCCTCGGCGATGGCGTGACCCACCTCG
>JAWVYO010000036.1:0-22259 GCA_033722675.1 Acidimicrobiia bacterium | reverse complement strand
GCAGGATCGTCGACGAGCTCGGCGGCTGGCCCGGGACCCCGCACGAGGGCTTCACCGACTACGCCTCGTGGCTGTCGGGGGAACCGACGACGAGCGCGTCCAGCGCCACGACGCCCTGACCGGCGGGCAGCACCCGCACGGGGTTGACGTCGAGCTCGCGCACCGAGGGTCCGAGATGCGCGCAGAGACGCGAGATGTCCGACAGCGCCGCCGCCAGCGCGCCCACGTCCATGGGCTCCGAGCCGCGATGGCCCTCCAGGAGCGGGAAGGCCCGGAGGGACCGGATGAGCGCCTCGGCCTCCTCGACGTCCATGGGTGCCATCCCGAAGGCCACGTCGCCCAGCACCTCGACGGTCGTGCCCCCCAACCCCACCATCATGAGATGGCCGAAGGGTTCCTCCCACACCGCGCCGATGACGCAGTCGACCCCGTCGGGCGCCAGGGACTCGACCAGATAGCTCTCCACGACGGCGGAACCCGATCGCTCCGCCACGCGGTCGGCGATCCTCCCACAGGCCGCAGCGACCTCGGCGACGGGCAGCCCGACCTCGATCGCGCCGAGGTCGGTCTTGTGCTCCAGTCCGGGACCCTGTCCCTTCACCACCACCCGATCACCCAGGTCCTCCGCCCGCTCTGCGGCCTCGTCGGGGGTGTCGGCGACGATCGACCGGGGCACCGGGATCCCGACCTCGGCGAGCATCGCCTTCGCCTCGGCCTCGCTGGGCGCTGCGGGGATCCGGCGCTCGGGGATCGCCAGCGGCTCGGGAGGGCTCCAGTGGGGCCGGGAGGTCCACTCGACCACGGAGGACAGGACGCGGGAGGCCTGGATCGGGCTGGAGAAGGCGGGGATGCCGGCCGCTCGCAGCGTCGCGAGGGCGTGGGGCGGTGCGAGCTGCGTCACCACCATGATCGGCGCTCCCGACGACGTGAGCTCGGCGACCGACTCGGCCCACGACCCCTCGCCCGTCCAGCCGATGCCGGCGAACAGCATGACGGCGTCGACGTCCCCGCTGTGGACGATCGCCTCCAGGACGTCCCTCAGGCCGGAGGGGTTGGTGACGAACTGGCCGGTGAGGTCGACGGGGTTCTGGGCCGATCCGTAGCGGGGGAGCAACTCGCTCAGCCGCCCGTGCAATCCCGGTGAGAAGGCCGGGACCTCGAGGCCGCGCCGGTCGAGGTCGTCGCAGAGCAGGACCCCGGCCCCACCGGACATCGACACGACCGCCACGCGCCGCCCCCGGGGGAACCGGTACCAGGTGTCGAACGTGTCGAGCACGTCGAGCATGTGCCGCTCGTCCTCGGCGCGCACGACGCCGAGGCGACGGAAGGCGGCCGCATAGGCGTCGTCGTTGCCGGCGAGCGCCCCCGTGTGCGAGGACGCCGCCGCCCGCCCCGCGTCGGAGGCGCCCACCTTGACCAGCACGACGGGCTTGCCCAGCTCGTGGGCCCGCTGCGCCGCCCGGACGAAGCCGGGACCGTCACGGATCGCCTCCACGTAGCCGCCGACCACCCGGATACCCGGATCCTCGACGAGGCCGGCCATGAAGTCGTGGAGCCCGAAGGCGGCTTCGTTGCCCGTGCTCACGTACGACCGGAGACCGAGGTCGGCGTCCCGGGCGAGCGCGAAGATGATCGTCCCGAAGGCCCCCGACTGCGACACCAGGCCGATGCCGCCCGGCCGGGTGAGGGAGCCCTTCAAGAGGGCCGCCGTGAAGGTCAGGGCGAAGCTGTTCGGCGTGTGGATGATCCCGACGGAGTTCGGGCCGACGAGGAGCATTCCGTGCTCCCGGGCGATGGCGGCGAGTTCGGCCTCGCGGACCGCCCCCTCCTCGTCGATCTCCCCGAAGCCCGACGTGATCACGACCGCTGCCCGGACCCCGAGCTCCGCCGCCTCGGTGACGATGCGCTTCGTGAGATCGGCCGAGACGACGACCCCGACGACGTCCGGGACCTCGGGCAGCGCCCCGAGCGACGGGTAGCACCGGAGACCCCGGATCTCGTCCGTCGACGGGTTGACCGGGTAGATCCTGCCGGGGAAGCCGATTCTGATCAGATAGTCGACGGGCCGCGACCCGACCTTCTTCGGGTCCGTCGAGGCACCGACGATCGCGACCGACTGCGCCTCGAGCATCGCCGCCATCGCCTCGGCCACGTCGGTCGAAGGACTCATGTCGTCAGGAGGTGCCGGGCGACGATGTTCTGCTGGATCTCGCTGGTGCCGTCGACGATCTCCTGCATCTTGGCGTCGCGATAGTGGCGGGCGACGTGGTACTCGTCGCTCAACCCGTACGCACCGTGGATCTGGACGGCGTCGTGGGCCGCCTGCACGGCCGCCCGGCTCGCGTGCCACTTCGCGAGCGAGGGCCAGTAGGGCCCGGCGTCGGGATCCCGATCGAGCTCCTCGGCGGCACGCCAGACGAGCAGGCGCGCCGACTCCGTCGCGAGGGCCATCTCGGCGAGCATCCCCTGGACGTGCTGGAACCTTCCGATCGACCGCCCGAAGGCCACGCGCTCGCTGGCGTACGCGGTGGCGAGTTCGAGACAGCCCTGCGCCATCCCGACCGATCGAGCCGCGACGTGGATCCGCCCGGCGCCCACCGACGCGAGGAGGATCTCCCACCCGCCGCCGACCGTCCCCAGGACCCGATCGGCGGGGACGCGCACGTCGTCGAGGAAGACGTCGCCCGTGTCCGACGCCCAGGCAGAGAGCTTGTGTTCGATCGGACGGGTCTCGAGCCCCGGCGTCCCGGCGTCGACGAGGAACGCCGTGATGCCGTCACGCCCCGCAGTCCGGTCGATCGTGGCGAAGACGAGGATCCACCGCCCCACGGTGGCGTTCGAGATCCAGGTCTTCTGACCGTTGAGCACGAACTCGTCGCCGTCGGCGGTGGCGGTCGTGGACATCGCGGCCGCGTCGCTCCCGGCGTCCGGTTCGGTGATGCCGACCGCCGCGAGGCACTCGCCCGAGGCCAGGGGTCGGAGGAAGCGCTGTTTCTGCTCCTCGGTCCCCCACCGCAGCAGGCCCTGGCCGGCCAGCGACGACGGGTACCCGACCACGGCGGCCAGGGCGGTGCAGTACCGGGCGATCTCCTCCACGCAGATGGCCCAGGTGACGTGATCGAGCCCTGCGCCTCCGTACTCCTCGGGGACGACCCCACCGACGATCCCGAGCTCGGCCGCCTGATCGACGAGGTCCTGTGGGAGCGCATGGGCACGCGTGTACTCCACGACACGGGGGGCCACCTCGTCGTCGACGAAGCGCCGGACGAGATCCCGGATGTCACGCTGGACGTCGGTGAGTTCGAACAGGCTCACACCCGCTCCAGCACGATGGCGGCGCCCTGGCCGCCGTTGCCGCAGATGGTGGCGAGCGCATAGCGTCCGCCGTCACGGGCGAGCCCCTCCGCGGCGTACTGCAGGACCCGGGCTCCCGACGCGCCGACGGGGTGCCCCAGGGCGATCGCTCCGCCGTAGGGATTGACGCGCTCGGGGTCGATGCCCATCTGCCGGCAGGCGGAGAGGACCATGATCGCGAAGGCCTCGTTGATCTCGATGTGATCGAGGTCGTCGTACCCGATCCCGGCCCGATCCAGCGCCCGGTTCGAAGCGGGCACGACGGCGAGGCCGTAGTCCTTCGGCTCGACCGCGGCGATCGCCGACGAGACGATCCGCGCCAGCGGTTCGGCTCCGTGGCGTTCGGCCGCCGATGCGGATGCCAGCACGACGGCGGCTGCGCCGTCGGTGACCCCCGACGCGTTGCCGGCCGTCACGGTGCCGTCGGAGGAGAAGGCCGGCCGCAGGCGCCCCAGCCCCTCCATCGTCGAATCGGGGCGGGGATGCTCGTCGGTGTCGACCGTCACGGTGCCCGAGCGCGCCGGAACGTCGACGGGGACGATCGTCTGCTTCGCGAACCCGGTCTCCACGCCGTGGGCGGCCCCCTGTTGGCTCCGGAGGGCGAAGCGGTCCTGCGCCTCGCGGTCGATGCCGAACCGCTCCGACCATGCCTCGGCGAGCTCCCCCATCTTCTTGCCGGTGAGCGGATCCATGAAGCCGTCCTTCGACAGGCCGTCGACGGCGACCCGATCGCCCGCCTTCGTGCCCCAGCGCATGTCCATCAGGTAGTACGGGATGCTGCTCATGTGCTCGGAACCGGCGGCGACGACGACCTCCGACTCCCCGGTGCGGATGGACCGGTCGCCGAGGATGGCCGCCGTCAGGGACGAGAGGCAGGCCTGCTGGGTCGTCAGGGCGGGGACGTGGTCGGGGATCCCGGCCCCCACGGCCATGAGACGGCCCGGATTCGGGCCGTTGGCGGCTTGTCGCGCATGGCCGACGATCGTCTCGGAGACCTCCTCCGGCGGGATGCCGGAGCGATCGAGGGCACCGCGCAGCGCCGCTGCGCCGATCCCGATGGCGTCGGTCGTGTTCAGGGCGCCGCCGAAGTTCCCGATCGGCGTGCGTGCGGTCGAGACGATGACGGTCTCGTGGTCGGTCATGGGGTCCTCACTCGAATTCGGGTTCTCGTTTCTCTCGGAAGGCGGCGATGCCTTCTGCCTTGTCGGGGGCGCCGTTCACGATGGCGAACCACTTGTTCTCGTACGCCAGGCCGGCCGCGAGCGGGACGTCCCCCGCCAGCAGGACCGCCTCCTTGGCCGCCGCCAGGGCTCGCCGCGACTTGGCGCCCAGGTGGCCGGCTAGCGCCAGCGCCTCCGGCATCAGCTCGTCGGGCTCGACGAGACGCTGGATCAAGCCGATGCGGTGCGCCTCCACGGCGTCGACGGGGATGCCGGTCAGGACCAGCTCGAGGGTCTTCCCGAGCCCGATCAGCCGCACCGTGCGCTGCGTCCCTCCGTTGCCCGGGATGATGCCGAGGTTGATCTCACCGAAACCGAGCTTGGCCTTCGGCACCGCCAGACGGAACGTGCATGCGATCGCCAGCTCCAGTCCCCCACCGATGGCATGCCCGTTCATGGCCGCGATCGTGGGCTTCGCCATTCCCTCGAGGAGCGCGGAGAGGCGGCGGCGCCGCACCGAGGCCCCCTCGGTCTCGGTGAGGGGCGAGCGGCGCAGGAGCTCGTCCAGGTCGGCGCCCGCACAGAAGGCGCGATCGCCGGCCCCCGTGAGGACGACGGTTCGCGCGCGGTCGTCGGCCTCGGCCCGCCGGACCGCCTCGAGCAGGGCATCGCTCATCTCGGTGTCGAGAGCATTGCGGACGTCGGGCCGGTTCATGGTGATCACGGCGGCACGGGCGTCGGCCTCGAGGCGATAGTCGACGACGTCGCTCATGTCCCCTCACCGTGGTCGCGGAAGCCCTGTCCCGTCTTCCGTCCCAGGTGCCCGGCCCGAACCATCTTCCGGACCAACGGGGGTGGGCGGTACCGGTCGTCGCCCATCTCCTCGGCGAGGCTGTCGGAGTTGTTCACGTGGATGTCGAGCCCCACGAGATCGGTCAACTCGAGCGGGCCCAGCGGCCAGCCCGACCCGAGCTTCATCGCGGTGTCGATGTCCTCGGCGCTGGCGACGCCCTCGGTGAGCAGCCGAATCGCCTCGTTGCGGACGAGGAGTTGCAGCCTGCTGACGATGCCGCCCGGTGACTCGTTCACGAGGACCGGCGTCTTGTCGATCCGCTCGGCCACCTCGTACAGCCGCTCCACCGTCTCCTCCGACGTGTCGTATCCGGGCACGATCTCCACCAGCCGCATCCGGGGAGGCGGGTTGAAGAAGTGGAGCCCGGCGGCGCGTCGCGGGTCCTCGAGGACCGATGCGATCTCCGTCACCGACAGCGTCGACGTGTTGCTCAGGAGGAGGGCCGGGGCGGGACAGACCTCGTCGAGCGCCTCGAACACCTGCTGCTTCACGTCGAGCCGTTCGGCCACCGCCTCCACCACGAGCTCGCAGCCCGACAGGTCGCGGATCTCGCGGGCCGCGACGAGGCGCTCGAGGATGGCATCGGCCTCGTCACGGTCGACCTTGCCGAGTTCGACGCCCTTGTCGAGGTCGCGTCCGATACGGGCCGTCGCCGACTCCACCACCTCCGGATCGACGTCGTGGAGCACGACCGTGTACCCCCCCGCCGCGAACACCTGCCCGATCCCGGCGCCCATCAAGCCCGCCCCGACGATTCCCACTCGCTCCGTCACCGTGATCTCCCTGGTCAGCGTCCGTACCGTTCCCAGTATCCGCCGAAGACCGACTCCTCGGCGGGGGCGTCACCGCCGATCGGCCGCACGAGCCGCGTCGTGTTGAGGAAGTGCCGGTAGGAGAGGTTCTCCGAGATCGCGTTCCCGGCCCAGGTCCCGCACCCCATCGTGAGCGTCGTGTTGAGGCCGTTGTCGAACGCGCCGCCGTTGCCCACGGCGTGGGCCTGATTGACGAGGACGCGGGCCACGTCCACCTCGAGGGCGAGCCGGCGCGCCTTCGCCTCGTCGGTCGTGTGGATGCCACAGGAGTGCCCGATGCCCTGATAGGCCAGGATGTCCTGCACGAGGGCGATCGCGTCGGAGAACTCCCCGTAGCGGTAGAGGGTCAGCACGACCGAGAGCTTCTCCCCGGAGAACGGGTGGTCGGGTCCGGTCCCGGTCCCCTCGACCATGAAGAACGCGGCGTCGGCCGCGTCGGGGCCGAGGCCTGCCAGCTCGGCGATCCGGGCCGCCGGCTGGGCGATGATCTCGGGGTTGAGCGCACCGTCCACCCACATGACCGCCTCGAGCCGGTCGCGCTCGGCCGCCGAGCAGACGTAGCCGCCCTCCGACTCGAGTGCTTCGACCATGTCGGCGTACACGTCCTCGTGCACGACGAGGGCGTTCTCCGACGAGCAGGACGTGGCGTTGTCGAAGGTCTTGGAGAATCGGATCTTCGCGGCGGCGTCGGCGATGTCGGCCGTGGCGTCCACGACGACGGTGGCGTTGCCCAGCCCGACGCCGATCGCCGGCTTGCCGCTGCGGTAGGCGGCCCGCACGTTGCGCTGGGACCCGGTCACCACCGAGAGATCACACTGCGCCATCAACTCGTAGGACAGCGCCTTCGTCGGCTCGGACATCACCTGGACGAGATCGAGGGGAGCACCGACCTTGGCGAGTTCGTCGCGCATGTAGTCCACCGCCTTGCCGCAGGTCCGCGCCGCCTTCGGCGACGGGGAGAAGACGACCGCGTTGCGCCCCTTGAGCGCCATCATCGCCTTGTTGATCGGGGTCGCCTCGGGGTTCGTCGAAGGGATCAGGGCGGCCACGACACCGACGGGTTTGGCGATCTCGGTGATCCCGGTGACGGGATCGTCCGACACCACCCCCACCGACACGGCGCCGGTGAGGTCGGCGAGGGTGCCGAGGGTCTTGCGGCGGATCTTTTCGCGTTTGTCCTCGGCCACGCCCATCCCGCTGTCGAGGGCGGCGACCCTGCCGAGTTCCTCGGCGCGATCCTCGCGGTATCCGGCCCAGGCGACGCCGGCGACGACGTCGTCGACGTCGGCCTGCCCCCACCCGCCGTACTCCCGCTGAGCCGACCGGGCACGCTCGACGAATCCCGCGACCTCGGCGCGATCGGCATCGGAGACCTGGACGCTCACGAGGCGGCCAGGTGCTGATACCGCTCGAGGTGGCGGACGGGCTGCTGGAGGGCGTCCCGCCGGAACGGCTCGGCCAGCTCGGTCGGATCCACCATGATCTCCACGACGGCAGCCCGTTCGCCGTCGAGGGCCGAACGCACGGCCTCGCCCACCTCGGCCGGATCGGTCACCCGCACCCCGTGGGCACCCATGGCCCGGGCGATGGCGGCGAAGTCGAAGCCCCCCACCTCCCGTCCGATGTCCGTGCCGACGAACCGGTCGTCGTAGAAGTCGATCTGGTTCCGCTTCTCCGCGCCCCACTGCTGGTTGTTGAACACGACCGCCACGACGGGCAGGTCCTCCTCGACGGCGGTCATCGTCTCGTGGAGGCTCATGCCCCATGCGCCGTCGCCCACGATCGCCACGGTGGGGAGGTCGGGGCGCGCCAGCTTGGCGCCCAGCGCCCCGGGGTACGCGAACCCACAGTTCCCGAAGCCCATCGCCGCCAGGAATCGCCGCGGCTCGTCGAACTCGAGGTACCCGTTCGCCATGGAGCAGATGTTGCCGATATCGGTCGTCACCACGGTTCCGTCGGGCAGGGCACCCGACAGGTCGCGCAGTGCGCGCCGCGGACTGATGGGCTCGGCGTCCGAGGAGGACATGTCGGCGAGTTCCCGCTGCCACCGCTCCCGGGCGGCCGCCACCCGCTCGATCCGCTCCGTGCGGTCGGACGCCTCGTGCCCGTCCAGATGATCCAGGATGGCGGCGGCAGCCCGGGCGGCGTCGCCGACGATCCCGACCTCCACCGGCTTCGCCCGTCCGATCTGGTCCGGGTCGATGTCGACCTGGATCACGCGGGCGTCCTCGGGATAGAAGTCGAGCCCGTACTGGGGAACCGTGCCGAACACGTTGATCCGGGAACCCAGCATCAGGACCACGTCCGCCTCCGACAGCAACTGCATCGCGGCCTTCGATCCCATGTAGCCGAGGGGTCCGACGGCGAGGCGGTGCGAGGCGGGGAAGGCGTCGTTGTGGAGGTAGGTGGTGGCGACCGGCGCCCCGAGCGCCTCGGCGAGGCGCGCCGTCACGTCGTGGGCGTCGGCGACCACGACGCCGTAGCCCGCCACGATCACCGGACGTTCGGCGGCGGCGAGCGATGCGGCAGCCCGCTCGAGCGCCTCCGGATCACCGGCACCCCGGGCGTCGGCCCGGTAGCGATGCGGTTCGAGGATCTCCTCGTTCGACTCGCCGTAGAAGTAGTCGCGGGGGACGTCGACCTGGACCGGTCCGAGGTGGGCACGCGCCTGGCGGAAGGCGGTTCGAAAGGTCTCCGCCATGCGGTCGGGGCGAGGCACCTGGACCTGGAACTTCGTGATCGTCCGGAAGATGGAGAGCTGCTCCACCTCCTGGAACCCGTCGAGACCCACGGAGCCGCTGGTCGCCGAGGGGGTGACGACGATCACCGGAGAGTGGGCGTGGTACGCCGCCGCGACGGCCGTCACCATGTTCGTGATGCCCGGTCCGTTCTGACCGATCGCCATGCCGACGCGGCCGCTCACCCGGGCGTATCCATCGGCCATGTGGGCGGCCGACTGCTCGTGGCGGACCGGGACGAATCGGATCCCCGCGGCGGGGAAGAGATCGAGCGCGTCCATGAAGGCGGAGCCGACGATCCCGGGAACGTCCGTCACCCCCTCCGTCCGGAGCGTCTCGACCATCGCCTCACTCGGCGTCATTCGGGGCATTCGATCCGACCTCCTGGGCACGTCCCGGCCGCCCCGCCCGGTCTCTTCCAATGACCGACCAGCGGACAGGCGACCGTATGGTGAGACCGACACTACGAGATCGGAGCGGGGATCGTCAATCGCGCGGTCGGGTGGCCGGATCGGGCGACGTGGCACGGACGGCCGGTCGGAAAAGGCGGCCGGTCGCAGGAGGCGGGGGGTCGGAGGAGGCCGGGGGTCGGAGGAGGCGGACGGTCAGAGCAGGAAGGTGCGCTGCCCGGCGTCGAGGATCAGCGTGTTGCCGGCGATGGCCCGAGCCTCGGGGTCGGCCAGCAGTGCGACCGCCCAGGCGACCTCGTCGATCGTGGTGAGGTGGCCGATCGGCGAGCGATCCTCGAACTCCTCGACGACCACCTGCTCGTCGACACCCCGCTCGGCGGCGGCGTCGCGCAGCAACGTGCGAAGACGCTCGGTCCACACCGGGCCCGGCGCGACGACGTTCACCGTGACGCCCCGCGAGCCCAGCGCCCGGCTCAGCTGCCGCATGGCGTTGGCGAGCGCCGCGTTGCCGACGCCGGCCGTGGCCGCCTCCGGGATCGGGTCGTACCCGAGGTTGCCGCCGATCGCCACGATCCTGGCGTCCTCGGTGAGGGCGTCGTGGGTCGCCCGCACCAGCCGGAGCGTGCCGTTCACCTTGACGTCGACCGCCCGCACCAGGGTCTCGGGGGGGACCTCGAGGATCCCGCCCCCCATGGGCGCCGCCGCCGAGTTGACCACCATGCGCACCGGCCCCGGCACGGCGGCCGCGACCGCCTCCTGACCCTCGTCGGTGGTGATGTCGGCGACGCACACCCGGGCATCGGCGACCGATGCGGCGACCTCGGCGAGGCTCGCCTCCGTCCTCCCCACCGCGACGATCCCGAGGCCGCGCTCGGACAATCGGGCCACGATCCCCCGACCGAGCGCACCAGAGGCCCCGGCGACGACGGCCCACTCGGTCATCGCGTCGTCCGGAGTTCGGCCACGAGCGAACCGATGTCGCCCACCGTCTCGATCGCGGCCAGCATCTCGTGCGAGCGGCGCGCGGCATCGGCGCCCACGACGTCACCGACGAGCTCGAGGTACTTCTCGTCCATCCGCTCGTCGGGGAAGCGGTTGCCCGGGTCACCGAGGCTCCCCAGGACGGACGCCGCCTCCAGCTCGCCGTCGGCGAGCCGCACCTCGACCGTCGTCGGACGCCGCGCCGGCAGCTGGGCGCTGTACGCGGGCTCCTCGACCACCTCCACCCGTCGCGCCAGCCGCCGGATGCGGTCGTCGGCGAGGGCCTCCACGGTGTAGCCGACGGGGCCCGTCGAGCCCAGCACGAGGTACGAGGCGATCGACCACGGCAGCGAGAACTTCGCCCCGAGGTCGGAGGAGGGATCGCGGTCGTCCATCTGCGCCGCGAACGCGAAGGTCCGGACACGAATGTCCTCGATGGCGTCGGGATCCAGGTCCCGCCGACCACGCAGCTCCTCGAGGGCGTCGAGTGCCGGATGGTTCCACCGGCAACAGGCGTGGACCTTGTAGTAGCCCAGCGCGGTCTCCCAGTGCGAGCCCAGCCCCTCGACCAACGCCTCCGCGTCGAACCCGCCGGCCGCGATCCCCCGATACACAGACGTCATCGACGCGGCCTCCGGGGTCACACCGGATCTCGCCAGGCGCTCGGCCAGGACGCCGTGCATCGCCCCGACGCCGGCGAAGGCGTTGCGCACCGTCCCGCCCTCCAGGGGCGTGCGCATCGACGGCATCACGTTCAGCCCGGCGCCCAGGTCGATGGCGCGCTCGAGGAGGTCGCGGTCCCCCCCGGTGGCGAGCACCGCCGCGGCCGCCGCCGCCACGGTGGCGTGGACCCCGTGGGTGTGCAGGCCGTCACGAAGCGCCGACGCCACGGCGAGCCGTGCTCCGAACTCGTACGTCACGAGGTAGGCCCTGAAGAACGCCTCGCCCCCCATCCCCCGCGGCTCGCCGAGCGCCAGCAGGACCGGGATGACGTGCACCGGCGTGTGGCCGCCCGGGACCGGAGGATCGTCACTCGGATGCCGGTGCCCGCTGTCGAGGTCGTGCCAGGTGGCGGCGACCCCTCCGACGAACGCCGCAGCCGGCGCGGGGACCCGCTGGGGTAGGCCCAGCACCGGCGACGACCCGCCCACGCGCGCCCGGGCCAACCTGCGGACCGGCTCCACGGCCGCACCGGCGACCTGGCAGGCGATCGAATCCATGAGCGAGCGTCGGGCATCGGCGAGCACGTCGTCGGGCACCGTGTCGAGCCGCGCATGCATCACGAAGTCGATCATCGATCGCCGGGCCGCGATCGTCACGGTCTGCACTCCTCGGGGTGGCGCCGCCGCCACGCTACCCGCTCCGTCCCATCCCCGTCCGGGCCCCGGGATCGACGCATCGCCATCGATGTGGGATCGTGACCCGATGCGCACCCGCCCTGGTCCCGCACCGCCGTGGCGCCGACACCGCGCCGCCGCCGGCGTCCCGGGCGGCGGTGACACCCGCTCGTGAAACGCTCGAACCTCGGCCTCGGGGCGGCCGTCACCCTGGCCATGATCCTCGGTGGGTTGCTACGGGCCGCCTTGCCCGTCCTCTCGACCCAGGTCCGCGCCGAGTTCGGGCTCAGCAGGACCGGGTTCGGACTCGTCCTCACCGGATACCTGGCGGCCATCGCCCTGAGCGCTCCGCTCGCCGGGCGACTCGCCGACGCCTTCGGCGGCCGCAGGGCACTCCTCGCGAGGTTCGCGGCGGCGGCACTCGGCATCCTCCTCATCGCGACGGCCCCGAACGCGTGGCTCGTCGGCGTCGCCGTCGCCTTCACGGGCGCCGGGATGGCCGCAGGCAACCCCGCCACGAACAAACTCATCGCCGACCTCGTCCCCGAAGGGCGGCGCGGCACCCTCCTGGGCGTCAAGCAGTCGGGAGGCCAGTTCGGGGTGCTGCTGGCCGGCGCGATCCTCCCGGCGCTCGCCGGTGTCTGGTCCTGGCGGGGCGCCGTGGCCGTCGTGGTGATCGTGCCCGTCAGCGGTGCGCTCCTGCTGGCGGCCGCCGTCCCCCGCGACCCGGAACGCCGGACGCTGCGGTCGGTCCCCTCCCTCGACCGGCGGCAGCGCGGACCGCTCGTCCGGTTCTTCGTGGTGACCGGCCTGATGGGTGCGGCGATCCAGTCCGTCTTCGGCTTCCTCCCCCTCTACGCCAGCGAAGCCCTCGGGTTCTCGTTGGCCTCGGCAGGGCTCGTCGCCGTCGTGGTCGCCGCGACGTCCACGATCGGCCGGGTGGTGTGGGCGCGGGCGACCGAACGTGCCGGGCGTGTGGCCTCGCCCGCCACCGCGCTCGCCGCGACGGCGGCGCTCGCCGTCGCGCTCGTCGCGCTGGCGGAGGGCGCGGGCGGGTGGCTGCTGTGGGTCGGCGCAGCGCTCCTCGGTGCCAGCGCCGAGTCGTGGAACGCGGTGGCGAACGTCGCGGTGATCCGCATCATCGGACCATCGGCGACGGGGCGCGCGTCGGGACTCATGATGTTCGTGACGCTGGCCGCCGGTGCGGTCGGACCGTACGCCTTCGGGGCGCTCGCCGACACGACCGGCTCGTATACGACCTCGTGGCTCGCGGCGATCGCCACCTACCTGATCGCCGCAGCGGTCGCGCTCCGATGGCGGGTCGCGTCGCGGTGATGCTCAGCCGCGGTCGAGGACCCCGGACTCGGCCATGTCGTTCCACACCCGCTGGTCCACGATGCGTCCCCCGCGGAGGACGAACCGATCGATGAACCGGACACCCTCGAACGAGGTGCCGTCCAGCGCCGCGCCTCGGAGCGTCCCGAAGACGTAGACGATCGTGTCGTCACCGTCGTGGGCGACGTCGGACCCCTCGAACACCTTGGTGACCTGTTGAAAACGGCCTGCCGACGAGCCCACCTGCTCGTAGAGGTCGGAGAACGAGCGTCCGCCCGGGAAGACGATTTGGACGTCGTCGGCGAGGTGCTCCGACGCGGCGTCGAGGTCTCGCGCCTCCACCAGGCGGAGGAACCGGTGGACGGTCTCGACGGGATCGTTCATCGTCCGGTGAGGATACCGACCCCGGCGCGGGCTCGTCGGGATGGTGTAGCGTCCGCGTCGTCGCCGACAGAGGAGCGTCATGGCCGGGTTCGCCGAGACGGTCGCCACATTCGCCGCCGATCTCACGCTCGACGACGTCCCCGACGACGTCGTCGATCGGGCCCGGGAGACCCTCGTGGACACGATCGGGGTGACGCTCGCCGGCATGTCGGACCCGACGGTGCGCGACCTCGCCGAACGCCTGGCCGAGGATTCCGCGGCGCCGACGACGCCGCTGCTGGGAACCGACCTCGCCGCGGACCCGCTGCTCGCCGCGCTCGTACACGGAACGGCGGGAGTGTGGCACGACTTCGACGCGGGCAACCGGTTCGCCGGCGGGCATCCCGCCGTCCACGCCGTCCCCGCCGCGATCTCCACGAGCGCCGGGCGGGCGGTGTCGGGTGCCCGGTTCCTCGAGGCGATCCTCGCCGGTTACGAGGTGGCCGCCCGGATCGGACGCGGTACGACGCTCCGCCAGGGCATGCACCCGCACGGGACCTGGGCCACAGTGGGCGCCGCCGTGACGTCGGCGCTGCTGCGCGGCCTCGACACCGACGGGGTGCGGGAGGCGCTCAACGCCTCCACCTCGCTGACCATCGCCACGTCGTGGACGGCCGCGTTCGAGGGAGCCACGATCCGGAACGTGTTCGCCGGGGCGGGAGCCGCCTCGGGGGTCCTCGCCGCCGAGCTGGCGAGCGTCGGGTTCACGGGCGAACGGGACGGCGTCGCGACCGTGTTCGGCGGCCTGTCGGGCGTCTCGTGGGACGAGGAGACGGCCCTGGAGGGCCTCGGCGACCGATGGGAGATCGGCTTCGGATACACGAAACTCCTCGCCTCGGCCCGCTATCTGCATCCGGCCGTGGACGCCGTGGTCGACGCCCTCGACGGGCGATCGCTCGAACCCGACGAGATCGAGGCCATCGAGGTCCACACCTTCGACTTCGCGGCCTCGATGACCGAGGTGGACCCACCCAACCCCCTGGCCGCCAAGTTCTCGCTGCCGCACTCCGTGGCGGCCCAGATCGTCCTCGGCGACGGAGGCATCCCCGCCTTCGAGGACGACGCACTCGGTAACCCGCGCATCCGTGACCTGGCGAGGCGGGTCGAGGTCGCGGAGGACCCCGCGATGACGGACCGCACGCCGACCGAACGGCCGGCCTCGGTGCGGATCCGGCTCCGGGACGGGACGGTCCTCTCGGCCGAGCGGTCCCTGCCCCACGGCGACGCCGACCCGGTCTCCGACGAGGCGCTCCGGTCCAAGTTCGTCGCATGTGCGACGCGAGCGATCCCCGAGGACCGTGCCCATGCGCTCCTGGACGCCCTCTGGGACGTCACCGGCGTCGACGACGTCGCCGATCTCTGGTGACGCGCACGGACTCCTCCCTCGCCACCCTCGCCGAGTGGGTCGGATCCGTCGACCTCGAGTCCATCCCCGCCGAGGCGCTGACCGCGGCGCGGCTCGTCGTGCTCGACACGATCGGTGTCGCCCTGGGCGGCTCCGAGGCGGAGGAGGTGCAGCGCCTCGCCGGCGACCTGGGGTCCGGGACGGGCCCCGCCACCATCATCGGCACGGACCGGCGGGCTCCCGCCGCCGTCGCGGCCCTCGTCAACGGGACGTCGAGCACGTGGCTGGACTTCGACAGCGGCCACGTGCACCCGCCGGGCACGCCCCTGCTGCCCGCAGGCCACATGCCGGTGCACGTCCTGCCCGCGGCGCTCGCGACCGCCGAACGGGTGGGCTCGTCGGGCCGGGACCTCCTGGCGGCCTTCGTCACGGGGTACGACGTCGCGGCGCGCGTCGGCGTGTCGAGCCGCCTCCGCATCGACATCCACCCCCACGGCACCTACCCGTCGGTCGGCGCCGCCGCCGCCGTCGCACGGTTGCGCGGCCTCGACCCCGACGGGATCGCCGCGGCGATGGCGATCGCGCTGGGCCTGACGATCGTCCCGTCCTTCGAGAACGGGTACCAGGGGAAGTCGGTGCGCAACGCCTACGCCGGCCACGGTGCCCGGATCGGCGTGCTCGCCACCGATCTCGTCCTGGCGGGGGTCGTTCCCGAGCGCGATCCGATCGGCACGGTGTTCGGTTCGATCGTGTCCCCGACGCACGATCCCGAGCTCCTCCTGGAGGACCTCGGTACCCGGTGGGAGTGCACGCGGGGCTACCTGAAGCCCTTCCCGTCGGTCCGGTACGGCCACCCCGCCATCGAGGCCGCCGAATCCCTCCGGGACGCGGTCGATGCCGGACGGATCGATCGGGTGCTCGTGGAGACGTACGACCTCCCGGCGACCCTCGACGAACGGCGACCGACCTCGGAACTCGGCGCCAAGTTCTCCCTGCCCTGGGCGGTCGCCTCGATGCTGGTGCGGGGCCGGGCCGGGCCCGACGAGTTCCGCACCCTGGACGACGAGGCGGTCCGGGCGGTCGCCGCGGTGGTCGACGTCGTCGAGGATCCCGCGATGACGGCGAGGACGCCCGGCGACCGCCCGGCGCGGGTCACCGTGGTCGCCGGCGACGAGGAGGCGACCGACGAGGTCGATCGGAGCGCCGGCGGTCCGGACGCCCCGATGGGGCCCGACGCCGTGACGACCAAGTTCCGGTCCCTCGCCGACCGCGTGATCGGGGCGGAGGCGGCCGGGACCGTCGCGGAGCAGGTTCTCGGGCTCGAATCAGTCGACGACGTGCGCCGCCTCGCCCGATTGCTGGCGAGCCCGGAATCGGGTGCCCGCGGCCTGCAGGGCCGTGATCTTGGCGACGGCGACGACGTCGTCGGCTGAGCAGCCCCGGGACAGGTCGTTGAGGGGCGCCGCCATGCCCTGGAACAGCGGCCCGAAGGCGGCTGCGCGGGCGAAGTACTGCGTGAGCTTGTAGGCGATGTTGCCGGCGTCGAGGTTCGGGAAGACGAAGACATTGGCGGTGCCGGCGACCGACGACTCCGGAGCCTTGATCGCCGACACCCGCGCCGAGACGGCGGCGTCGAACTGCAACTCGCCGTCGATCACCAGGTCGGGGGCCAGACGACGTGCCTGCTCCGCCGCCAGGCGGACCCACCGGGCGCCGGCGGTGTCGGCGGAGCCCTTGGTGGAGTGCGACAGGAGCGCCACGACCGGCTCCTCCTCCGTCAGGAGGCGGAAGGTGGCGGCGGTCGACACCGCGATGTCCGCGAGCTCCTCGGCGTTCGGCTCCGGGACGACCGCGCAGTCCCCGAAGGCGACGGACCGCCCGTCGGACATCACCAGCAGGAAGGAACTGCTCACCATCGCCACGTCGCGAGCGAGGCCCACGATCCTGATGCCGGACCGGATGACCTCACCGCTCGTGATCGATGCACCCGACACGCAGCCGTCCACCCGCCCCTGCGAGAGCAGGAGCGCCCCCGCGTGGAGCGGGTCCCTGAGCAACTCCGGGATCGGATCGTGCCGGCGGCCGTGGAGGGCGATCGTGAGCGCCCGTTCCATCCCCGCGTCCCCGGCGACGTCCGCGACCTCGACCACCTCGACGTGATCGACTCCGACGCCCACCGAGTGCGCCGTCGACTCGATCCGATCACCGTCGCCCACGAGCACGGGCTCCACCAGACCTTCGTGGGCGAGGCGCGCCGCGGCCGAGAGGACCCGCTGGTCGGTCCCGTCGGTGAAGGCGATGCGGCGGGTCGGTCCCTCGCGGAGCCGCTCGTCCCATCGGCGGACGAGCGCGTCCTCGGGCCGACCGGTCACGAGCCGGCGTCGGCCTCGTGCCGCGCCGCCCCGTCGAGCATCGCGTGCACGAGCCCGGGCTTCGGCGTGTGCGGCCGCGGGTAGGCGCCGCGGGACTGCGCCAGCCCCATCTCGAGGAACGTCTCGGCGAGCTTGTACGAGAGCGGGCCGGGGTTGACGACCGGCACGTCGAGTGCCTCCTCCAGGGCGGCGTGGGCGGCGGCCATCGTGGTGGAGCCGAGCACCACGACGTCGGCGCCCCCGCCGACGAGCCGGCGCCCTGCGTCGATCATCCGCGGGAAGACCATCTCCTCCTTCCCCTCGATCAGCGAGGAGAAGTCGGGTGGGGTGTCGAAGTGCTCCACGCCTGCGCAGTGTTCCGAGAACCCCCACTCCCGGATCACCTTGCGATACCGGGCGAGGGACGGCTCCCACTGGGCGACGATGCCGAACGTCGAGCCGAGCGTGAGGGCGAACAGCAGGGAGATCCGGCCGGGCGAGACGACCGGGATGTCGAGGACGGAACGCAGGGCGTCCGCCCCCGAGTCGCTCACGGTGTCGATGCAGACCGCGTCGTATCCGTCGTCCTCCGCCGAGAGCCCCGCCTCGAAGATGGCGATGTCCATGAGGGTCCAGTCGTGGGGGCTGACGAAGGAGGTGGGACCGGCCTTGACGGGACGGAAGTCGAACTCGATGTCGTCCGCCAGCGGGACGGCCGCCACCTGGCGCCGTCGCAGCGCGACCCCCTCCGCGTCGAGGGCGAAGGGAACCACGACGAGCACCCGCCTCATCGGGACGATGCCTCCCGATGATCCTCGACCGCGTCGAGCATCGCCTCGATGAGGTCCGGCTTGGGGCGCTTGGAGGTCGGATAGGAACGGCGGCTGTGTCGCAGCCCGGTCGCGGTGAGGATCTCGGCGTGGCGGTACGACAGCGGGCCAGGGTTGAGCACCGGCACCTCGAGGCGCTCGCGGAGGAATCCGTGGGCCTCGTGCATGGTCGTGGAGCCGAGACAGATCACATCGGCGCCGTCGTCGTCGATCAGGAGCCGGGCCGCTGCGAGCAGCGCCGGGAACACCTCGTCCTCCTTGCCGGCCAGGAGCGCGCGGTTGTCGGGAGCGATGCCCGCGGCCCGCATCCCGGCGCAGCGGTCCCGCAGGCGCATCGAGGTCAGCGTCTTCGTGTAGAGCGGGAACCAGTCCTCCCACATCGTGAGCACCCCGAATCGAGACCCGAGCATCAACGCGGTGGCGAACATCGCCCGCCCCGGGCCGATCACCGGGATGTCGAGCACCGAACGGAGGGCGTCGACCCCCGAATCGCTGACGGTGTCGATGCAGACCGCATCGAATCCCTCGGCCTCCGCCGAGAGACCGGCCTCGAGCAGGCCCACGTCGGCGAGGACCGCGTCGTGCTGGGACGTGTAGCTGGCGGGTGCCGCCCGCACAGACCGGTACGTCAACTCCACGCCCGGGTCGACGGCGCCGCCCTGCGCCTGCCGGTTCGCGAGGAGGTCCGGCGGCATCGGGAACGGAACGAGGACCAGCACGCGCTTCACGGGTCGTGAGCCTACCGACCTCACGGCGGGCGCGTCTGATCTGCGGATCATGGTTCGCCACATGGACAGCGGACCGCGGGGACGAGTACGCTCTCGAACCGTGACCGATGTCGACGTGATCGTGGCAGGGGCAGGGGCGGCGGGGCTGGCCGCCGCGCTGGCGGCGGAGGAGCAGGGGGCGACGGTCGCACTGCTCGAGGCGCGCGAGAACTTCCGAGCCGGGAGCAACACCGCGATGAGCACGTCGATGGTCCCCGCCGCGGGGAGCCGCTGGCAGCGGGAGGCCGGCGTGGACGACTCGCCGGACGTGCTCTTCGGGGACATCATGGCCAAGACCGGCGGCGAGGCGGACCCGGTCGTCGCCCGCGCCCTCGCCGACGTCTCGGCCGAGCTCGGGGAGTGGATGGCGGACCACTGCGGCGTCCCCCTCGAACGTCCGACGGACTTCCGGTTCCCCGGCCACTCGGTCCAGCGCCACCTGTGCGTCCCCGATCGTGCCGGGCGCACGCTGCACGCCCACCTGCTCGAGGCCGTGGCCGACCGTCCGGCGATCACGCTGGTGATCCCCGCCCGCCTCGTCGACGTCGAGGAGCACGACGGCGGGCTCACCGGCGTGATCGAGTCGCCGGACGGGCGACGCGAACGGATCACCGGCCGGGCCGTGATCCTCGCCACCAACGGATTCGGCGCCGACCGCGACCTCGTGGAGACCCACATCCCCGAGATCGCCGACGGCGTGTACTTCGGCAGCCAGGCCAGCACGGGCGACGCCCTCCGCATCGGCGAGGGCTTCGGCGCCGACACCGGCTTCCTCGACTCGTACCAGGGCCATGCCTCCGTCACCACGCCCCACGGCGTCCTGCTCACCTGGACGACGGTCATGAACGGCGGCTTCGTGGTCAACACCGAAGGACGCCGCTTCGGCGACGAGTCCCACGGGTACTCGGAGTTCGCCGTACCCGTCCTCCGACAGTCAGGGGGCGTGGCCTGGGTCGTCTACGACCGGCGCATCCACGACCTGGCGCTGAAGTTCGCCGACTACCTGGACGTGGACGCCGCGGGGGCGGTCCGCTGGGCAGCCGACGTCGACGAGCTCGCCGAGATCGTCGACGTCCCCGTCGAGGAACTGCGGGACACCTTCGCCCGCGTGGACCGGTACCGCAGCGGGGAGGCCGAGGACCCCCACGGCCGCACCGACTGGGGTGAGCCCCTCGAGCCGCCCTACGCCACCGCCAAGGTGACGGGCGCCCTCTTCCACACGCAGGGCGGCCTGCGCGTCGACGGCCACGGCCGGGTGTTGAGCGAGGGCGAGCCCGTACCGGGGCTCTATGCCGCCGGCGGGGCGGCGGCCGGGATCTCCGGCCACGGCGCCGAGGGGTACCTGTCCGGCAACGGCCTCCTCAGCGCCCTCGGCCTCGGCTACCTGGCCGGGCGTCACGCCGCGGGAGCCCTCACCGGGACCTAGTCGAGCAGGATCGGCGCCAGACGGCGCGTCCCCTCCATCCAGTCCTCGCCGTCGGGCGGGACCACCTGGACGGCCACATGGTCGGCGCCCGCCTGGAGATGCTCCTCGACGCGGCCCCTGATCGCGTCGTCCGGCCCCCACGCGAAGAGGTCGTCGACCAGCCGGTCGCTCCCGCCGTGCTCCAGGTCCGCCTCCGCGTACCCCGAACGCAGGAGGTGCCGCCGGTAGTTGGGCCAGGCGAGGAAACGCTCGATGTAGGGCCGGGCCGTCCCACGGGCGACGTCGGGGTCCGAGGTCGGGATGACGCCGAGCTCCGGAGCGAGGAAGGCACCGCCGCCGAGGATCTCGCGGGCCGTGGCCGTGTGCGACACGGGGGCGAGGAAGGGGTGCGCCCCGGCCGCCAGCTCGACGGAGAGCGCGAGCATACGCGGCCCGAGGGCGGCGAGGAGCACCGGTGGCACCGCGTGATCGTGACCGTCGTACGTGGACCCGGCGATGGCCTCGAGGTACGTCCGCATGGCCGCCATCGGGCTTCGATACTCGTGACCGCGGAGCACCGCGGTGCTCTCGTGGCTCACCCCGAGGCCCAGGACGAATCGGCCCGGGAAGGCCTCGTCGAGCGTGCGGGCGGCGCTGGCCGCCGCCACCGGATCGCGCACCCAGATGATGGCGATCCCGGTGGCCACCGGAATCCGGGGCGTGGCCGCGAGCACCACGGCGGCGTAGGTGAGGACGTCCCGGCCGGAGGGGGACTCCGGCAGCCACAGGGCCCCGTAGCCGAGCGAGTCGATCTCCCCGGCCGCCTCCCGGATCCGGTCGATCGGCATCCGCTGGAGGCGACCGGTCCAGAGCCCGACGGGTCCGAGGGAGGGTGGCGTGCGCATCCGACGATCGTGGCAGGCGGCGGGGCGTCGCGCCAGAGCAGCGCACCGGGGCTCGAACCGGGGGTAGGGTCGTCCCACACCGACGAAGGGACGGCGATGGGTGCACCGGGCGTCAAGGCCATCCTCGGATACGACATCCTCGACGGGGTGTCGGAGGCCGACTACGAGACGTGGCTCCGCGACGTCCACGTCCCCGATCTCCTCGCCAACCCGTACCTCGACCGGCTCGTCTTCGACGATGTGGTCCGACCCATCACGTCGACCTCGGCGGGCACGCCGACGACCGACGAACCCGCGACGTTCTACCGGATCACCGAGCTGCACTTCGCCGACCACGACGCCTACGACGCCTATCTCGAGTGGTTCCGGGAGCACCCGATCCCCCTGGAGCGATCGCCACAGGCGTGGACGAAGTTCCGCTTCTACGTGCTGTGCGACGCTCGCGAGGTCACGAGGGCCGACACCGACGACTGAACGCCGCGGGCCGGTTCGATCACGCGCCACGCTCGACTCGGTGATCGACCCGAGCGCGAGGCGGCCTGCGATATCGTCGGCGCATGGAGTCCGAACGAACCCCGGCCGACGTCGTGGAGCGGATCTTCCACCACGGCTGGAGCCGGGGCGCCTTCGACGGGCTCGAGGATGCCTTCACGTCGCCGTTCACGTTCCACATCCGGGGCACGGCGCGACCCATGGATCTCGCGGACCTGCGAGGGGTCGTCGAGGGCTGGCGAACGGCCTTCCCCGACCTCCGCTTCGAGATCGAGGCGATGGCCTCCGACCCGCCGCTCGTCGCCGTCCGCGCCCGGCTGACGGGGACGCATCGCGGGACGTGGGGGGACCGGCCCCGACGGGGAACCGCATCGACGTCGAGCACATGTTCTTCCTCCGCTTCTCGGAGGGCCGGGTCGCAGAGGTGTGGGAGATGCTCGACGGCGACGCCCTCCGGTCGCAGCTGTCGGACGGGGACGGGTCGTAGCCACGGGGCCCGGGCGCCGGGGCCCTTCCGTCGCAGGGCTACGGGGATCGCGACCGCCCCCGAGCGGGGGACCCGCCCCACGCCACCACTGCACGGCCACGGATGGGGCAGGGGCCCCATCTCGTGGAGGAGGCCGGACCAGCGTCTGTTCGCCGCCAGAGGCGGCGAAGTCCGGCCGGGAGAGAACAGGGCGCCCACGCCGACGGGACCTCCCCACCGGACCGCCCGCCCCACACCACCACTGCACGGCCACGGATGGGGCAGGGGCCCCATC
>JAWVYO010000035.1:0-22493 GCA_033722675.1 Acidimicrobiia bacterium | reverse complement strand
GGCGGTGCCCAGGCCCGTGTAGTCCGTCGTCACGACACCCTCGACGTCGATGCCCAGGGCCTCCGACAACACGTTCGCGAACGTGTCGACGTCGTCCTGGAGCTCCTCGACCTCCTGCGACGGCACGAACCCGAACACGAGGGTGTCGGGCCAGTCCTCGGGCACGCCCGAGGTAGTGGTCGTGGTCTCCGCCGTCGTCGTCGTGGTCTCGGCCGCCGTCGTCGTGGTGGTGTCGGCCGCAGTGGTCGTGGTCTCCGCCGCGGTCGTGGTCGTCTCCGCCGCCGTCGTCGTCGCCGCGTCGTCGTCGTCGCCGCAGGCGGCGGCCACGAGGGCGAGGGCGACGAGCAGCGCCAGCAGTCTGCTCATGCGCATGTGTGTGCGTCTCTCCTGATATCGGGTGAACGCGGTGGTCCCGCGCACCGGGCATGTAACCACGTCAGTGTGAACGGGACGTGGCGAGGTCGTGGACGGCGGCCTCGAAGTCGGCCCAGGACTCGACGTCACGGACCCCGGCGACCGGCTCGTTCCAGGGCCGCACGAAACGGCAGACGAGCGACTCGGGCCGGTTGCGGTGGATGCGTTCGATCACGTGGGGGGCGTCGTCGAGGTAGACGTCACAGGGGACGCGGTGCTTGTCCCAGGTGATGTGCACCTCCTCGGTGGGGATGCGGTGTTCGGCGAGCCAGGCGAAGGTGTCGTGGATCGCCCACCGGGGCTTGGTGGTGATGATGACGACGTCGTGGCCGGCCCCGTCGAGCCGCTCGAGCGCCGGCACCGCGTCGGGATAGGTCTCGAGGTGCCGGAAGAGGCTGCCGGACTCGTCGCCGCGCGCCCACGTCCAGAAGGCCTCCATGTCCTCGAAGTGGGTGAGGCCGGGGATGGCGTTCCAGTGGCGGACCGCGTCGTGGGCGACGTCCGAGCGGAACTCGGCGTTGTACCGGTCGATCCAGCCGGCGTTGAAGTCGGCGACGACGCCGTCGAGGTCGATTCCCAGGCGCATGGTCGTGAGCGTATCGCCCCGGCATCCGGACCCGACCCGTCTCCCGTGCACCTATCGTCGCGAGGGTGACCACCAGCCCCGTCGTCCTCGGCCTGTCCGCCGTCATCGTCGCCGTGACGGCCGACACCCCGCGGGTCCTCGTGGTGGGCGACCCCCCCGGGGTGCCCACCGGGCGGCTCGACCCGGAGGCCGATCGGACGCTCGAGCGTTCGCTGCGGCGGTGGGTGCGCGAACAGACCGGGATCGATCTCGGGTATGTCGAGCAGCTCTACACCCTCGGCGACCGCGGGCGCGGGGCCCTGTCCGACGAGCGGCTCGTGTCGGTCGCCTACCTGGCGCTCGTCCGCGAGCGCTCACCCTCCGACGAGGCGCCGGCCCGGTGGGGGGACCTCTACGACTTCCTGCCGTGGGAGGACTTCCGGGAGGGGCGCCCCTCGGTGATCCCCGAGCACGTCGTGCCCGCGCTCGACCACTGGGTGGCCACCGGCACGGACGGCGTGGAGCGGGCCGCCCGTCGCGAGCGCGCCGACATCATGTTCGGCCAGGGCGGGGCCACCTGGGACGGCGAGCGAGCGCTGGAGCGGTACGAGTTGCTGTGGGAGGCCGGGTTCGTGCCGGAATCGGGCCGGGCGCCCGAAGGCGGCGAGGTGCACGGCGAGCCGATGACCCTCGACCATCGCCGCATCGTCGCCCAGGCACTCGGGCGGGTGCGCGGCAAGCTGCGGTACCGGCCGGTGGTCTTCGAGCTCCTGCCGGAGACGTTCACCCTGTCGCAGCTGCAGCGGGTCGCCGAAGCCCTGTCGGGGGTCCGGCTGCACACCCAGAACTTCCGCCGGCTCGTGGATCGGGGCGGCCTCGTCGAGGGAACGGGGGAGTACGACACCTCGACGGGCGGTCGTCCCGCCGAGCTGTACCGGTTCCGCCGCGAGGTGCTGCGGGAGCGGCCCGCTCCGGGGGTGGGACTCCCGGGTCTCCGGACCAGCGGCTGAAAATCGGGAATTGCCCGGCCTTCTGCTCACGTTTAGCATATGTGGACACCTTCTACTCAATCTGAGCATTAGCCACCCGCGACCCGGGACCCCCATGACCCTCGAACTCACACCCATCGATCTGCTGCCCGCCGCCGAGGCCGACACCCTCGCTCGCCGGTACGACCGCATGCGATCCGTCGTCACCGAGCCCGAGTGGGAGCTCCACGCCCCCTATGTCGCCGAGATCGAGCGGCTGAAGGAGGAGCGGAACGCGATCGTCATCGCCCACAACTATCAGACACCGGAGATCTTCCACGGCGTCGCCGACCTCACGGGCGACTCTCTCGCCTTGGCCCGACTGGCGTCGGAGACCGACGCCGACGTGATCGTGCTGGCCGGCGTCCACTTCATGGCGGAGACGGCCAAGATCATCAATCCCGACAAGACGGTCCTGATCCCCGACCTGAAGGCCGGGTGCTCGCTGGCCGACTCGATCACCGCCGCCGACATTCGGTTGCTGCGGGAGCGGTACCCCGACGCGCCGGTCGTCACCTACGTCAACACGTCGGCGGAGGTCAAGGCCGAGTCGGACATCTGCTGCACGTCGTCCAACGCCGTCGAGGTGGTCGAGTCCCTCGGCGCGGACCGGGTGATCTTCCTCCCCGACGAGTTCCTCGGGAACTACGTGGCCTCTCAGACCGACGTCGAGATCATCCTCTGGCGCGGCCACTGCATCGTCCACGAGCGGTTCACCCCCGAGGAGATCCGCCGGTTCCGGGCCGCCTACGACGGCGACATCCAGGTCCTCGCCCATCCCGAGTGCCCGCCCGACGTCCTCGACGAGGCCGATTACGTCGGTTCGACCGGCGGGATGATCCGCCACGTCGGCGAGGAGCAGCCCGCCCGCGTGCTCATGGTCACGGAGTGCTCGATGGCCGACAACGTCGCCGTCGACAACCCGGCGGTCGAGATGATCCGCCCCTGCAACCTCTGCCCCTACATGAACACCATCACGCTGCCCAAGATCCTCGACTCGCTCCGATTCCTCCAGCACGAGGTGACCGTGGATCCCGCCGTCGCGGACCGTGCCCGCCTCGCCGTCGAGCGGATGCTGGCGGTGGGACGCGGCCGCGGCGGATGACCTCCTTCGCCGAGGTCGTCACGGCCGACGTCGTCGTCGTCGGCAGCGGTGTGTCGGGCCTCACCACCGCGCTGTCGATGCCCGGACGCGACGTGGTGGTCGTCACGAAGGGACCGCTCGCCTCGGGATCCACCCGCTGGGCGCAGGGGGGTATCGCCGCAGCAGTGGGGCCCGACGACGACGCCGTCCTCCATGCGGCCGACACGGTCGCCGTCGGGGCGGGCCTCAACGACGCCGAGGCGGTGCGCGCCCTGACCAGCGACGGCGCCGCCGCCGTGGCCCGACTCGTCGAACGGGGAGCCGCCTTCGACCGCGACGACCGGGGCGAGTTGATCCTCGGCCGGGAGGCGGGTCATTCCGTTCGACGCATCCTCCATGCCGACGGCGACGCCACGGGCGCCGAGGTCAGCCGGGCGCTCACCGAGGCGGTGGAGCGCTCCCCGGTGCGGGTACTGGAACACGCCAGGGTCACCGACCTCCACCTCGACGGCGGTCGGATCGCCGGACTCACGGCCGTCGTCGACGGCCGGCCGGTCCTCGTCGCCGCCCCCGTCGTCGTGCTGGCCACCGGCGGCCTCGGCCACGTCTACGCCAAGACCACGAACCCCCCCGAGGTGTCGGGCGACGGGCTCGACCTCGCGTCGCGGGCCGGTGCAGACCTCGCCGACCTGGAGTTCGTCCAGTTCCACCCGACGGCCCTCGACTCGGGTCGGGACCCCATGGGGCTCCTCACCGAGGCGCTGCGGGGGGAGGGCGCCGTCCTCCTCGACGATCGCGGCACCCGGTACATGGTCGGTGAACACCCCGACGCGGAGCTCGCCCCCCGCGACGTCGTGGCCCGGGCGACGTGGCGACTGCTCCGGGAGGGGCGGCGCCCCGTGCTCGATGCGACGACGGCGGTCGGCGCCGCCTTCCCCGACCGGTTCCCGACCGTCTTCGCCCTGTGTGCGGAGGCCGGGCTCGACCCCCGGCGAGAACCCGTCCCGGTGTCGCCGGCGGCCCACTACCACATGGGTGGGATCGTGACCGACCTCGACGGCCGCAGCACCGTCCCCGGATTGTGGGCGGTGGGCGAGGTGACCCGGACCGGGGTGCACGGGGCGAATCGCCTGGCGTCGAACTCGCTGCTCGAGGGCCTGGTCTTCGGCGGTCGAGCCGCGGTGTCGATCCTCGACGCCGATCCGGCGCCGGTGACGGCCCCGCGCCCCGACCCGCCGCCGGCCGGGTCGGATCCCCAGCCCGACCTCGAACAGGCGTTGCGCGACGTCATGTGGGCGGAGGTCGGCGTGGTGCGAACGGGCACAGGACTCGCCGACGCCCTCGACGAGATCGAACGGATCGAGGAGAAGGCCGCCCCCGGCCGCACCCGCCTCCGATCGATGCTCACGGTCGCCCGCGCCGTCACCGAAGCGGCTGCGAGGCGGACCGAGAGCCGCGGCGGCCACTTCCGGGCCGACCATCCCGAGACCGACCCGGCCTGGGCCCGATCGGTGCCCGCGTGACGGCGCTCGGGCCACCGCCCACCGTGATCTGGGAGCCGATCGTGCGGGGCGCGCTCGTCGAGGACCTGGGACGGGCGGGGGACGTGACCACGAACGCCATCGTCCCCGAGTCGACGACCACCACGGCCCGGGTGGTCGTGCGCGAAGCCGGCGTCGTCGCCGGGTTGACGGTGGCCTGCCACGCCTTCGAGCTCGTCGACCCGTCGATCCACGTCGGGTACCGGGCCGCCGACGGCGACCGCGTCGAGGCCGGGGCGACCGTGGCCGTCGTGGCCGGTCCGGCCAGGGGCATCCTCACGGCCGAACGGGTGGCCCTGAACCTCCTCGGCCGACTGTGCGGGATCGCCTCGCTGACGGCCCGGCTCGTCGACGCCGTCGCCGACGCCGCAGCCTCGGTGGTCGAGACCCGCAAGACCACGCCCGGTCTCCGCGCCCTCGAGAAGTACGCGGTCCGGTGCGGCGGCGGTTCCAACCACCGGTTCGGTCTCGACGACGCGGTCCTGATCAAGGACAACCACGTCGCCGTCGCCGGGGGCGTCGCGGCGGCGATCGACGCTGCACGGAGCGCGGTGGGGCACCTCGTGAAGATCGAGGTCGAGGTGGACACCCTCGACCAACTGCGCGAGGCACTCGATGCCGGGGCCGACGTCGTCCTGCTGGACAACATGGGGCCCGACCTCCTCCGCGAGGCCGTCGAGATCGCCGGCGGCCGGGCCGTCCTCGAGGCGTCCGGGGGCATCACCCCCGACACCATCGGCGCGGTCGCCGCCACCGGCGTGGACGTGATCTCTCTCGGGTGGCTCACCCACAGCGTCAGGGCCCTCGACGTGGGCCTCGACATCGGCGAGCCCGACGTGGTCGCCTAGCGGCACCCCGGGCACCCCGGGCTACTCTCGCCCCGGTGGAGTACCAGGCCCTCTATCGGAAGTACCGGCCCCAGCGGTTCGGTGAGGTGGTGGGGCAGGACCACGTCACCCTGACCCTCGCCAGGGAGGTCCAGAACGACCGCGTGGCCCACGCCTACCTCTTCGCCGGGCCCCGCGGCACCGGCAAGACGACGACGGCGCGGATCATCGCGAAGGCGCTGAACTGCGAGAACCCGGGCGTCGACGGCGAGCCGGATGCGACCTGCTCCTCGTGCCTGGCCATCGCGGCGGGGACGTCGCTCGACGTCATCGAACTCGACGCCGCCTCCCACAACAAGGTCGAGGACGTCCGGGAGATCCGGGCGAACGTCGGCACGGTGGCGTCCGTGGGGGGCGCCCGGCGGGTGTACATCCTCGACGAGGCCCACATGCTCTCGCGCGCCGCCTCCAACGCCCTGCTCAAGACCCTCGAGGAGCCGCCCGACCACGCCCACTTCGTGCTGGCGACCACCGAGCCGTACAAGCTGCCCGACACGATCCGCAGCCGCACCCAGCGCTTCGACTTCCATCCGATCGGCTCCGAGATCCTCATCGGCCACCTCGAGCGGATCGCCCGGGCCGAGTCGATGAGCGTCACGCCCGACGGCCTCGCCCTCGTCGCTCGCCACGCCAGGGGCTCGGTCCGCGACGCCCTCGGCCTCCTCGAGCAGGTGGCGGCGCTCGGCGACGGCACCGTCGACGCCCGCGGGGTGACCCGGACCCTCGGACTCGCCGACACGGACGCGTTCACCCGCCTCGCCGCCGCGGTCGTGGGTCGCGACGCGCCCGGCGCCCTGGCGCTCGTCTCCGAGATCGCCGCCGAGGGCGCCGACCTCCGGCGGTTCGTCGCCGACGCCATCGAGTTCTTCCGGGGGATCTTCCTGGCGCTCTACGCGCCCAACCTCGAGGAGATCCTCGACGACCCGCCCGACGTGATCGCCGAGTACCGCTCACAGGCCCGTGAGATGGAGGCCGTCGACGTCCTGCGGTCGATCGATCTCCTCGGCGAGGCCCTCCTCCGTCTGCGGGAGGGACGGGAGGAGCGGCTCGTCACCGAGTTGACCGTCCTGCGCCTCGCCCGTCCCGAGACCTCCCTCGACGCAGCGTCGATCACCGCCCGCATCGACCGGGTCGAAGAACGCCTCCGTCGGCTGCAGGAACGGGAGCCGACTGCGACGCAGCCCTCCTCGTCGACGGCCCCTCCCAAGCCGATCGAACTCCCGCCCCAGCCCGAGACGTCCTCGGGGGGAGCCGAGCCCGAACCGACTGCCGCGACCGGCTCACGCCGTACGCCCGAGGAGGCTCCCGCGCCGGAGCCGGCGCCGGAGCCCGCCACGCAGGAGCCCGCTGCGGCGGAGGCGACGGCCATCGACGAACCCGCCGACGAACCCGTCGTCGAGTCGGCGGACGTCGGCATGGGCACGATCGACGAGATCTGGCCGGCCCTCATCGCCCGGGTGCGCGAGGAGGCGGGCCCCCGCCGCCACGCGCTGTTCCGGGAGACCTCCCCGGCCGCCGTCGAGGACGGAGCACTCGTCCTCGAGGTTCCCGGGCACCTTCCCTTCCATCTCGCCCAGCTCCGCGAGGACGACCGGCTCACGGGGATCATCGCCTCGGTGCTGGGCGATCTCGTCGGTGCGCCGCTCGGCGTGGCCTACCGCTCCGGCGACGCCGACCAGCCGGGGCTGTTCGAGACGCCCACCGACGACACGCCGGAGCGGGCACCCGACAAGGACGACCTCGAGGAGGCCGGTGCGGGTGCCGTCGACCCCACGGAGGTGCTCGCCGACGTCTTCGACGCCGAGGTCGTCGACGAGCCCTGAGCGAACCGCCCGCTCAGACCCAGGGGGAGTTGGTGGTCCCGGAGCCGAACGCCTCGCCGTCGGCGAACCGCGACATCGCGAAGGGATCGAGTTCGGGGATCGGCTCCGAACCGGCGAGCCGGGCCGCCACGAGTTTCCCGATGCCCGTCATCTTGAACCCGTGGTTCGAGTCGGCGATCAGGTACGTGTTCGGCAGGATCCAGTCCATGATCGGGACGTTGTCGGGGGTGAACGCCCCGATGCCGCCATTGCGGCGCTCCTTGAAGTTCGGGCGGATGCCCTCGAACCGCTTCATGAACATCCCCATCGCCGCGGTGAAGTAGTCGGCGAACTCCGGCTCGGCCTGGTACTCGTCGTTGGCGTGCCCGTAGGGCTCGACCGAGGCGTCGGGGCCGATCTCGATGGGCATGCCACCGCCCTGGATGCCGGGACGCTCCATGCGCTCGGTGCCGTTCTTCCAGTACACGTAGACGCTGTCGCCGTGCCGGACTCCCGTCACCGGGTCGACCACGGGCGTGTTCATGAGCTCGACGTGCAGCACCGGCGGGTTCAGGAAGTCGGCGGTGTAGTAGGGCCCGTCGAAGTACACCTCGCCCTCCACGAGGCGCCAGTAGGTCCACATGTCGGCGTCCTCGGCGACGGACCCGTCGCGGTAGTGGACGTCGAGGGTCGAGGGGAGACCGAGCATCTCCCAGTGCTTGGGGATCCACGCGCCCAGGCAGAGCACCACCACGTCCGCCTCGATCGTGCCCCGGTTCGTCTCGACGGCACGGATGTCGTCGCCGTCGCGCTGGTAGCCGGTGACCTCGACGCCCGAATGGATCCCCACCCCGTGGCGCTCACACATCGCGGCGAGGCCTTCGACGGCCTGTTGCGTCCCGGCGTAGCCGCTCAGCTTCTCGTGGAGCACCACGTCGATCGTGTGGTGCTTGAAGTCCGGCCACAGCCCCGTCAGGAAGTCGCGGGCGTCCTGGCCGACGTACATGTCGGAGGTGTACCCCGCCGCGTTCTGGCTGGCGACGATACGCTCGTACTCGTCGATCTGGTTCTCCTCGCCGCAGGAGACGTATCCGACCTGCTGGAACCCGAAGAGCACCGGGTCGTAGTTCCAGACGTCCACGGAGTGCCGGACGATCGCGTGGAGGGGCTCGGTCATGTAGAGGTTCCGGACACACCCGCAGGCGATGCCGGTCGCCCCCGCACCGGGGGCGGTCTTGTCGAGGAGCGCGATGTCGGCCCCCGACCCGGTGCCCCGACGTTCGAGCTCCATGGCGAGGTGCCACGCCGTGCTGAGCCCGTGCACGCCCGCACCGACGATCACGTATTTCGATGCCTTCGGAAGCGGCTGGTCCATGGGGATCCCCCTCTGTTGCGCGTGACGGCCGACCCTACCGAACCGACGGCCCGTCGTCCCGGGGCTGTGGCGGGAGCCCCCACTACGCTGCCGGTCATGGCCCGACCGAAGAAGCGCCGCAGCAACCAGCCCCCGCCCCAGCGCGGCGGCGGCGCGCCCGGTGGCATGCCGGACATGCAGCAGCTCATGCAGCAGGCCGCCCAGATGCAGGCCGACATGCAGCAGCACCAGGCCGAGCTCGCCGAGCGCGAGTTCGAGGCCTCGTCGGGCGGCGGGCTCGTGACGGCGGTCGTGAAGGGCACCGGCGAGGTCGTCTCGGTGACGATCGACCCCTCGGTGCTCGATCCCGACGACGCCGACCTCGTCGGGGACCTGGTCGTCGCCGCGGTGAACGCGGCCCTCGGCGAGATCTCCTCGGCCGCGTCGGAGGCCCTGCCCGACCTGGGCGGCCTCGACCTCGGTGCCCTCGGCGGCGGCCTCGACGGACTCCTCGGCGGCTGACGTGTTCGAGGCGCCGGTCCAGCGGCTCATCGACGAGCTGGCCCGGCTCCCCGGCGTGGGTCGCAAGTCGGCCCAACGGATGGCCTTCCACCTCCTCAACGTCGAGATGGAGGACGCCCGTCGCCTCGCCGGGGCCATCGTCGAGATGCGCGAGCAGGTCCGCTTCTGCTCCCGCTGCTTCAACATCACCGACGCCGAGGAGTGCTCGGTGTGCCGTGACCTCCGCCGCGACCCGAAGCTCGTGTGCGTCGTCGAACGAGCACAGGACATCGTCGTCGTCGAGCGGTCCCAGGAGTTCTCCGGTCGCTATCACGTCCTCGGCGGGGCGATCTCGCCGATCGAGGGCATCGGGCCCGACCAGCTGCACGTCCGCGAGCTCGTCCAGCGGGTCGAGGACGAAGGGATCGAGGAGGCCATCGTGGCCACGAACCCGACCGTGGAGGGCGATACCACGGCGATGTATCTCGCCAAGCTGCTGAAGCCCCTGGGACTCCGCGTCACCAGACTGGCGTCGGGGCTGCCGGTCGGCGGAGACCTCGACTACGCCGACGAGTTGACGCTGGGCCGGGCGCTGGCGGGACGGCGCGAGCTCTGAGGGTCTACCTCCTCGAGCCCTACCTGACGGGCTCCCACCGGCGGTGGGCCGAGGGGTACGCCGCCCGGTCCGCCCACGAGGTGCACCTCGTGACGTTGCCGGGGCAGTTCTGGAAGTGGCGGCAGACCGGTGGGTTCGTGACGCTGGCCGGTCGATTCCGCGCCGCCGTCGAGCGCCACGGCCCCCCCGACGCGCTGGTGGCGACGAGCCTCCTGGACCTCGCGGGATTCCTCGGGCTCACCCGGGACCTCACCGCCGGGGTGCCCGCTGCGCTCTATCTGCACGAGAACCAGATCACCTACCCCGAGGTCGGACGGACGAGGGTCGAAGATCGGCACGGGCTGATCTCGTGGACGTCGCTCGTGGCCGCCGACGCCGTCGCCTTCAACTCCCGGTACCACCGCGACGCCGTGTTCGGCGCGCTCGAGGGATTCCTCGGCGCGTTCCCCGACGAGCGCCACACCCATCTCGTGCCCGGGGTGGCGTCGAAATCGACGGTCCTGCCCGTCGGCGTCGACCTCGTTCGTCTCGACCGGACCCGGGCGCAGCGGTCCGATCCGCCCCTCGTCCTCTGGAACCACCGCTGGGACGCGGACAAGGACCCGGGCGCCTTCTTCGACGCGCTCGACGCGCTCGCCGCCGAGGGCGTCGGCTTCCGGGTCGCGCTGTGCGGCGAGCGTTTCGCACGCCAGCAGGAGACGTATCGGGCCCGCATCGAGGCGCTCGGCGACCGGGTCGTCGTCGATCGGGAGCTCTCCGACACCGAGTACCCGGCGGTGCTCGCCTCCGCCGACGTCGCGGTGAGCACCGCGCTCCAGGAGTTCTTCGGGATCTCGGTCGTCGAGGCGATCGCCGCGGGAGCCTTCCCGGTCCTGCCCGACCGGCTCGTCTATCCCGAGCGCATTCCCGAGGATCTGTCGGACCGGTGTCTCTACGGGTCGCCGGCCGGGCTCGTCGACCGGCTGCGGGACGCCCTGGCCGCCGACGACCGCCGCGACGTCGCACGGCGTCTCGCCCGGGGGGTCGAGCACTTCGACTGGTCGGTGGTGGCGCCCGCCTACGACGACTGGATCGGTTCGATCACGGGGTCGTAGGCGTCGGTCAGTTCCGACAGCCGGTCGAAGCGGTGCCGGGCGTGGATGAATCGGACGGTCCCCGTCTTCGACCGCATCACGAGCGTGTGGGTCCATGCTCCCTCGGGCACGTACCGGACGCCCGTCAGCAACTCACCGGTGGTCACGCCCGTTGCGGCGAAGAAGACGTTGTCGGAGTCGACCAGGTCGCGGTTCGTGAGCACCTCGTCCAGGTCGAGGCCGGCGTCGACGGCGTACTGGCGCTCGGACTCGTCGCGGGGCCACAGGCGGCACTGCATCTCCCCGCCCAGGCAGAGCATTGCGCACGCCGCCGTCACCGCCTCGGGCGACCCGCCGATGCCGAGGAGGATGTCGATCCCGCTGTCCTGGACCGCGGTCGAGATCGCCCCCTGGATGTCGCCGTCCCGGATCAGCCGGATCCTGGCGCCGGTGCGGCGCACCGCAGCGATGTGCTCCTCGTTGCGCGGGCGGTTGAGCATGATCGCGGTCATGTCGTCGAGGTCCTTGCCCTTGGCCCGGGCGACCCGGCGCAGGTTCTCCTCGACGGGCGCGTCGAGGTCGATGACCCCCTTGGCCTCCTCGCCCACGGCGATCTTGTCCATGTAGACGAGGCTCCCGGGCGCGTACATCGTGCCCCGTTCGGCGAGGGCGAGCACGGCGATGGCCCCCGGCATCCCCTCGGCGGTCAGCGTCGTGCCGTCGACGGGGTCGACGGCCACGTCGACCTGCGGGGGCTTGCCGTTCCCGATGCGCTCACCGTTGAAGAGCATCGGCGCTTCGTCCTTCTCGCCCTCGCCGATGACGACGACACCGTCCATGTCGATGGTCGAGAGGATGGATCGCATGGCGTCGACCGCGGCCTGGTCGGCGGCGTTCTTGTCGCCCCTGCCCTGCCAGCGGGCGGAGGCCATCGCCGCCGCCTCGGTCACCCGGGCGAGGTCGAGGGCGAGGTTCCTCTCGGGGGGCTGGTGGGGATGGTCGCTCATCCGGCGACCTCGAGGACGAGGGCGTCGCCCTGCCCTCCACCCCCGCACAGTGTCGCTGCGCCGACACCGCCGCCCCGGGCGCGCAGCGCATTCACGAGGGTCACCACGATCCGGGCGCCGGTGGCGCCCAGGGGGTGCCCGAGGGCGACGGCGCCGCCGTGCACGTTCACGCGGTCGTGGGGGAGGTCCAGCATCCGTGCCGACCAGAGGGCGACGGCGGCGAAGGCCTCGTTGATCTCGACGAGATCGAGGTCGGAGGGGGCCATCGACGCCCGCTTCAGTGCGATGCGCAGCGCCTCGGCCGGCCGTTCGTGGAGCGTGGGATCGGCGCCGCCGACCTGCCCGTAGGACACGATCTCGGCCAGGATCGGCAGGCCTCGTGCCTCCGCGGCGGACCGGTCGGCGACCAGGACCGCGGCGCCCCCGTCGGAGATCTGTGAGGCGTTCCCCGCGGTGATGGTCCCGTCGTCGGCGAAGGCCGGCCGCAGCCCGCCCAGGGACTCGGTGCTCGAATCGGGTCGGATCCCCTCGTCGGCGTCGACCTCCACGGGGTCGCCTCGGCGCCGGGGCACGGTGACCGGAACGATCTCGTCGGCGAAGTGGCCCGAGGCGGAGGCCTCGGCGGCTCGCCGGTGACTCTCGGCCGACCAGGCGTCCTGCTCCTCCCGCTCGATCCCGAGCGTCAGGTTCTTGCGGTCCGACGACTCGCCCATGGTGCAGTGGTCGAAGGCGCACCAGAGCCCGTCGTGGGTCATTGCGTCGACGAGGGTCGTGTCGCCCATGAACGCCCCGTACCGTCCGGTGGGCAGCACGTAGGGGGCGTTCGTCATCGACTCCATGCCGCCGGCGACGACGAAGGTCGACTCGCCGAGGCGTACGTGTCGGTCGGCCTCGGCGATGGCGGTCAGACCCGAGAGGCAGACCTTGTTGATGGTCGTGGCGGGCACCGACATCGGGATCCCGGCGCGCACGGCCGCCTGGCGGGCGGTGATCTGGCCGGCTCCGGCCTGGATCACGTGACCGAACAGCACCTCGTCCACGGCGGAGGGCTCGAGGCCGGAGCGGTCGAGGACGCCGCCGATGGCCGCGGCGCCGAGGTCGACGGCCTGGAGCGGTTTGAAGGCGCCCCCGAAGCGTCCGATCGGGGTCCTGGCGATGGCCGTGATGACGGCGCCCATGGGGTGCTGCTCCTTCGATCGTCCCGAGCCGATGCTACCGGTGCCCGGGGGCTCCTCCCGCCCCTTGGAGCGGCACTACGCTCGGACTCCATGCTGCTGCTCAACCTGGATCACGTCGCCGTCGCCGTCCACGACCTGGACGCCGCGATCGAACGGTTCGCTGCGCTCTACGGGGTGGAGCCGATCAGCCGCGAGCGGGTCCCGGAGCAGGGCGTCGAGGAGGCGATGATCGCGGTCGGCGGGTCCCACGTGCAGCTCCTCGCCGCGCTCGACCCCGACACCCCCGTCGGGCGGTTCCTCGCCAGTCGGGGCGAGGGACTTCACCACGTCGCCTACGCCGTACCGGACATCGAGGCGGCCCTCGACGACCTGCGGGAGGCCGGCGCCCGGCTGGTCGACGAGGCGCCCAGGACGGGCGGGGGCGGGCGACGCATCGCGTTCGTGCACCCCGGGACGCTCGGGGGCACGCTGACCGAACTCGTGGAGATCCCGTGAGCGCCGCGCAGATCACGGGCGGAGCGGACGATGCCACTGCGGCGGCGATCCTCGCGGCCGTCGCCCGACTCGACGAGGAGCGCGCCGAGCTGGCGTCGAGACCCCGCACCTCGCCGCGTCAGAGTCTGTGGGTCCTGTCGGGTCGGCCCCGTCCCGTCCAGCGGGTGTTCGCGACCGAGGAACCGGGAGTTGCGCCGGGGTGGAGCGTCGGCGCAGCGGACGAGGAAGGAGCGGGCGACGAGGCCTAGGACGTCCGGGCGTGCGCCGGCTCGGTCCCGGCCTCGACCGGACCCCGGCCGCCGGCCGGGAGCGAGAAGCAGAACCTCGCACCGACGGGGAACCCGGGCTCGTACCAGATCGACCCGCCCATCGCCTCGACGAGTCGGCGGGTGATCGTGAGTCCCAGGCCGATGCCGCTCGACGACCGGGCGTCGCCGCGCGACACCTGTTCGAACCGTTCGAAGATCGCCTCGCGGAAGTCCTCGGGCACGCCCGGTCCGTTGTCGGCGACGACCAGCGTGTAGCCCTCGGGGGAACGGCTCGCCTCGACGGTCACGTGGTCGCCTCCGTACTTGCGGGCGTTCTCGAGGAGATTGCGGAGCACCTGTTCCACGCGGTTCGGGTCCGCATGGACGATGACCGAGCCGTCGATCTGGACGGTGGCCTCCTTGTCCCCGCCGGGGGGGAAGAGCAGATCGGCGATCCGGTAGGCGGCCGGCCGCAGCTCGAAGTCGACGGGCTCCAGCAGCAGGCGGCCCGCTTCGAGCCGTGGGATCGCGAGGACGTCGTCGACGAGGTTCTGGAGGTGCTCGGTCTCGCCGCGGATGATGCCGAGGAACTCGTCGACCTCCGCGCCGTCCAGCTCCCGCCAGCTCTCCTGGACGGCCATCGTGAACCCGGAGATGTTCGTGAGGGGTGTCCGCAGCTCGTGGCTCACCATCGACACGAACTCGTTCTTCATCTCCGACGCCCGCCGTTCGGCGTGGAGGGCGGTCGAGAGGCGCTCCCGCGCCTCCTTCAACCGGGTGGCGCCCGCCATGAGCAGGACGGCGATCCCGACGAGCAGGATCCCGGTCTCGAGCAGCCCGATCAGCAGGTCGACCTCTCCAGAGCCGGTTCCCATCGACGGGAGCACGGTCGCCCGCAGGGCGATGAGTCCCAGGGCCGAGGCGAGCAGCCAGACGAGGTGGGGTGTGCCGGCGAAGACGACGGTCACCACGATCAGGTACGCGAGGAAGGCAGCCAGCGAGGCCTCGGGATGGTCGCCCGCCCCGACGACGAGGGCGCCGACGAGGACGTCCAGCCCGATCGAGGGCAGGGCCCCGGACGTGAGCCGAATGCGGACGAGCGCGTCGGCGACGAGTGCGGCGAAGGCGGCGGCACGCAGGAGGGAGCCGTCGTCGCCGACGACGGCGCCGATGGCCGCGGCGGCCAGGAAGCACAGCCCGGCGAAGGCCCGGACGCGCTGGAACGTCCGTCGCATCGCCTCGTAGTCGAGCGGCGCGGCGGACGCCGACAGAGGCCCGGGGTCGAGTCCGTTGGTCTCGGTGGTCACCACTCGGTCGTATCGGCGCCGCCGGGGGGTCCCTGTAGGGGCGAGCGGCTCAGTCCCGCCGGGCCTCGAGCTCGTCGAGGGCGGCGTCGGGGACCGCGAGGTCGCCGCGACCCCGTCCCACGGAGATCCCGGGCTTGTGGTCGCCGTGGTAGTCGGAGCCGCCGGTCGGCACGAGCCCGTGGGAGCGAGCGAGTGTGTCGAGCCGGCTCCGCTGGGACGGTACGTACTCGGCGTAGTGGCACTCGACGCCGTCGATGCCGACGTCGGCGAAGGAGGCGAAGGCGTCCGAGAAGGCGTCGGCCGCCGTCGCCACCGTGTGCGGATGGGCCACCGCCGCGACGCCGCCGGATGCCCGGACGAGCCGGACCGCCTCGGCGGCCGGGAGGCGGTGACGCGGCCGGTAGGCCGGCCGTCCGGCTGCCAGGAACCGGTCGAAGGCCTCGGGGATGCTCGACACCACGCCGCGGTCGACGAGGGCGGCGGCGATGTGCGGCCGGCCGACGCTGTCGCCACCGGCCCGTCGTTCGACCTCGTCGATGGAGATCTCGATGCCCAGGTCGCCGAGCGCGTCGACGATCGCCGCGTTGCGGCGGTCCCGGTCGCGACGCAGCTCCTCGAGCCGGTCCTCGAGGGGTCCGGTGCCGGGCTCCGTCCAGTATCCGAGCAGGTGCATGGTCCCCGTCGGCCATTCCACGGACAGCTCCACGCCGGGGATCACGCGGATCCGGCCCGCCGCGGCCCGGCGCGCCTCGGCGACGCCCCCGAGGGTGTCGTGGTCGGTGAGTGCCATCGCCCCGAGGCCGGCGGCGACCGCATGGTCGACGACGACGGCCGGCGGGTCGGTGCCGTCCGACCGGTCGCTGTGGAGGTGCAGGTCGACGGCCACCGGGTCAGCGCTCGACGGTCACCGTCTCGATGTAGAGCGTCTCGAGCGGAAGCGACCGCTCGAGGCTGCCGGCGCCCTGGGCGAGGGGCAGCTCCTCGATGCGCTGGAGGGTGTCGAAGCCGTCGACCACCCGCCCGAACCACGTGAACTGCGGGGGGAGCGGAACGTCCTCGAGGGTGATGAACCACTGGCTGCCCGTGGTGCCCGGGCCGGCGTTCGCCATGGCGATGGATCCGTCGGCGAACGTCAAGAAGTCCTGGCCGTCGACCACAGTCGTATCCACCTCGGCGATGTCCGTTGTCGCGAACTCGTCCGGCACCACGTATCCGGGGCCCCCGCGGCCGGTGGCGGTGGGGTCGCCTGCCTGCACCACGAAGTCGGGGACCACGCGGTGGGAAACCGTTCCGTCGAAGTAGCCCGATTCGGCGAGAAAGACGAAGGAGTTCACGGTCGCCGGCGCCACGTCGGCGTCGAGTTCCACCACGACGTCCCCGCAGGAGGTGACGATCGTGGCCGTGACGGTGCCCGCCAGGCCCAGGTCGGCGGGCTCGTCGAAGGCGAGGTCGCGGGCGGGCGGCGGGGCCTCCGACCCGCAGGCGGTGGGCTGGGCACGGAAGCGCAGGTACGCCTCCGTGGTGATCGTGTCGCTCGCAGGAGCCGAGGTGGTGTCGGATCCCGGGTCGTCCCCGCCGCAGGCGGCGGCGAGCAGGAGGAGGGCCAGCAGGGGGAGCGGGAGGCGTCGCATCGGCCGCAGCGTATCGGTCGGCGGCCGATGAACGATGCGGCGCGGGGCAGGAGCGCCGATCGCATACACTCCCGCGCATGCTGGTCGTGCAGAAGTACGGGGGCACGTCGGTGGGCAGCCCCGAGCGGATCCGCTCGGTGGCCGAGCGCGTCGCACGCACGCGTAAGGCCGGTGACGACGTCGTGGTCGTGGTGTCGGCGATGGGGAAGTCCACCGACGACCTGATCGGCCTCGCCTCGGACGTGAGCATGGACCCCACTGTCCACCAGCGCGAGATGGACATGCTGCTCACGGCGGGGGAGCGCATCTCGATGGCCCTCCTGGCGATGGCGATCCGCGACCGGGGGTGCGAGGCGATCAGCTTCACCGGCTCCCAGGCGGGGATCCTCACCGACACCTCGCACGGCGCGGCGAAGATACGCGAGATCCGTGCCTTTCGGGTGCGGGAGTCGCTCGACGAGGGCAACGTGGTCATCGTCGCCGGGTTCCAGGGCGTCTCCCCGGACACGAAGGACGTGACCACCCTCGGCAGGGGCGGCTCGGACGCCACCGCCGTGGCGCTGGCCGCGGCGCTCGGGGCGGACGTGTGCGAGATCTACACGGACGTGGACGGTGTGTTCACCGCCGATCCCCGAATCGTGCCCGCCGCTCGCAAGCTGGACGAGGTCTCCTTCGAGGAGATGCTCGAACTGTCGGCCGCGGGCGCCGGCGTCCTCATGTACCGGTCGGTCGAGTTCGGCCGGCGTTTCGACGTCCCGATCCACGTGCGATCGTCGTTCCACGACGGCGACGGCACCTGGGTGAAGGAGAGCACCATGGAAGAAGCCGTGATCACGGGTATCGCCCACGACGTCAGCGAAGCGAAGCTCACGGTGGCCGGGGTCCCCGATCAACCCGGTGTGGCGTCGGCCCTGTTCGAGCCGCTGGCCGCAGCCGGCGTGAACGTCGACATGATCGTCCAGAACGTCTCCACGGCCGGACACACCGACATCAGCTTCACGGTCCCCAAGGAGCACCTCGAGCAGGCGCTGGCGATCGCCGAGGAGGTGGCCGGCGACGTCGGGGCGGCCGGTGTCGACGTCGACGAGGACATCGCGAAGGTGGCGCTCGTCGGGGCGGGGATGAAGGCGCATCCCGGCGTCGCCGCCCGGATGTTCACCGTCCTGGCCGAGGCCGCCATCAACATCGAGATGATCTCGACGTCCCCGATCCGTGTCTCCTGTGTGATCGGGGCGGGTGACGTCGAACGGGCCGTCACCGCCCTCCACGACGCCTTCGAGCCGCCCCTCACCGCCGGGCGGGCGTCGTGAGCGGGCCGAGCCTCGCCGTCGTCGGCGCGACGGGGGCCGTGGGCCGCGAGATGCTGTCCACGCTCGCCCGCCGCGACTTCCCCGTGGGGAGCCTGCGGCTCATGGCGTCGGAGCGCTCCGCCGGAGCCGTCGTCGCCACCCCGTGGGGCGATGTGACGGTCGAAGACCTCGCCGAAGCGGACCCCGACGGGATCGACGTCGCGCTGTTCTCGGCGGGAGGCTCGCGGTCGAAGGACCACGCTCCCCGGTTCTCGTCGGCGGGGGCGGTCGTGATCGACAACTCCTCGGCATGGCGGATGGATCCCGCGGTGCCGCTCGTCGTGGCCGGTGTCAACGACGACGCCGTCGACGACCACGACGGCATCGTCGCCAACCCGAACTGCACGACGATGGTGCTCCTCATGGCGCTGGGGCCGTTGCACCGCGCCGTCGGCCTCCGCTCGATGGTCGTGGCCTCGTATCAGTCGGTCTCGGGCACGGGCACGAAGGCGATGGACGGCCTCGTCGCGGAGATCGAGGCGTTGGGCGAGAACGTGGAGGCCCTGCAGCACGGCGGGTGGGAGGAGCCGGCGACGGGCGTCTACGCCCGCCCCATCGGGTGGAACGTGCTCGCCTACGCCGGGATCGAGACGGACGAGGGATACACCGACGAGGAGTGGAAGCTCGTCAACGAGACCCGCAAGATCCTCGACGCCCCCGACGTCGCCGTGGAGGCGACCTGCGTGCGGGTCCCGGTGATGGTCGGGCATGGCATCGCCGCCTCCGCCTGGTTCGACGAGCCGCTCGACGCCGACCGCGCCACCCACCTCATCGGGGCGGGACCCGGGGTGGCGATCTGGTCCGATCGGGTGGCGACGCCGCTCGACAGCGCCGGCATCGACGACGTCCTGGTGAGCCGGATTCGCCCCACCCTCGGCACCCCCGGCGGCGTGTCGCTGTGGGTGGTCGGCGACAACCTCCGCAAGGGCGCCGCTCTCAACGCGGTCCAGATCGCCGAGCTGCTGGTCTCCTAGCGCAGGCCCCAGTCGCGTCGCCAGTCGTCGTCGGAGGACGATCGCCGGCGGGTACGGCGGGCCACGCGGCCTTCGACGGCCGCGCGACGCCGGTCCATGCGCGCCATCTCGCGCTCCAGCCGCCGGTAGGAGGCGAGTCGGTCGCCGTCGATGCTCCCGTCGTCGACGGCGGAGCGCACGCCGCACCCGGGCTCGGCATCGTGGCGACAGTCGCGGAACCGGCAGCGACGGGCCGCCTCCTCCACGTCCGAGAACGCGGCGGCGAGTCCGTCACCGGCGTCCCAGACGCCGAGCGTGCGGATCCCGGGGGTGTCGAGGAGGATGAGGCCGTCGGGGAGCGGGACGAGTTCGCGAGCGGTCGTCGTGTGCCGGCCGCGGCGGTCGGCGACTCTCGTGGGCCCCGTGTCCCGGAGGTCCTCACCGGCGAGGGCGTTCACGAGCGTCGACTTGCCCACGCCCGACTCGCCGAGGACGACGACCGTCTCCCCCGGCGAGAGCGCACCGCGAAGGCGATCGACCCCGAGTCCCGTGACGGCGCTCACGGTGACGACCTCGACCCCGGGCGCCACCGCGGCGAACTCACCCTCGGCGACCGCGACGGCGGTGCCGGACGGGCCTCCGGGCGCGAGATCGGCCTTGGAGAGGACGACGATCGGGCGGGCGCCGGAGTCCCACGCCACCACGAGGGCGCGCTCCATGCGGCGCAGCTTCAGACCGAGATCGAGTCCGTGCACGACGAGTACCGCGTCGACGTTCGCCGCGAGGGGTTGCGGGATCTCGTGGGAGGTGTCGTAGCGGGTGATGACGGTGCGGCGCGTCACGACGTGCCGGATCTCGGGGCGACCGGTCACGTCGACGCCGACCCAGTCGCCGGTCACGACGGGATCGCCGGGAACCGTCGCCGGAATCGTTCCGATCGTGGTCTGGGCGAGGGCGCGACCACGGTCGACGCGCACGACGCGCCCGGGCAGGAGATGGTCGGGGATCTCGTCGGCGAGGCCGTCGGCCCAGCCGTAGGGGGACAGGGGATGCATGGGGACTCCAGGGCAGGGGGCACCCCCGGAGTCAGACGCGACGCGGGAGGGCCCGGGGGACGGGGGCGGTTCGATCCGTCATGGGGCACCTCCTCTCGCGAGGGGCGAAGTCTAGGAGTTCCGACCCTGCCCCGCTCGAGTCACCCGATCGACCGGCTCCGAAGCGGCACGAGGACGACCCCTGAACGCGAGAAATCCCCGGCCGAGCCGGGGATCCCCTCGCTGGTCGGGACGGCCGGATTTGAACCGGCGACCTCAGCGTCCCGAACGCTGCGCGCTGCCAAACTGCGCCACGTCCCGATGGCGTCAGGATAACGGTTCGTCGGCCTCGATACGCACCCGGTCGACGCGCCGGCGATCCATCGCCATGATCGTGATCCGGAACCCGTTCGTCGCCACAGCGTCGCCCTCGTCGGGGATCCGACCGGCGAGGTCGAGGACGAGGCCCCCGACCGTCGCATAGGGCCCGCGGGGGAGCGTCTCCCCGAGGGCGGCACCGAGTTCGTCGACCGGGAGCCGCCCGTCCGCGATCCAGATGCCCTCGCCGAGCGACGTCACCGTCGGCGACCCCGGGTCGTACTCGTCCTGCAGCTCGCCGACGAGCTCGGCGACGAGATCCTTGATGGTGACGAGCCCCTCGACGCCGCCGTGCTCGTCGAGGACGAGCGCGAACGTCCGGCGCCGGCGCCGCAGCTCCTGGAGCAGTTCGAGGATGGGCTTCGACTCGGGGACGTAGGTCGGCGCACGCAGCGCCGCCCGGATGTCGTCGGGCGTGGGGTCGGCCGACATCCGGACGAGGTCCTTCACGTAGAGCACCCCCGCGATGTGATCGAGGTCCTCCTCGACGACGGGGAACCGGCTGTGCCCGGTCGTGGCCACGAGCGCGCGCACTTCGGCCATCGTCGCCGGCAGCGTGAGCGTGGCGATGTCGGGCCGGGGCGTCATGACCTCGCGCACGGGCCGGTCGGCGACCTCGAAGAGGGACCGGATGATGTCCCGCTCGGCGGCTTCGATGTCCCCGGTCCGTTCGCCGAGCAGTGCCATCGCGACGATGTCGTCCTCGGTGATGGGTGCGGGACCGGAGGCCACGTCGACTCGCAGCAGCCGAAAGATCCCGCGGGCCAGGGCCAGGAAGAAGTCGGTGATCGGCTTCAACACCCGGCTGAGCCGGTCGATCGTCGGTGCGACGACGAGCGAGAACCGTTCGGGGTAGCGCGTGGCCAGGCTCTTCGGCGTGATCTCGCCGACGAGCAGCACGACGGAGGTGACGGCGGCGGTGGCCGTCCACGGCCCCCAGTCCTCTCCGAGCAGGTCGACGAAGAGCACCGTGGCCACGGAGGCGCCGAGGATGTTCACGAAGTTGTTGCCGACGAGGAGGGTGCTGAGCATCCGGTCGGGGTCCTCCACCAGGGACGCCACGTGGTGCCCGCGGCGGTCGGTGGCGAGCTGGTCCACCCGCTCCCGCGGCAATCCGATGAGCGCGGTCTCCGACCCCGAGAAGAAGCCGGATCCGATGATGCAGACGCCCAGGATCACGAGGTAGGCGATCTGCAGCCCGGTCATCGTCGCCCCCTCCGGGGCCCGGTACTGCCGGTCGGGCTCCTCATGCCGTGCGGATCATTCGGCGGAGGCGGGAGCCGCCTCCCCGGCGGTGAGGCGGTCGACGAGGTCGCGGAGCGCGAACCCTCCGAAGGGCTTGCGGAGATGGGCGTCGGCCCCGGCCCGGCGGGCGAGGAAGGCGTCGACGTCGCGGTCGAGGAGGACGATCACGGGTGGGACGGCGACACCGGCCGTCCGCGCCGCGTTCCGGATCGACCGGGTGATGGCCATGCCGCCCATCGAGCCCACCTGCAGGTCGATGACCACCGCGTCGGGCGCGAGGTCGGTGAACTCGTCGCCGACGATGGCGGGATCCCCGATCACGGACACGTCGTAGGCGGTGTCTGCGAGCGACGCGTGCACGTCGTTGACGACCCACGGGGCGTCGGCCACGACGAGGATCTTGGGCATGGGCGGATCGTAGTCGGGCGCGATGGGTGGTCTCCGGCCGGGCCCTACCATGCGGTCCGTGGCCGTCCTCCGCCGCTCCCTCGTCCTCGTCGCCCTCGCCCTGTCGGTGCTCGCGATCGCCGGGCCCGCCCCCGGGCAGGCCGACGTGCCGCCGATCGACGTCGTCGAGGTGAGCGGTCCGATCGACCGGACCCTGGTCGACTTCGTGACCGGGGTGGTCGAGGACTCCGACGCCCAGCTCGTGGTGCTCTCGGTCAACGCCCCCGCGGCCATCGACGACGACGTCACCGACCTCCTGGGGCTCGTGGCCGATGCGCCCGTGCCGGTCGCCGTATGGGTGGGTCCCGCGCCTGCCACCGTCCGCGGCGGCGCCGCCCAGCTCCTCCTCGCCGCGC
>JAWVYO010000034.1:0-22656 GCA_033722675.1 Acidimicrobiia bacterium | reverse complement strand
CCGCAACGACGATCCGCCCGGGTCGGGGCTCCTGGCGGGCCGGACCCGCCAGGCGGTGGCGGCCACGGTGCGGGACGGCGGGTCGGTGCTGCTGTTCACCACGCGTCGGGGCGGTGCGGTCCGCTGCGTCCGGTGCCGGACACTGCGGACCTGCCCGTCCTGCGGCGCCCGTCCCGATGCCGGCGACGCCTGCCCGCGCTGTGGCGCGGCGATCGGCGCCTGCGAGTCCTGCGGCGGTCGCCGCTTCGAACAGCTCGGGGCGGGTGTCGGACGGATCGTCTCGGAGGCGAGCGGCGTGTTCGGGCGGGACGTCGTGGGCGACGCCTCGGCCGGCCGTGCCGTGGTCGTGGGGACCGAGCGCGACCTCCCGGGCCTGTCGGTCGACCTGTCGGTGATCGTCGATGCCGACGGACCGCTCCTCGCTCCCCACTACCGGGCTGCCGAGGACGGCCTCCGGATCATGGCGCGCGCCGTCGCGGCGGCGGGTCGCGGGCGGGGCCGGCGGGGGATCGTGCAGACGGCCATGCCGGACACACCGGCGATCGAGGCGCTGCGTCGCGCGGAGCCGCTCCCGTTCCTCCACCGGGTCCTCGCCGAGCGCGACGACCTGGGCTTCCCGCCGGCGGGGGAACTCATCGCCCTGGAGGTCCGGGACGCCACGGACCGTGCCGACCGGGAGCTGCGCGAGGCGATCGGCGACCGGGCGACGATCCTCGGACCGGCCGGCGACGACGACATGCGCTGGCTGCTCCAGGCACGGGACCTCGGACCGGCCCGGATCACCCTCCGCGGGCTCGTCCACCGGTGGCGGGAGGCGGGGGCCAGGGTGCGGGTGGACGCCGACCCGATCGACCTCTGAGGGTCGGGCGGTATCCTCTGACCGCTCCATGACGATCCTCCCCATCCGCACCTTCGGCGATCCCGGACTTCGCACGCCCTGTGCCGAGGTCACGGACGTCGGCGCCGACATCCGGCGGCTCGTGGACGACATGCTCGAGACGATGTACGACGCGCCGGGTGTGGGTCTCGCCGCGAACCAGATCGGCGTCGGGCTGCGAGTCATCGTCTTCGACGCCGGTGACGGCCCCCACCACATGATCAACCCCGTGATCGAGGAGCTGTCGGGCTCGTGGACCTACGAAGAGGGGTGCCTGTCGGTCCCGGATCGCTACTGGCCCATCAAGCGCTACGCGTACGCCCGTGCTCGCGGCATGGACCTCGACGGCAACGAGGTCGTCCACGAGGGAGAGGAGCTGATGGGCCGGGTCCTCCAGCACGAGGTGGACCACATCGACGGGATGCTCCTGCTGCAGCGGCTCCCGAGGCGGACCCGGAAGCAGGCGCTGAAGGAGATCCGCCAGGAGGCGATGGGGCTTCCGGGGTGACCCGGGCGGTCTTCCTCGGCTCACCGGCGGCTGCGGTCCCGTCGCTGCGGGCGCTCACCGGTGTCGCCGAGGTGACCAGCGTGGTGACGAACCCCGACCGGCCCCGCGGCCGCTCGGGGACGCCGCAGCCCACGCCGGTCAAGGACGCCGCGGCCGAGCTGGGGATCGCCGTCGAACAACCGGCCTCCCATCTGGAGCTGCTCTCGGCGCTCATCGGTTCGGGCGCGGAGGTCGGGGTCGTCGTCGCCTACGGCCGCATCATCCGGCCCGAGGCGTTGCGGGTGCCCGCCCACGGGTTCGTGAACGTCCACTTCTCGCTGCTGCCCCGGTGGCGGGGCGCGTCGCCGGTGGTGCGCTCGATCCTCGCCGGTGACGACGAGACCGGGGTCACGATCATGCAGCTGGACGAAGGAATGGACACGGGGCCGATCCTGGCGATGGAGCGCACGACCATCGGACCGTCGGAGACCGCCGGCGAACTGACCCATCGCCTCGCCCGGATCGGCGCCGACCTCCTGGCCGACACGCTGCCCCGGTACGTGGCCGGGGACGTCGAGCCCCGGCCGCAACCCGACGACGGTGCGACCGCTGCGGGGAAGGTGACGGTGGACGAGGCGCACCTCTCGCCGCTGCACGGTCCCGACGCCGTGCTGCGGGCGGTTCGGGCCTTCGCGCCGCGCCCCGGCGCCTGGACCGAGGTCGAGGGCGAGCGCTTCAAGATCTGGTCGGCCGTCCCCACGGACGACGACGCCGAGCCGGGGCGCATCACCGAACGCGACGGACGGGTGCTCCTCGGGCTCCGCCGGGGGAGTGTCGAACTCCTCGAGGTGCAGCCACCGGGCAAGCCGCGTATGGACGCGGGCGCGTGGATGAACGGCCGCCGGGGCGAGCCTGCCGAGTGGGGCGCCTGACCCCTACTCGATCACGACCTTCGAGAGGTCGTCCTCGTTCTCGGGGTACTGCATGTCGAAGCCCTCGAGCGTGTCGACGAGCACCTGGCCGACGACGAGGTTCCGGTACCACTTGCGGTCGGCGGGGACCACGTACCAGGGCGCCCAGGGGGTGGAGGTCCGGTTCACCATGTCCTCGAAGGCGGCCTGGTAGTCGTCCCAGCGCTTCCGCTCGTCGAGGTCGCCGAGGCTGAACTTCCAGTGCTTCGAAGGGTCGTCGAGGCGGGCCTGGAGGCGCTCGGCCTGCTCCTCCTTCGAGATGTGCAGGAAGAACTTGCGGATCGTGGTGCCCTCGTCGGCGAGCATCCGCTCGAACTCGTTGATGTGGTCGTAGCGCTTCGACCAGCGCTCCTCGGGCACCAGCGAGTGCACCCTCACGACGAGCACGTCCTCGTAGTGGCTCCGGTTGAAGATCGTGATCTCGCCGTCACCCGGGACGTGGCGATGGACGCGCCACAGGTAGTCGTGGGCGAGTTCCCGGGGCGTGGGCTTCTTGAACGACGCCACCTTCACCCCCTGGGGGTTCACGCCGTCGAACACGTGACGGATCGTGCCGTCCTTGCCGCCGGTGTCCGTGGCCTGGAGGACGACGAGGAGTCGCCGCTTTCCTTCGGCGTAGAGCAGTTCCTGGAGGTCCTCCATCCGGTCGTTCAGGAAGCCCAGGTAGTCCTTCCCGGCGTCCTTGCCGCCGTCGAAGGCGGACGAGTCCCGGGGGTCGATGTCGGCGAGACGGACGGGGCCGTCGGCTCGGTAGCGGTCCATGCAGCTCCTCGAACAGGGGGCGCCGAGCCTAGAAGCCGGGGGAGGGGCGGCCGTCCGAATACACTCTGGTCACCGTGGCCCCGAAGATCGCCCCCTCCATGCTGGCCGCCGATTTCGCCCGCCTCGGCGAGGAGATCGGCAGGATCGAGGACCACGTCGACTTCCTGCACGTCGACGTCATGGACGGCCACTACGTCCCGAACCTCTCCTTCGGGATGCCCGTCATCGAGTCGGTGCGCGCGGTGTCCGACCTCTACTTCGACTGCCACCTCATGGTCACGAACCCGGTGTCGCTCTTCGAACCCCTCGCCGAAGCCGGCGCCAGCCTCGTCACGATCCACATGGAGGTCCATCCGGATCCCACCGAGCCGGCCCGGATCGCCCGGGAGCACGGGCTCGATTTCGGTCTGGTGATCAACCCGCCGACGCCCTTCGAGGCGGTCGAGCCCTTCGTCGAGCTCTGCGATCTGCTGCTCGTGATGTCGGTCCATCCGGGGTTCGGCGGCCAGTCGTTCATCCCCGACGTGCTGCCGAAAGTGGAGGCGGCGAGAAAGTTCGTTGATTCCCACGGCCTGCGTGCCGATATCGAGATCGACGGTGGCATCACCAAGGAGACGGCGCCACTCGCGAGGAACGCGGGTGCCGACGCCTTCGTGGCGGGCACGGCGATCTTCCGTGCTCCGGATCCGGTGGCCGCCGTGCAGGAACTGCGCGCCGCGGTCGGCGGGGAGGCATGAGCGAACGAATCCTGGTCATCGACGACGATCCGGACATCGTCCGGTTCGTGACGATGAACCTAGAACTCGAGGGATACGAGGTCCGGTCCGCACCGAGCGGGCGCGAGGGTCTCGAGCTCGCCGCGTCCCGGTCGCCCGATCTCGTGCTCCTCGACGTCATGATGCCCGACGTGGACGGGCTCGAGGTGCTCGCCCGTCTCCAGTCCAGTCCGGCAACGGTCCACGCCGCCGTCATCCTGCTCACCGCTCGCGCCCAGTCGAACGACCGGGTTCGCGGCCTCGAGATGGGAGCGGACGACTACATCACCAAGCCCTTCGACATCGAGGAGCTCGTGGCGCGGGTGGGTTCGGTGCTCCGGCGCTCGAAGGCGATGCGAGACCTCTCTCCTCTCACGGGTCTTCCGGGCAACTTCCGGATCGCCGAGGAGATGCAGCGCCGTGTCGCGGGTGGGCGCCCGCTGGCGATCGTCCACACCGATCTCGACAACTTCAAGGCGTTCAACGACCACTACGGCTTCATGCGCGGCGACAACGTCATCAAATTCTGCGCCAACACCCTCATCGAGGCGGCCGTCGAGGTGAACGATCCGACCTGCTTCGTCGGCCACGTCGGTGGTGACGACTTCATCGCCGTCATGAGCCCCGACATCGCCGAGCAGTTCTGCAAGACGGTGATCGACAAGTTCGACGACGGCATCCTCGACTTCTACGACCCCCAGGACGCCCTGCGCGGCTTCATCGAGGTCATCGACCGCCGCGGGGAGCGCCACGCCTTCCCGGTGGTCGCCATCTCCCTCGGGATCGCCACGAACCTCCGTCGCGTCTTCACCAGCGAGTGGGAGGCCTCGGCCGTGGCGTCCGAGATGAAGGAACACGCCAAGACCGAACCCGGCAGCGCGTACAAGTTGGACCGCCGCACCTCGTAGGAGGTCGGTCGCGACGCCTCCAGGGTCCATCGGATCCAGCTCCTGTTCCTGTCACACGCGAGTGGCACGGTGGGGACATGGAAGAACGGCTGTTGGAAGAGGCGATCGGTCTGGTGGAGCGGGCCAATGCTGGGGTGACCGGTGGTCTTCGCCGGGATCCCGCGGAGCTGCGTCGGCTGCGGGCGTGGACGGCTCGCCGGGAACGCCTCGCCTCCGATGCGACGGCGTCCGTGTCGGCTCGCCTCGGTGACGCCACGGAGGTCGCTCGTACCCGGGGCACCAGTGTGGGCGCGGCCCGGAAGGTCATCGACACCGGCCGGCACCTCCGCCGCGAGCCCCGCCTGGCGGAGGCCGCCGAGTCCGGAGCGATCTCCCTCGACCAGGCGGCCGAAATCGCCTCCGCGGCCACCGTCGCCCCCGAGGCCCTCGACGATCTGGTGGAGACGGCCCGCGGTGCGTCCTTCCGTACCTTGCGGGACCGTGCTCGCACCATCCGGCTCCAATCCAGGGCGCCGGAGTCGTTGGCGGCCCGGCAGCGTCGGGCCCGGCGGCTGCGGCACTGGATCGGCGACGACGGCATGGTTCGCCTCGACGCCGCCCTCGAACCCCACGTGGGTGCTGCCGTCGTGTCCCGTATCCGCACGGAAGCCGACCGAACCGCGCGCACCACCACCGATCCCGAGCCGTATGACCGCTATCTCGCCGACGGCCTCGCGACCTCCGTCACCGGAGACCCGGCCCCGGGTCGCGCAGAGGTGGTGGTCCTCGTCTCCCACGACATCATCGAGCGAGGATGGACCGACGTGAAAGACGGCGAACACTGCGCGATCCCCGGTGTGGGGCCGATCGCCCCCTCCGTGGCGAAACGCGTCGCCGGGGATGCCTTCCTCTCCGGCGTGTTCTTCGACGGCACCGACCTCCGCCACCTGAAGCGCTGGACCCGTCACATCCCGATCGAAGTGCGGCTCGCCCTTCGCCTCGGGGAGGCCACCGGCTTCGGGGGGCCCGCCTGCGTCGACTGCGGGGACCGGTTCGGCCTCGAAATCGACCACGTCCAGCCTGTCTCCGCCGGCGGTGAGACCAGCCTGTCCAACACGACCTGGCGCTGCGACCGGTGCCACCGGACCAAGACCAACCGCGATCGCACCCGAACCGCCCGCGCCCCCTGACCCCAGGCGTCGTCCACGTAGCCTGCCCGGGATGGAGATCCGCTCGGAACGACCCGCCGACCGCCCCGCAATCCGTGAGGTGACCCGCGCCGCCTTCGGGAGCGACGAGGAAGTAGCCCTCGTCGACGCCCTGTGGAAGTTCGAGGGATTCGACCCCGAGCGCAGCCTGGTGGCGATCGTCGGTGGCGACGTGGTGGGTCACATCCTCTTCACCCCGATGACAGTGGGGGAGCGCACCGTTCCGCTCCTCAGTCCCCTCGCCGTGCACCCTGCCCACCAACGGAGCGGGATCGGGACGGCGCTCGTCGAGGAGGGCCTCGAGCGGCTCGCGGCGGCGGGAGAGCGAGCGGTCATCGTCGAGGGCATCCCGGCGTACTACCCGCGGTTCGGGTTCGAACGCGCGTCGGCGCACGGCATCGAGCCTCCCGACCCGGCGATCCCCGACGCGGCCTTCATGATCCGGTGGCTGGGCACACCCGACCGCTCCCTCGTCGGGCCGACCCGCTACGGCAGCGCCTTCATGGACCTCGGCGCGTTCGGTCCCTAGACCGGCGAGCGGACGAACAGCACGGTCGAGCCCACCGCGGAGATGGCGAGGATGGCCCGGCGGACCACGGCATCGGGAGTCCGGTCCTCGACGGGCGTCGTCGAGAGGAAGCCGGCCATCGTCTGTCGATCGTCGCGGGATCGGGACACTGCCCACGAGGCGCCGGGGACCGGGGTTCGTGCGGGCGACCCCTAGAATCCGGGCTGCAGCCCCTCCTTCGGGGCAGGGTGAAACTCCCGACCGGCGGTGCAAGCCCGCGACCCCCGCACACGGGGTGGATCCGGTGACATCCCGGAGCCGACGGTGACAGTCCGGATGAGAGAAGGAGGGCGCCAGGCGCTCGCGCGCTCGCGCCCTCGCACGGAGACGACATGGACGAGCGCAACCTGGTCCTCGAGGCGATCGGTCTCACCGCGGACACGCATCCGCATCCGAATCCGCGCGTGGGGTGTCTCGTCGTCGCGGACGGTGCGATCGTCGGACACGGCGTCCACCTCCGCCCGGGCGAGCCGCACGCCGAGATCCTCGCCCTGGCCGAGGCCGGGGAGGCAGCCCGGGGCGCCACCCTCGTCGTGACCCTCGAACCCTGCGACCACACCGGCCGAACCCCGCCGTGCACGGATGCCATCGTGAACGCCGGGGTGGAGCGCGTCGTCGTGGGCATCGGGGATCCCGACGAACGGGTGTCGGGCCGGGGCATCGAGCGCCTCAGGCGGGCGGGGATCGAGGTCGTCACCGATGTCGCGCCCCAGGCGGCCGAGGCCGCCGATCCCGGCTACTTCCATCATCGCCGCACCGGACGCCCCCTCGTCACCGTGAAGCTCGCCATGACGCTCGACGGCCAGGTGGCGGCCGCCGACGGGACCTCGCAATGGATCACCTCCGAGGCGGCCCGCCGCGACGTGCACGGGTTGCGCGCCCGCTCCGACGCCGTCATGGTCGGCGCCGGGACGCTCCTCGCCGACGACCCGAGGCTCACGGTCCGCCTCGAGGGTCGCTCCCATCGCCAGCCCCGCCCGATCGTGGTGGCCGGCCGCCGGCCGCTGCCTCCCGAACGCGCCCTGTGGAGCCGGGACCCACTCGTCTACACCCCCGAGCCCCGCGACCTCCCGGGCGAGGTGGTGGTGTGCGGCGACGGCGAGCGCGTCGACCTGCCCGGGATGATCGGCGACCTCGGCAAGCGCGGCATCGTCGACCTGCTCGTCGAGGGTGGCGCAGGCCTCGCCGGCGCCCTCTGGCGCGCAGGGTCGGTGGACCGGCTCGTCACCTACGTCGGGGGCGTCGTCGGCGGCGGGGTCGGGCTCCCCGCATTCGGCGGTGTGTTCACCACCATTCGCGATGCCACCTCGGTCGAGATCACCGGGGTGACCCGGCTCGGGCCGGACGTCCGCATCGACGCGGAGGTGGTGTGATGTTCACGGGGATCGTGGAGGCCGTCGGTGAGGTGCGCGATGCCCGCGACGCCGACGGCCGACGGCGTCTCGTCATCGCGGCTCCGACGGTGACCGAGGGCATGGAGGTCGGCGACTCGATCGCCGTGAACGGCGTCTGCCTGACGGCCGTCGAGGTGGGGGAGGGCAGCGTGGCCGTCGAGGCGGTCCACGAGACGTTGCAACGAAGCAATCTCGGCGAGGCCGGCGTCGGCACCCGGGTCGACCTCGAGCGTCCGATGCCCGCCCACGGGCGGTTCGACGGGCACGTCGTGCAGGGCCACGTCGACGGCACCGGCGTGGTCCGCAGCACCACCGAGGACGGCGCCTCCCGCCGCTACTGGTTCGACACCGACGGCGGCCTGCTCCGGTATCTGGTCGAGAAGGGCTCGGTGACCGTGGACGGCGTCAGCCTGACCGTCTCGGATCTCGACGACGACGGGTTCGAGGTCGTGCTCATCCCGCACACGCTCGAGGTCACCGTCCTGGGCGACCGGAATCCGGGCGACCGGGTGAACCTCGAGGTGGACGTCCTGGCGAAGTACGTGGAGCGGCTGCTGGAGGCGAGGACGTGACGCTCGCACCGATCGAGGAGGCCATCGAGGCCATCGCCGAGGGACGCTTCGTGGTGGTCGTCGACGACGCCGACCGGGAGAACGAGGGCGATCTGATCATCGCCGCCGAACGGGTGACGCCCGAGCAGATCGCCTTCATGGTCCGCTACACCAGCGGCCTCATCTGCGTCCCGATGATGGGGGAGCGCCTCGACGAGCTGGAGCTCCCGCTCATGGTCGTCGAGAACACCGACTCCCACCGCACCGCCTTCACCGTGTCCGTCGACTACGCGGCGGGCACCACCACCGGGATCTCGGCCGGCGACCGCGCCGCCACCATTCGCGCCCTCATCGACGACGACACCGCCCCCACCGATCTCGCCCGGCCCGGCCACATCTTCCCCCTCCGCTACCACGAGGGCGGCGTCCTCAAGCGGGCCGGCCACACCGAGGCGGCCGTCGACCTCGCACGTCTCGCCGGACTCGCCCCCGCGGGCGTCCTCTGTGAGATCGTCAACGACGACGGGTCCATGGCCCGGCTCCCCGAACTCCAGGCCTTCGCCGAGGCCCACGACATCCCCATCGTCTCGATCGCCGACCTCATCGCCTACCGGAGCCGCTCGGAGAAGCTCGTCCGCCGCATCGCCGAGGCGACGATCCCCACCGACCACGGTCCCTTCCGGGCGGTGGGGTTCGAGTCGCTGATCGACGGCAAGCACCACGTCGCCCTCGTGCGCGGCGAGGTGGACGGCGCCGAGGACGTGCTCGTGCGGGTGCACAGCGAGTGCCTGACGGGCGACGTGTTCGGCAGCCGGCGGTGCGACTGCGGGACCCAGCTCCACACGGCCCTGGCCAAGGTGGCGGAGGAGGACCAGGGGGTCGTCCTCTACATCCGGGGACACGAGGGGCGGGGCATCGGCCTCATGCACAAGCTGGCCGCCTACGCCCTCCAGGAGTCCGGTCGCGACACGGTCGAGGCCAACACCGACCTGGGCTTCGCCGCCGACGCACGGGACTACGGGGTTGGCGCCCAGATCCTGGCCGATCTCGGCGTGACCACGATGCGGCTTCTCACGAACAACCCCGCCAAGCGCGCCGGCCTCGAGGGGTACGGGCTGAGCATCACCGAACGGGTGCCGCTCCAGACGGTGCCCACGGCCGAGAACCGGGCCTACCTGGCGGCGAAGGCCGCCAAACTCGGGCATCTCATCGACCTGGACGCCGCCGATGGCTGAGATCCAGGGTTCGCTCGACGCCTCCGGCCTGCGGGTCGGCATCGCGGTGGCGACGTTCAACGCCGTCGTCACCGACGGTCTGCTCGACGGCGCCCTCGACGCCCTCCGTGACGCCGGAGCCGACGACCCGACGGTCGTGCGGGTCCCCGGGTCGTTCGAGCTGCCGGTGGTGGCCCGGGGCCTCGTCGAGGCCGGCCACGACTGCGTGATCGCCCTCGGTGCGGTCATCCTCGGCGAGACGGACCACTACGAGCACGTCGCCACCCAGTGCGCGGCGGGGCTGCGCGAGGTGTCGGTGGCCACCGGCGTCCCCGTCGCCTTCGGCGTCCTCACCGTCCAGGACTCGGCGCACGCGCGGGAGCGCAGTCTCCCCGGGCCCGGCAACAAGGGCGCCGAGGCCGCCGAGGCGGCCGTCGCCGCCGCGAACGCGCTGCGCGCCCTCCGGGGGTAGGGGAGCGACCCGGGTCCGAGGACATGACGCCGGCGGGCGGTAACGTCGCAGCAGTGTCGACCGTCCCCACGCTCCGCCCCTCGCTGAAGCGCAAGGCCCCCGGCCTGCACGTCGAACGCGAGTGCTGGGACGCCGGAGCCCGGGTGGTCGTCGGCGTGGACGAGGTGGGCCGGGGGGCATGGGCCGGACCGCTCACCGTCGGGGCCGCCGTCGTCCCCCGCGACCGGCGGGTCTACAAGATCCGCGACTCGAAGATGCTCACCGAGCACGAACGGGAGGCGATGTTCGACCGCGTGGCCGGCTGGGTGGACGCCTGGGCGGTCGGTCACGCCTCGCCGGAGGAGTGCGACGAGTTGGGGATGTCTGAGGCGCAGCGCCTCGCTGCCCGGCGGGCCGTCGCCGGCCTCGGCGTCCGGCCGGACGTGGTCCTCATCGACGGGAACTGGGATTTCGTGGGCGGGCGGACGCGGCGCCTCGTCAAGGGCGACGCCACCTGCCTCTCCATCGCCTCGGCGTCCATCCTCGCCAAGGTGACCCGCGACCGCCTGATGCGCGGCGAGGCCGAGCACTATCCCCACTACGCCTTCGAGGGCAACAAGGGCTACCCGGGACCGCGCCACAAGGCCGGGCTCCAGTGGTACGGCCCGAGCGCCATCCACCGACGGTCCTGGGCGTTCATGGACGCCCTCATGTATCCCGGCATCGTCCGGTACCGGCGTCCCGACCCCCAGCAGTCGCTCTTCTGAGGCCGTCGTCGTTGGGTCGCCGACGGCGCGACCCGTATACTCTTGGCGACAACCGAAACCGAAAAGCGGAGGCGCTGCTTCCCACCTGGCCACCTGCGGTGCGCCGAGGTCCGACGTCCCAGAGACGGCAGCGCGCCTGCCGTCTTTTTCTACGCCCGATTCGAGGAGGCATTCGATAGCACAGGAACTCCGCGTCAACGACCGTATTCGCGCTCGTGAGGTGCGTCTCGTCGCACCGGACGGCTCGCAGATCGGCGTGAAGTCGATCGACGAGGCCAAGTGGCTGGCCCAGGAGTTGGAACTCGACCTCGTGGAGGTCGCGCCCGATGCCCGCCCGCCCGTCGTCCGGCTCATGGACTACGGGAAGTACAAGTACGAGCAGTCCGTCCGGGAGCGGGAAGCCCGCAAGAAGCAGACCCGGACGGTCGTCAAGGAAGTGAAGTTCCGCCCGAAGATCGACACCCACGACTACGAGGTGAAGATGCGCCGGGTGAAGGAGTTCCTCGAGGACGGCGACAAGATCAAGGTGACGATGATGTTCCGGGGCCGGGAGGTCACCCACCCCGAGATCGGGGAGGAGATCCTCCGCAGGCTCGCCGACGACGTCGCCGAGCTCGGTGACATCGAGACGCCGCCCCGGCTCGAGGGCCGCAACATGACGATGCAGATCACGCCGAACCGCAGGGCGCGGGCCGGCGACACGAACGACGACTGAAGGACGCCCATGCCGAAGCAGAAGACCAATCGCGCTGCCGCCAAGCGGTTCAAGGTGACGGGGACGGGCAAGATCCGCCGCCGTCAGGCCGGGCGCGCCCACCTCAAGGTGGGGAAGAAGACCAGCCGCCAGCTGCGCCGTCTCGACGGCGAAGTCGACGTGTCGCCGGCCGACCGCCGTCGCGTCCGCAAGCTCCTGGGCAAGTAGGAGGAACCGATGGCACGCACGAAGCGCTCGGTCCCGAGCCGCAAGAAGCGCCGCAAGGTGATGGAACGGGCCTCCGGCTACAAGGGGGCCCGGGGCCGGCGGTACCGCACGGCCAACGAGCAGGTCATGAACGCCATGCAGGACGCGTACCGCGATCGTCGGGCGCGTAAGGGCGAGTTCCGCAAGCTGTGGATCACCCGCATCAACGCGGCGTCCCGGCAGCACGGGATGAACTACTCGCGGTTCATGGCCGGCCTCAAGGCCGCCGAGATCGAGGTGGACCGCAAGATGCTCGCCGAGATGGCGGTCAACGACCCCGACGCCTTCGGGGAGCTCGTCGCGGTGGCCAAGGAGGCCGTCGACGCCTGACGGCTCCGGCACGGTGTCGTCGACCCGGAACCCCCGGGTCGCCGAGGCGATCCGACTCCACCGGAGCCGGAACCGCCGCGACGCCGGGCAGACACTCGTCGAGGGCCCGACCCTCGTGCTCGAGGCGCTCGCCCACGGCGGGCGCCTCGTTCGCGTCTTCGCCGTTCCCGGCGACCCCGTGGCCGACGAGGCCGCCGAGGCCGGCATCGACGTGGTCACCGTCGAGCCGCAGGTGCTGGAGCGGATCTCCACCACCGACACGCCCCGGTCGCCCGTCGCGGTGGCGTCGATCGTCGAGGGGCGTCTGCCGGCGACCGGAGACATCCTCGTCGCGTGGGGAGTGGGCGATCCCGGCAACGTCGGCACCCTGCTGCGGACGGCCGCCGCCCTCGATGTCGCCTTCGCCGTGGGTCCGGGCACGGCCGACCCGTGGTCGCCCAAGGTGGTCAGGGCGGGCGCCGGCGCCCATTTCCGCCGCCCCCCGTCCGTCGTCGAGGGCCTCGAGGGGCTCCGCAGCGGCGGGCGGGAGGTCGTGGCGACGGTCGTGCACGGCGGCGTGCACCCGGCCGCACTGACCGAGGCCGCCTCGGTGGCGATCCTCGTGGGGGACGAGGCGCACGGGCTCCCGGCGGACGTCGTCGACCGCTGCGATCGGCGGGTGACCATCCCCATGGCGACCGACGCCGAGAGCCTCAATGCGGCCGTCGCAGGCGCGATCGTGGCCTACACCCGGGTCGCCGGAGGCGATTCCGCCCCCGGCTAACCTCGACGCGCCATGGGCATCGTGGAGCGACTCCAGACCATCCGCGCGGAGGGCATCGAACGACTCGCCGCCGCCGCGTCGGTGGCCGAGCTCGAAGCCGTGCGCGACGAACTGCTCGGCGACGACTCCGAGGTCGCATCGGCGCGACGCGGGTTGCGGGACGCCGACCCGGCCGATCGCAAGGCCATCGGCCGGGCCGTGAACGAGGTCACCACGGCGCTGACGACGGCGGCGGAGGAGCGTCGGGAGGACCTCGCGGCCGAGGAGGAGCGGATCCGTCTCGAAGGCGAGCGGGTCGACATGACCCTGCCCGGCCGGGCCCCGGCCCGGGGCAGCGCCCACCTCATCATGCAGGTCTGGGACGAGATCGTCGACATCTTCGTGGGGCTCGGGTACTCGGTGGCCTCGGGCCCGGAGGTCGAGACCGCCTTCTACAACTTCGATGCCCTCAACACGCCGCCCACGCACCCGGCGCGTCTCGAATCCGACACGCTCTACGTGGCCCACGGCGACGAGCCCGAGGGCGTCCTCCTCCGCACCCAGACGTCGCCCGTCCAGGCCCGGCACATGGAGCAGCACGAGCCGCCGGTGTACATCGTCGCCCCGGGCCGCACCTTCCGCCGGGACCAGACCGATGCGACCCACACGCCCGTCTTCCATCAGATGGAGGGTCTCGCCGTCGACCGGGGCATCACCTTCGCCGACCTGAAGGGAACCCTCCACTCCTTCGCGCGTGAGTTCTTCGGACCCGACAGCGAGATCCGGTTCCTCCCGAACTTCTTCCCCTTCACCGAGCCGTCCGCGGAGATGCACGTCTCCTGCTTCGCCTGCGACGGGTCGGGCTGTCGCACCTGCAGTCGGACCGGTTGGATCGAGCTCCTCGGCTGCGGCATGGTCGACCCCAACGTGTTCGAGGCGGTCGGCTACGACCCCACCGAGGTGACAGGGTTCGCCTTCGGCGTCGGTATCGACCGCCTCGCCCAGATCCGGTACGGGGTGCCGGAGCTCCGGCTCTTCTACGACGCCGACCTCCGGGTGCTGGAGCAGTACCGATGAAGGTCTCCCTGCGCTGGATCCAGGAGTTCGTCGACCTCCCCACCACCGACGTCGACGAACTCGAGCGGGTCATGTCGAACCTCGGACTGGAGGTCGAAGGGGTCGAGCACGTCGACACGGACTTCACGGGCGTCGTCGTGGGACGCGTGACCGAGGTCGCCCCGCATCCGAATGCCGACAAGCTGCGCGTCGCGACCTGCGACATCGGTGCGGACGAACCGCACACGGTGGTCTGCGGCGCCTGGAACTTCGACGAGGGCGCCGTGGTCACCGTCGCCCTTCCGGGGGCCGTGCTGCCCGGCGGCTTCGAGATCGGCACCCGCGAGATCCGGGGCGTGCCGTCGCCGGGCATGATCTGCAGCGAACGGGAGCTCGGCCTCGGCGAGGACGCCGACGGCATCCTCGTGCTCGACGACGACCATCCGCCCCTCGGGGCGGACTTCGCCGACGCCCTCCCGTACCCCGACGTGGTCTTCGATCTGTCCATCACGCCGAACCGGCCGGACGCGATGTCGGTGCACGGCGTCGCCCGCGATCTGGCCGCCCACTACGACATCGACCTGCGGCGGCCCGAGATCACCGTCGAGACCCCGGGCGCCGACACCGCCATCACCGTCAGGGTCGAGGATCCGGAGCGGTGCCCCCGCTTCACCGCCCGGGAGATCCGCGACATCGAGATCGGTGCGGCGCCACTGTGGATGCGGCTGCGGCTGCGGGACGCCGGGATGCGCCCGATCAACAACGTCGTCGACATCACGAACTACGTCATGCTCGAGTACGGCCAGCCCCTCCACGCCTTCGACCTCGACGAGGTCCCCGACGAGACCATCGTCGTGCGTCGGGCGGGGAAGGGGGAGCGCCTGACGACCCTCGACTCGGTCGACCGGGCCCTCAGCACCGAGGACCTCGTGATCGCCGGGCCCGACGAGGCGCTGGCGCTGGCCGGCGTCATGGGGGGTGAGACGTCGGAGGTGTCGGAGGAGACGAGCCGGATCCTCCTCGAAGTCGCCCACTTCTCGGCCCCCCACGTCCTCCTCACCGGCAAGCGGCACGCCCTCCGTTCGGAGGCCGTCGCCCGGTTCGAGCGCGGGGTCGACCCGGAGCTGCCGCCCCTCGCCTCCGACCGCGCGGCCGCCCTGATGGCCGAGTACGCGGGCGGTACGGTCGCCGGCGGCTTCGTCGACGAGTACCCGGGTGAAGCCGAGGCGACCCGGGTCGACCTGCCGGCCGACGAGGTGACGAGGCTGCTCGGCGTCGAGATCGATCCCGACACGATCGCCGGCTACCTCGAGCGACTCGGGTTCACGGTCGAGCGCGGCGACCCGATGCGCGTCACCGTGCCGTCCTACCGGCCCGACGTCTCCCGACCCGCCGACCTCGTCGAGGAGGTCCTGCGGCTCCACGGATTCGACGCCGTGCCCGAACGCGTCCCCCATGGCCCCGGCGGCGGTCTCCCCGACGCCGAGGCGCGTCGACGCGCGGTGCGGGCGGCCATGGTCGGCGCCGGCTACCACGAGACCATGTCCTACGCCTTCGTGGGGCCGGGAGACGTCGAGGCGATGGGTTACCCCGACGACGACGTCCGGGCGCACCCCGTCGGTGTCCGGAACCCCCTGAACGAGGAGGAGGGAGTCCTCCGCACGACGCTGCTGCCCGGGCTCCTGCGGGGTCTGCGGGTGAACCAGACCCGGAACAACCCCGACGTCGCCCTCTTCGAGATGGGACGGACCTTCTTCGCCGACGCGGGACCGCTCCCGCACCAGCCAGAGCACCTCGCCTTCGCCACCGTCGGGGCGGTCCCCGGTCCGGCCTGGAGCCACGGGGGCGAAGTGCGGGACTGGACCGACGCCACCGGGCTCGTGGCCACCCTCGGCGAAGCGCTGGGTCTCGACCTGCACGTGCGGCAGACGTCGCGGCCGGGTTTCCATCCGGGTCGGTGCGCCGACGTCGTGCTCGACGGTGCCGTGATCGGGACGGTCGGCGAGATCCATCCACGGGTCGCCGCCCGCTTCGACGTCACGGGCCGCGTGGCCGCCGGGGAGTTGGACCTGACATCGGTGCTCCAGCGGCCGCCCCACCGGGTCTTCGTCACGCCCAGCCCCTACCCGCCGGTCGTGTTCGACCTCGCCTTCGACCTCCCCGCCGAGGTCCCCGCCGCGGACCTCGTTCGCGCGGTGCGCGACGCCGGCGGCGAGCACCTGGAGCGCGCGGTGCTGTTCGACGTGTTCACCGGCCCGCCCCTGGAGCAGGGCCGCAAGTCGCTCGGTGTCCGGCTGACCTACCGCGATCCGGGCCGGACCCTCACCGACGAGGAGCTCGGCCCCGTCCGCGACAGCATCGCCGCGGCGGTCGCCGACCACCTCGACGGGATCCTGCGGAGCGGCTGATGGACTTCCTGTCGGCGGGCGACCCCGGTCCCGACGGTCTCGCCGACCTCCTCGACCGGGCACGGGCCGCCAAGGCGGACCCCGGTGCCCTGGGCGGGCGACTGGAGGGCCGCACCGTCGGCCTCTTCTTCGAGAAGCCGTCGTTGCGCACTCGCGTGTCGTCCGAGGTGGCGGCGCTGCGCCTCGGGGCGCGCCCCGTCACCCTGAAACAGGACGAGGTGGGATTCGGGTCCCGGGAGGCGGTGCGCGACGTGGCCCGGGTCCTCGATCGGTACGTCGACCTCGTGGCCATGCGGGTCTTCCGCCACGGCGACCTCCTCGAGGTCGCCGAGCACGCCGGGGCCCCCGTCGTGAACCTCCTGTCCGACCTGGAACACCCCTGCCAGGCGCTGGCCGACCTCCAGACCCTGCAGGAGGCCCGGCCGCTCGAGGGCGCGGTGCTCGCCTACGTCGGGGACGGCAACAACGTGTGCCACTCGCTGCTGCTCGGCGGGCCGCCCCTGGGCGTGACGGTGCGGGTGGCCCACCCCGCCGGGCACGCACCGGACGCCGCCGTGGTGGAACGGGCACGGCGAGCAGCGGCCCCGGGCGCCGAGGTGGTGGTCGGCGAGGACGTCGAAGCGGCGGTGCGCGGGGCGGATGCGGTGTACACGGACGTCTGGGCGTCGATGGGACAAGAGGCGGAGGCCGCCGAGCGGCGCCTCGTCTTCGAGCCCTATCGCGTCGACGAGCGGGTGTTCGGCCTCGCCGGTGGCGACGCCATCTTCCTCCACTGCCTCCCGGCCCACCGGGGCGACGAGGTCACCGACGCCGTCATGGACCACGAGCGCAGCCGGGTGTTCGACCAGGCGGAGAACCGGCTCCACGCCTTCGTCGCCGTCCTCGACCGCCTCCTCGGGTGAGCCTGCGCGAGGCGCTGTCGGGCACTGCGCTCGAGGCCGCCCCCCGTCTCCTCGGCCGCCGCGTCACCACCCGGATCGGCGGTGTGGAGACCGCCGTGGTGCTCACCGAGGTCGAGGCGTACGAGGGCGCGGAGGACCCGGCCTCCCACGCGTACCGGGGCGAGACGCCCCGGGTCCGGTCGATGTTCGGGCCGGCGGGCACGCTGTACGTGTACCGGTCGTACGGGATCCACTGGTGCATGAACGTGACGGTCGGGCCCGCCGGCGTCGGTCGGGCCGTGCTCCTGCGCGGCGGGCGGATCGCGGCCGGGGAGGAGGCCATCCGACGGCGGCGAGGACGGGAAGACCATCTCACCGACGGCCCGGGCAAGCTGTGTCAGGCCCTGGGCGTCACCGGTGAGCTCGACGGGTCGGACGTCTTCGACGGCCCCGTCGTGGTGTCCGAGCGCGTCGAGGCGACGGGCCACGTGGAACGGACCCCGCGGATCGGCATCTCCAAGGCCGTCGATCGGCCCTGGCGGTTCCTGCTCAGGGATTGACCCAGAGGGTGACGACCGCGGTGATCGGTGCGCCGGGCGCGGGGGACTGGCCCCAGACGGCACGGGGGCGCGCCGTCCCGGGATCGACGCCGGGCTCCCACGCCTCCACGACCTCGACGCGGGCGCCGAGGTTCTCCAGCCAGTAGGCGGCGCGGCTGCGGGACTCGCCGAGGAGCGTCGGCACCGATGTTCCCGGTTCGGGACCGCCCACGACGAGGCGGATCGCGCCCGACGCCGTGTCGCCCGCTGCGGGGAACTGGGCGGCGATGTGACCGGGATGCACGCCGGGGGCGTCGAGCCACGACAGCTCGATCCGGAACCCGCCGGCCTCGAGCACGGTGACCGCCTCGTCGACGGGGAGCGACTCGACGTCGGGGACGACGCCGCGCAGCGCCTCCGTCACCCGGCTCGCCAGCGTCGTGCGGCAGGCGGAGGAGGGGATCGCATCGGCGACCAGGCGCAGCGTCACGACCGAGCCGCCGGGGCAGACGGCGCCGGCCCGGGCGCCGGTGTCCAGATCGATTTCGATGGCGATGCGGTCGTCGTCGGGAGCCGGCAGTTCGCGGAAGGAGGCGCCTGCCAGGGCGTCGGCGGCGAAGCGGGCCCAGATCGTCGCCGGCCAGGTGGCGCCGGTGACCGTGAAGGGGGTGTGGGGTGGCACCAGCGCGCGGCTTCCATCCGCGTACCCCAGCCACACGGAGGCGACCAGGTCGCCGGTGTAGCCGACGAACCATGCGTCGTGGGACGACTCCGTCGTCCCCGTCTTGCCCGCGACGGGGCGTCCGATCTTGGCGTTGCGGCCCGTGCCGCGACGCACGCCGTCGCGCAGCGTCGCCGTGACGGCCGAGGCCGTGTCGGGGCTCATCGTCGCCGACGTCGTCGGGGTGGAGGCCCACAACTCGGTGCCGTCGGCGTCGACGATACGGGTGAGGAAGCGCGGCTCCGTGCGGATCCCCCCGTTGGCGAACGCCGTGTACGCGGCCGTCAGCTCCAGCGGACTCACGAGGAGGGACCCGAGGGCCAGCGAGGGGACGTCGTCGGTGACGGGCAGCCCGGCGCCCCGGACGAACCCGGCCACCGTCTCGACCCCGAGGAGGTCGACCAGCCGGGCGTAGACGGTGTTCACCGAGAACACGGTGGCCTCGTCGAGGGTGAGGGGCGGGAACACGGCCCCGTCGTGGTTCGTGACCTCCCACACGTCGGGACCGGTGCCGATCTCGACGGTCGCGCCGCCGGCGAACAGGGTCTCGAGGGGGACGCCTTGCTCCAATGCCGAGGCGAGCACGAACGGCTTGATCGTCGACCCCGGCTGGCGGCGTCCCAGGATCGCCAGGTTGAAGCGCGCCACCGGGTCGTCGGTGTCGTAGAAGTCCTCGCCGCCCACCATCGCGACCACCGCGCCGTTCCGGGGGTCGATGGCGACGAGGGCGGCGTTGGGACCGTCGCCGGGGACCACGTCGTCGATCGCCCGTTCGGCGGCGTGCTGTGCCTCGGGGTCGAGGGTGGTGTGGATCTCGAGGCCACCGCGGTAGAGGCGGTCGAACCGCTCTTCGGGGGTCTCGCCGAGGACCGGGTTGGCGAGGGCCCGACGGATCGCCTCCTCGGTGAAGTAGGGGGAGCGGAGACGATCGAGCTCGTCGAGGGGGAGGGTGCCGAGGGGCTCGGCCGCGGCCGCCGTCGCCTCCGCCTGGGTGATCCAGCCCAGATCGGCCATCCGATCGAGGACGGTGAGGCGCCGGGCCTCCGCGGCCCGGGGGGCGAGCTCGGGCTCCAGCGTCGTGGGCGACTGGATGATCCCGGCCAGGAGCGCCGCCTGCGCCAGTGACACGTCGGTGATGTCGACCCCGAAGTACCGTCGAGCCGCGGCGCCGATGCCGTAGGCGCTGCGGCCGAAGTAGATCGTGTTGAGGTACCGCTCGAGGATCTCCTCCTTGTCGAGCGTCCGCTCCAGTCGGAGGGCCAGGCCGGCCTCGCGCATCTTGCGTTCGAGGGTGATCTCGTCGGTCAGCAGCGTGTTCTTGATGTACTGCTGGGTGATGGTCGAGCCGCCCTCGAGGACCGCCCCGGCCTCGATGTTCACCACCGCCGCCCGGGCGATCGCGCGGGCGTCCACCCCGTTGTGCACCCAGTAGCGCTTGTCCTCGATGGCGACCACGGCGTCGACGACGTGGCGGGGGAGGTCGTCGAAGGAAACGGGCACGCGGTCCTGCCCGGCGTGGATCTCGCCGAGGACGGATCCGTCCGCGGCGTACACCGTCGTCGTGAGGTCGCCCGCTCCAAGCCCCGGATCCTCGATGGGCTGCACGGAGCAGGCGGTGGCGATCAGCGCTGTCACCACGACGCCTGCCGCGAAGCGGCGAGGCATGTGTCCGGTCTTTCGGCTACGCGCGGAACGTTACCAGCAGCGCGCGCCTCGCGCGCGGATCTCCGGGCTGCGCCGTTTCTCCCCGGGCCGGGCCCTGCTGTCCGCTCCGCTGAGGCCGTTCCGGGCCACGGAGGCCGAGTCACTCCTGTCTGATGCGGGCGACTCCCGTCGGTCGCTGCGCTCCCTCGGGAGCGGTGCGGGGTGCTGCCGCCGCGGGTGCGGTTCTCATCCCGCTCCGCTCGGGCTCTGCTGTCCGCTCCGCTGAGGCCGTGCCCTGCTGTCTGCCCGGGCCGACTTCGGCGGCTCGCGCCGCCGAACAGGCGCCGGTCGGCCCTCCTCCGCAGCGTGGGGCCCCTGCCCCACGGCGGCCGTGCCATGCTGTCCGCTCCGCTCGGGCCGTTCCGGGCCACCGAGGCCGGGAGCGGTGCCGCTACGCGAACGTGGCCAGGTAGTAGCGCTTCTTGCCGACGCGGATCACGACGACGCCGTCGCCGATCAGGTCGTCCGATCCGACCACCGTGTCGACGTCGTCGATGCGCCGGTTGTTCACCCGCACCGCGCCCTGGGAGACGAGTCGCCGGGCCTCGCTCTTCGAGGAGGCCGCGTCGATGTCGGCGAGGAGGTCGACGACACCGATGCCGCTGCCGAGCCGGGACCGCTCCAGCGTGGTGCTCGGTGCGGCGTCGAAGGCGTCACGCAGGGTCCTGGCGTCCAGGTCGGCGAAGGGTGCGTCGCCGAAGAGGATCTCGGTGGCCCGCTCGGCCTCGGCCAGTCCCACCTCGCCGTGGACGATGCGCGTCGCCTCGGTGGCGAGGGCGCGGTGGGCGACCCGGGCGCCGGGATCGTCGGCGAGGGAGTCCTCGAGTTCGGCGATCTCGTCGAGCGGGAGGAACGTGTAGAGGCGCAGGAACCGTCCGACATCTGCGTCGGGGACGTTGAGGAACCACTGGTAGTACGAGTAGGGGGAGGTCTCGTCGGGGTCGAGCCAGATGGCGGTACCGGTCGACTTCGAGAACTTGCGTCCGTCGGAGCGTTCGACGAGGGGCGTGACGATGCCGAACGTCCGTCCGCCGTGCAGTCGCCGGGTGAGCTCGACGCCGGCCGTGATGTTGCCCCACTGGTCGGAGCCGCCGATCTGGAGGACGCACCCCTCGGCCTCGTGGAGGTGGGCGAAGTCGTAGGCCTGCAGCAGCTGGTAGCTGAACTCGGTGAACGAGATGCCCTGGTCCCGCTCGGCCAGTCGCCGCTTCACCGACTCGCGGGCGATCATCGCGTTGACCGAGAAGTGCTTGCCGACGTCGCGCAGGAACTCGATGAACCCGAGCGAACCGAGCCAGTCGTGGTTGTCGACGAGCAGCCCCCGCTCGGGGGAGGAGAGGTCGAGGATCTTCGACAGATCGGCGCGGATGCCGGCCAGGTTGGCCTCGATGGCCTCGTCGTCGAGCAGCTCGCGCTCGTCGTCGCGTCCCGACGGGTCGCCGATCCTCCCGGTGCCGCCGCCGGCGACGGCGATGGGACGGTGCCCGGAGCGCTGCAGCCACGCCATGGCCATGACGGCCACGAGGTTGCCGATGTGGAGCGAGGAGGCGGTGGGGTCGAACCCCACGTAGAACGTGACGGGACCGGTGTCGAGGGCGGCACGCACCCCGTCCTCGTCGGTGACGTCCTGCACGAAGCCGCGGGAGCGGAGGACGTCGAGGAGATGCTGGTCTGTCATGGCCGGAAACGGTAGTGTTCGCCCCGCGAGCCACCAACCCGGCGGCCCACCTGGCGAGATCGGGATTTCCTCGCCGGGATGACTTGGGTAGTCGTCGGCGGAGGTGTATGCTCGTGCTTCGCAGCTCGGCACCGCCGTTCGGTGGTGTCGGGTTCCGAGTGTCCGGCTCCTTGACAACTAAACAGTGTGCCAAAAACCAGTTTTGGCTGGATGCGCCCCACCATGCGGACGCATCCTGCCGTACGAAAATGAAGCATCGGCCGCCAGGCCGATGCAGCATCAGACAACGCGCTGATGCCAGGCGTCGGGGAACGGTTTGGCCAGACCTCGACACCCACTCTCTGAGGATTCGGACCTTCGGGTCCTGATCTTTCGACGGAGAGTTTGATCCTGGCTCAGGACGAACGCTGGCGGCGTGCTTAATGCATGCAAGTCGAACGAGAGCATCCCAGTGAGCAATCACAGGGATGCATCTAGTGGCGAACGGGTGAGTAACACGTGAGAAACCTGCCCCGGAGACCGGAATAGCCCAGGGAAACCTGGATTAATACCGGATACCCTCGAGATGCCGCATGGCGACTCGAGGAAATGGTCCGCCGCTCCGGGATGGTCTCGCGCCCTATCAGCTTGTTGGTGAGGTAATGGCTCACCAAGGCAACGACGGGTAGCTGTTCTGAGAGGAAGATCAGCCACACTGGGACTGAGACACGGCGCAGACTCCTACGGGAGGCAGCAGTGGGGAAT
>JAWVYO010000033.1:0-23220 GCA_033722675.1 Acidimicrobiia bacterium | reverse complement strand
GCCTGGGCGGCGATCCTCGCCGGGCACCCGGCGTCGCGGTTCGACGACGTCGCTCCGGCGGGCGCCTACTTCACCGCCGACGTCGGCACGGCGGCCACGTCCGCCGGGATCCGCATCGACCCCGATCCCGGCCCCCTGACCGTCCGGTCGGCCGAGGTCGACGACGCCCTGCATCGCGATACCGTGGACCCATGACGGAGCGCCCTCCCAACGGCACCGAGCCGGACCCGCCGTCGGGTGGCGGCCGCTGGCGGTTGGGCGTCCTCACGCTCATCGCCGTCCTCGCCGTGGTCGCCGGTGTCGTGATCTTCGGGGGCGGGGACGACACCGAGCCCCTGCCCACCCTGCCGACGGGACTGCAGCCGCCCTCCGGCGCGCCCGGCGGCGGCGACAGGGCGCCCGACTTCGCCGTCGACCTGTTCTCGGGGGAACGGTTCGTCCTCTCCGACCACCTCGCCACCGACGGACGCCCGGTGCTGCTGAACCTCTGGGCCTCGTGGTGCCCTCCGTGCCGGGAGGAGATGCCCGTCTTCGACGAGGTGGCGGCGCGCCGCGACGACGTCGTCATCCTCGGCGTGGCCGTCGACGACGCCGAGGCACCGGCCCGCTCGTTCGCCGAGCAGATCGGCGCCACCTATCCCCTCGCCTTCGACGCCGAGGAGACGGTCGCCGACCGCTACCCCACCCCGGGCCTCCCGGCGACCTTCGCCATCGCCGCCGACGGCACCGTCCGACGGGTCGTGTTCGGCGAGCTCGAGGAGGACCAGATCGAGGCGCTCGCCGACGAACTCCTCGGGTGAGTCACCCGAAGAAGACCGGCGCCAGTGCGACGGCGACCCCGGCGGTGACGACCGTCAGCGGTGCCCCGAGCCTCGCGTAGTCCGTGAAGCGGTACCCCCCGGGTCCCCACACCATCGTGTTCGTCTGGTACCCGATGGGCGTGAGGAAGGAGGCCGAGGCGGCCAGGGCGACGACGATCACGAAGGATCGCGGGTCGGCCCCCACCTCCCCGGCGGCGACGACGGCGACCGGGAACATGAGCACGGCGGCCGCGTTGTTCGTCACGACCTCCGTCAGCACCACGGTCGCGACGAGCACGGCGGCCAGCACCGCACGGTCGCCCCACCCGCCCAGCAGGTCCACGAGGCCGCCGGCCACGTCCTGGGCCACGCCCGTCGCCACGACGGCGCCACCCAGACCGAACGACGCCGCGATCACGACGATCACGTCCAGGTCCACGGCGGTCGCCGCCTCACGCGGTGCCAGCGTCCCCGTCGCCACCGTCGCGAACGCCCCGACGAGCGACGCCTCGAGGATGCCGAGGGTCCCGGTGGCCGCGAGAGCGACGACGCCGGCCACCACCACCACGGCCAGCCCTCCGCGGTCGGGACGGATGGGGTCGGTGTCACCGAGGCGGGAGACGAGGAGGAAGTCGGACCGGTCACCCCAGCGGCCCCCGAACTGCGGCGTCGCCACGAGCAGGAGCGTGTCGCCGACACGGAGCCGGACCTCGCCGAGTTTCCCGGGCATCCGCTGGTCCGCCCGGTGCACGGCCACGACGGCCGCCTGATACCGCGACCGGAACCCGATCTCCTTCAGCGAGGTCCCCACGAGCGGTGAGGTCGGCCCGATCACCGCCTCGAAGAAGGCCAGTCGGTCGGTGTCGAACCCCGCGAGGTGCTCCCCCGCCGCGGGTTCGAGCCCCCGCATCCGCTGGAGGTCCACGACGTCGGTCGACCGCCCGACGAACCGGAGCCGATCGCCGCCCCGGAGCTCGGCGGTCGGGCCCACCGGGGCGATGGGGCGGTCGTCCCGGTCGATGGCCACGAGGAACACGCCCGACAGGTGCCGCAGCCCGCCCTCCTCCACCTCGACGCCGTCCAGGGGCCCGCCCGGAACGACGATCATGTCGATGGCGAACTCCCGCACGTCGCCCTCGAGGTCGCTGCGAGCGGGCCGGCGATCCGGCAGGACGTCGGGCGCGAACAGGAGCAGGTAGGCGAGCCCGACCACCGCCACGGGCAGCCCCACGGCACCGATCTCGAAGAACCCCAGCGGCTCGAGGCCCCCCTCCTCGAGCAGCCCGGACACCACGATGTTCGTGGAGGTCCCGATCACGGTGAGCATCCCCCCGAGGATCGCCGCATACGAGAGCGGCATGAGCAGACGGGACACGGAGACGCCGCGCCGATTCGCCCAGCGGGACACCGGCGGGACGAGCATGGCGACGATCGGTGTGTTGTTCAGGATCGCCGAGGAGGCCGCGGCCGGTGGCAGGTGGCGTGCCAGCGCGGTCCGCTCTCGGCCCCTCGACCCGTGTGCTCCGTCCACTTTGGGCGCGTGGACGCCCGTCTTCTCCACCGCCGCGGCGACCACGTAGAGGGCGGCGACGGTGATGGGAGCCGGGTTCGAGAAGCCCGCGAACGCCACCTCCGGCTCGATCACCCCGGCGACGAGGAGCACCACGACGCCTCCGAGGAGCGAGACGCCGGGCGGAGCGATCTCGCGTGCCAGCACCACGACGGCCGCCACGACGACGACGATCGTGAGCCACGCCTCCCAGCTCACCGAACGTCAGGTCTCGATCTCGGCGATGAGGTCGCCCTCCTGGACGACCTGCTCGGGGGCCACGTGGATGGCGGAGACGGTCCCCGCCGCGGGCGCGAACACCGGGATCTCCATCTTCATCGATTCGAGGATGACGAGTTCGTCACCCTCACCGACGGTCTGGCCGACCTCCGCCCGCACCTGCCAGACGTTGGCCACCATCTCGGATCGGATCTCCATGCACCCTCCGTGCGTCGAACGCTATCAGGCCGGGATCGCTCAGTTCACGTCGCCCCGGTAGACCTCGCCGGCGGCCTCACCCGCGGCATAGGCCGCGAAGACCGGGCGCATCGACATCGGGTACAGGCGCGCGCCCGTGATGTCTTCGGCGGGCAGCCACACGACGTCCACCTGCCACCGGTCGGCCTCGGAGGGCCGACCGTCCCCTCCGACGACGGTGGCCGCGAACATGTACTCGATCTGATGCTCCTCGGCGTTGAAGTGGGCGAACTCGTGGTTGCGTCCCACGTACTCGCGGAGCCACAGCAGCGGCCCGACCTCGACGTCGTACCCGGTTTCCTCGCGTACCTCCCGTACCAGCGTGTCGTGCAGCGTCTCGCCGGGGCGCTGTCCGCCGCCGGGGAGGAGCATCCAGTGACCTTCGGGGTCCGACGGCGACTCGTTGCGTTGGACGAGCAGTCGCCCGTCGCTCACGATCACCGCCTTCGCGCTGTTGCGGAGGCGCATCAGACGGGCAGGACGCCGTGCTTGCGCCAGGGCCGCTCGACGCGCTTGGACGCCGTCGCGGCCAGGCCGCGGCAGATCGCCGCCCGGGTCTCCTCGGGTGCGACGACGTCGTCGACCGCCGACCACCCCGCCGCGATATAGGGATCGATCTGGCTGCGGATCTGCTCGGCCATGGCCAGCCGCATCTCGGTGCGCTGGTCCTCCGGCGCCGCCTCGATCTGCTTGCCGAAGAGGATGTTCACCGCGCCGTCGGGCCCCATCACGGAGATCTCCGCCGTCGGCCACGTGACGAGGTAGTCGGCCTCGTATGCCCGACCGCACATCACGAAGTAGCCGGCGCCGTAGGCCTTGCGGGTGACGACGGTCACCTTCGGCACCGTCGCCTCCGAGACGGCAAAGAGCATCTTGGCGCCGTGTCGGATGATCCCCGCCCGCTCGACCTTCGAGCCCACGAGGAAGCCCGGGGTGTCGACGAGGAACACGAGGGGAATGGAGAAGGCGTCGCACAACCAGACGAACCGGGCGGCCTTGTCGGCGGCATCCACGTCCAGGACGCCCCCGAGGTGGATGGGCTGGTTGGCGACGATCCCGACGGACCGGCCGTCGAAACGGGCGAGCCCGGTGACCAGGTTCTTCGCCCAATCGGGCTTCATCGGGAAGAACGTGTCGCGGTCGACGAGGGCTTCGATGAGACCGCGAACGTCGTAGGCCCGCCGGGGTGCGGTGGGAACGATGTCGCGCGCCTCCATGACGGACCGGTCGGGCGGGTCGTCCGACTCGACCCGCGGAGCCGGCTCGCGGTTGTGCGACGGCATGTAGGACAGGTAGCGCCGGACGGCGTCGAGGCAGGCGGCGTCGTCCTCGACGGCGAGGTCGGCCACGCCCGAGTGCTTCGTGTGGATCTCCGCCCCGCCGATCTCCTGTTCCGACAGGTCCTCGCCCACCGCCGCCTTCACCAGTGCCGGGCCGCCGAGCGCCATCGACGACGTGCCCTCCACCATCGGCACGAAATCGGCGAGCCCCGGGATGTAGGCCGTGCCGGCGGCTCCGGGGCCCATCATCGCCGCGACCTGGGGCACCACCCCGCTCATCTCGACCTGTTCGCGGAAGAGGTGTCCGGCTGCGGCGAACACCGATCCCACCGACTGCTCGATGCGGGCGCCCGCCGAGTCGATGAGCCACACGATCGGGATGCGCTGCCGCAGGGCGAGCTCCCGCATCCGGGTGACCTTCATCTCGCCGACGTTCCCCATCGTCCCGCCCTTGACCGTGAAGTCGTACGCGACGATGGCGACCCGGCGCCCGTCGATCGTCCCGACGCCGGTCACGACGCCGTCTGCGGGGAGTGACCGGTCGCCGAGCGACTCGTCCATGTGGTCGGCGAGCCGCCCGTACTCGACGAAGCCACCGTCGTCGCACAGATGGTCGAGACGCTCCCGCACCGTCATCTTCCCCATGCCGTGCTGGCGCTCGACCCGCTCCGTCCCGCCCATCTCGAGGGCCGCGGCGCGACGGGCCTCCAGGTCGCCGACGTACTCGTCCCAGTCCCTGACGCCGTCGGTCGGAGCCGTGCTCATCGTCCCCTCCACTCGGGATCGCGTTTCTGAAGGAAGGCGGCCACGCCCTCGACGGCGTCCTCGGTCATCGCAGCCGAGGTCAGCCCGGCGTGCAGGAGCTCCAGCGCCGAGTCGTGATCCATGTCCGCCGCGGCGTACCAGGAGTCGCGGCCCATCCGGAGCACGGCCGGCGAGAACGACGCGAGCGATGCGACCACCTCGTCGACCGCGTCGTCCAGTTCGTCGGCCGGGACGACGCGGGAGACGATGCCGAGGCGCTGCGCCTCGTGGGCATCGATGCGACGGCCCGTCAACATCATCTCGAGGGCGGCCTTGGCGGGCATCACGTCACGCAGGACCGCCGAGATCATCGAGGGCCACAGCCCGACCCGAACCTCGGGGGTGCCGAGCAGCGACGTGTCGACGGCCACGGTGACGTCGCACGCCGCCGCCACCCCGAACCCGCCGCCGAGGGCGTGCCCGTTCACCCGCGCGACCGTCGGCCGGCCGCAGGTCCGCAGGAGGCGCAGGAGGCGCGCGAGTGCTCCGCGCTCGTCGTGCTGGGCGACGGGGGTGTCGACGAAGCCGCCGCTCAGGTCACCGCCGGCGGAGAAGGCCCGGTCGCCGGCACCGGTCACGACGATCACGCGGACGTCGGGGTTCGCCGCCGCGTCGGTCACGGCATCGACCATCGCGTCCATGACCTCGTTGGACATCGGATTGCGCCGCTCGGGATCGTCGATGGTGAGTGTCGCCCGCGGCGCATCGACCTCGTATCGCAGCACGCAGCCACCCTTCCGTCGCTGGTCGCGAGCCTAGGAGGCTGCCGACCGGTCGGGATCCCCGGAGGTACCGTCCGGCTCCGTCGCCACCCGACCGCGCCGGGTGAGATGCCGGCGCAGCGCGGCCACCACCTCGGGGTCGTGGTCGTAGGCCATGCCCCGGTGGAGCGCGTCCAATGCGGCCTCGGGGCTCGCCCCCTCGTCCACCGCTTCTGTGTAGAACCGCGAGACCCGGAGGATGCGTGCTTCGAGCGGCACGTCGGCGTCGTGCGCCTGTTCGGGACGACGGTAGGGATCGAGGTGCCGTGCGATCGCGTGGGCGACGGACCCCAGCGCCTCGGCCTCGCCGACGATGGCTGCGCCCCACTGGGCCAGATCCCGCTCGGAGTAGCCGGCCGCGGCGACCGCTGGATCGCTGAGCACGACGCCCCCCACGGCGTGGAGGCGCGCCGCCCGATCGACCACCGTGGATCGGGACGGCCGCAGGCCCATCTCCGTCGACACCGCCCTGGCTACCGACGCGACGCGGTCGGCCCGGCCCTCGGGGGCGTAGCCACCCGCTTCGGGGATCCGGCCGAGGACCCGGATCGTGGAGCCGAGCGTGACCCGCGCCCGGTCGAGCCGGGCCAGCGAGAGGCGGACGAAACCGTACGGGAGGCCGGCGAGGACCACCGTGGGCCACCCGAGGACGTCCCACGTCGTCCCGAAGAGACCCCCGATCGACATCAGCGCGAGGTGCACGGGCCAGCCGTTCAGGTGTCGGCGGGCCACGGCGATCGGCCGGGCGCCCCACCGCCGTCCCTCGCCCCAGGCCACGGCGGCCGCCTCGCCCGCCAGCCAGGCGACGCCCCCCGCCGCGGCCGCCACCAGATGGCCACCGGCGATGGGCCCGGCACCGTGGGCGACGAGGCCGTGCACCACGGCGAACACGGCGACGAAGGCCATTCCGCCGGCGAAGGTCCCCGCCGCTGCGTCGTCCCCCGTCCGCTCCCCCCGGACGATCCGGGCGAGGAGCCACCCCACCGGCACCCCCCACCCGAGGGACGCGACGAGCACGACGACCTCCACGTCGAGCAGGCCGGCCCCGGTGACCACGGCGAGGCCGATCGACCGCACCCGCCCGTCGGGATCGGGGACGGCGGCCAGATGCGAGGCCGCCACCGCACTGCCGGTCACGAGCACCGGACCGACCAGACCCGTGAGGAAAGCCGTCGCGACCGAGCCGGCGAGGGCGGTCACGGCCGCTCCCACGACCACGGTCCGGTCACGCACGAGAGGCACGATCCCTCACGAGACGCTCGACCTCGGCGGAGGCTCCGGCATCGGGTGACCCATGGACCCGGCCCGAGCGCTCGATCGCGTCCACGAGCGCCTCCACGACCGATGCGGAGGAGGTCGACGCGTCGCTGCGGAGACGGGCGAACGCCTCCCGCTGCGTGACGGCGGCCCGGTACGACCGCGTCGACGTCAGGCTGTCGAAGGTGTCGGCGACGGCCAGGATCCGGGCGTCCTCGGCGAGGTCGGGGGCGAGGGTCTCGGCGACGGAGCCGGACTCCTGGACGTCGTGATGGGCCCTGATGATCGCCACGGCGGGGACGAGGAACTCGATCTCGCCGAGCATGTCCTCGACGACGCGCTGGTGACGGACCACGACCCGGTGCTCCTCGACGGTCAGCGGGCCGGCCGAGCGCAGCAGGCCGGGTGGCACGGCGGCCTTCCCGACGTCGTGGAGGAGGGCGGCCCAGCGCAGCCGCTGGCGGCGGTCGGCACCCACGTCGAGTTCGTCCGCGAGCATCTCGACGAACCCGGCCACCCGCTCGGTGTGGCCCTTCGTGTGCGGATCGAGTGCCTCGATGGCCTTCACCATGCCCTGGATGGTCGACTCGTGCGCCTCGCGGAGTCGGCTGTAGGCGGCGAATCCGGCGTGGCCGACGCCGAAGATCGGGAAGAGGAGCGGAAGGACGACGGGTCCGGCGAGGACGTAGGAGAAACCGAGCAACGCCCCGAAGGCGCCGAGCACGGAGATCGCCGCATGGTTCGGCAGCATCTGGAGCCACGACGGCATGCTGCGACCCGGGAACATGATCCGGACGGCGAGGGCGACGAGGCGGTAGTTCACCCAGTCGTACACGACCGCGCCGAGCGCGGCGCCCGCCATGAGGAGGGGCAGGTCCGCCCTGGTCGGGTCACCCTCGGGGAGGAAGAGCCCGAAGACGGCGACGGCGGCCGTGGAGCTGATCACGAGCTGGCCGAAGTTGCCGAGGGGTTGGCGCCAACGCCGGCGGCGCACGTCGTCGGGATGGACGACGGCCAGCGCCGACATGAGGGCGACGGCGAGGACCGCCTCGCCCCGCCCGAAGACGACCGCTGCGGTGAACACGACCATGACGGAGCCGCTGATCGAGAGACCCTCGCCCACCGAGACCGAGGAGAGCTCCAGGACGACGAAGCATCCGGCGAGGACGGCCCACAGCCACAGCGGTGACGGTGGGGACTGCAGGATCCAGAGCGAGACGAGGGTGAGGCCGCCCGTCACGGCGAGCACGATCGGCAGGATCGTCGCCCTGGGGTCCTCGTGCGTGTTCATCGTGCGCTCCGTCGGGTAGCGAGCCGCCCGGGTCACCTGTTCTGCTGGGGATCAGCCGATCCGCCAGCTCACGGCTTCTTGCCGCAGTAGATGAGTGGTCTTGCCAACACGGTCGACCGACGTAGACACACCTACCGCTTCCCTTCGTTGTGGATTCACCGTCGTCGCTATGGCGACGGCGTCTATCCGCTTCGCTCGGTTGGTTCGCGTCTCGGCGACCCGGGCGGCCGGGCCGGACGATCGTGTCGATGATGTATCGGCACGGATCGGGCCGGCCTTCACCTGTCAATGACCGGGGGGATCCCGGTCTGCTACCCGACCGGCACGAGGCCGGTGGACCGATCACGCTAGGGCGCCCGGAGCCGGGACGCCAGCGGTTTTCGCGACCGTGGACGTGGCGCGTCCGACTCGACTACGCTTCGTAGCGGCCCGGCCCCGGCCGATCGGGGCCGTCGAGGGCCGATCGAGAGGGCTGATGGAGGACTACCGGGAGCTGGAGGAGACGCTGGCACGCCTCCCGTCGGTGCGCGCCGTCCGCATCGTGGGCGATCGCGAGCGCGTCCGGGAGGTCCACGTCCTCGCCGCCGCCGACAAGGCGGCCAAGCAGGTCGTTCGCGACGTGCAGACGCTCGCGCTCGCGCGCTTCGGCATCGACGTCGACCGCCGGGCCGTGTCCGTCGTCCAGATCGGTCCCGACCGGATCTCCGCCGACGACGACCGGCCCGCCATCATCGGTGTCCACGAGATCCCCGAGGGCGCCCGCACCACGGTCGCCGTCACCCTGAAGTGGCACGGTGAGGAGTACGTGGGCACCGCCACGGGTCCGGCCGCCCAGTCCGCCCGACTGCGCCTCGTCGGCGAGGCGGCGCTGCGAGCCGTCGAGGACATCATCGTGGACCAGGCGCTCGCCCTCGACGCCGTCGGCGCCCCGAGCATCGGCATGCGCCGCGTGATCGTGGCCGTCGTCGTCGGCACCGGGGAGGAGGGCGAGGAGGTCGCCATCGGCTCCGCGCTCAGCCACGGCGACGACTCCGAAGCCACGGTCCGGGCGGTGCTCGACGCCCTGAACCGCCGCATCACCCGGCCCTACTGAGGCGCTAGCGTCGCCCGGGTGAGCGCGATCCCCGTCTCCACCGCGACCACCCGCGGCGCCGCGGCCGTCACGCCGCACGGCCTGGCGACCAGGGCGGCGCTCGATGTGATGGGCGCCGGGGGGAACGCGGTCGACGGAGCCATCGCTGCGAACGCCGTCCTCGGCATGGTGCTCCCGACGACGTGCGGCATCGGCGGGGATCTCTTCGCCATCGTCCACGAGCCCGGCGCGACCGCTCCGGCGATCCTGAACGCGTCGGGCCGGGGGGGATCCGGCCTCGACGCCACCGACCTGCGCGCCCGGGGCCACCGGCGAATGCCCCCGCGCTCCCCCGCATCGGTGACCGTGCCGGGGTGTGTCGACGGCTGGTTCGCCCTCGCCGAACGGTTCGGCAGCCGGCCGATGGACGAGGTGCTGGCCCCGGCGGTCGCGTTCGGCCGGGAGGGGTTCCCCGCCTCGGTCGAACTCTCCGAAGCCCTCGGCCGGATTCGCGAGATGGTCGCCGATCAAGCATCTGCGCCGCCGCTCTATCCGGGCGGCGAGCCGCCGGAGCCCGGCGAAACGCTGCGCCGACCCTCCCTCGCCGGGGTCCTCGCCGACGTCGGGACACGGGGACGCAACGCCTTCTACACCGGCCGGGTCGGCCGTGCGATCTCGACGGCCACCGGCGGGGTCGTCTCCCCCGACGACCTCGCCGGCAACCGTCCCGACTGGGTCGAACCCCTCGGGATCGACCTCTTCGGCCGCCGGGCGTGGACGGTCCCCCCGAACTCCCAGGGGTACGTGACCCTCGCCGCGGCGTGGATCCTGGAGCGCCTCGGGTGGTCGACCGACCCCGACGACCCGGCGTTCCACCACGCCGTCGTCGAGGCCTACCGGGCCGCAGCGTGGGATCGTGATGACCTCGTGGCCGATCCCGATCACCTGGAGCGACCCGTCGAGGAGCTCCTCTCCGAGGACCGGCTCGAGCCCCGTCTCCGGGCCCTCTCGGCGGAGGGGACCGCCCGCTGGCCGGTCCCGCCGGCGGATCCGGGTGGCACCGCCTACTTCTGCACGATCGACGCCTCGGGCCTGGCCGTGTCGTGCATCCAGTCGAACTTCATGGGCATCGGGAGCGGGTTGTCGGCCGCCGACACCGGCGTGTGGCTCCACAACCGGGGGGCGGGGTTCTCCCTCGTCACCGACCACCCGAACGAAGCAGCACCCGGGAAACGACCGCTCCACACCCTGGCGCCCACCCTGTGGACCCGCGACGGATCGGTGGACCTGCTCCTGGGGACCCGGGGCGGCCACCAACAGCCCCAGTACCTGCTGCAGGCCATCGCCCGGCTGTTCGTCGCCGGTCAGGACCCGGCCGACGCTCAGCGCGGACCGCGCTGGTCCATGGCGTTCGACGACGTCGGACCCGGGTCAGTCCTCGCCGCGGAGGCCCGGATGCCGGAAGGCGTCGTCGCCGGGCTCGTCGCCCGTGGCCACCGGGTCGACCCCGGTCCCGACCTTCCGCCGGGATGGGGGCCGGTCTCGATCATCTCGATCGGAGCGGACGGCACGCGCTCGGCCGCGGCCGACCCCCGCGTCTCGTCGGCCGAGGCCGCCGGGGACTGACACCCGGATCGGTCCGTCGTCGGCCTCGGGCACGTGCACGGGCTCGGGCCGGCGGGCGAGTTCGAGGAGATACTGCTTCTCCCGCCGCTTGATCCGCCACGACCACCACGCCACACCGACCGCCACGGCGAGGGCGCCGAGGGCGAAGAGGACGCCCCGGATCCATCCGCGGCTGCCGCCGGGGATCGCCCCGGACTCGTCGAAGAGCGCCTGACGCCACTGCTCGTCGAGGGCGGCCACCGCGTCGCCGTCCAGGGTGGTCAGCACATCGGGTCCGCCGTTCTCCACGGCGAAGTGGGCGAAGTCGCCGGGCCCGCCGAAGGCGTTGGAACTGGCGAAAGAGCTGCTGAGGGCGGTCTCGGCGTTCCACACGAGCACGTCGCCGCGCGACCCGCTGAGCCACGGGATCGGATCCCAGGGCTCGCGCAACCCGATGTTCGAACGGACGAATCGGTTGTGCACCGCCTCGACGGTCCCCTCGATCTCGTTCCGGTACCACCCGATCACGTCGCTGCCGAAGGGCTCGGGGTAGGAGCCACCACCGGCCCGCACCTGGGCGACGTGGGTGAGCCCGACGAGACCGGCGTCGATCGGCGCCGCCACCCGCCACGCGGACAGGACCACCAGGCCCTCGTCGGCGAAGGCGATCGAGCGGATCGGCAGGCTGTCGGGATAGTCGTAGTCCGCCGCATCGAGCGGCACCGCGTCGGCGAAGACGCAGACCTCCACCCCCTCGAGGGTCCCGTAGTGGTCGCCGGCCATCGTGACGACCGGCTCGTAGGAGCGTGCGTAGCGGTCGACGACGTCCTGGACGAGACCGGCGCCGACGACGGCGACCTGGCCGACGGTGGCCGACGTGTCGAAGGTGGCGCCGGGGAACCGCTCGGCGCAGCCACCCGCGGCCGCCGCGGAGGGCGCGAGGACGAGGACCAGGGCGAGCGTGACGAGCGAGACGAGGGTGCGGCGCATGGGGTCGTATCCTGACGGACCGGTGGTAAATCCATGGTAACGCTGCTCCTCGTCAGGCACGCAGAGGCCGAAGGCAATGCCGAACGCCGATTCATCGGCCAGACCGACGTGCCGTTGACCGGCCACGGCCACCGGCAGGTGGAACGCCTGACCGACCGGCTGGCTGCGCTGCCGATCAGTCGCGTCGTCTCCTCCGACCTGCGCCGGTGCCGCGACACCGTCGGGCCCACGGCCGATCGCCTCGGACTCGACCTCGAGACCGACCGCCGGCTGCGGGAGATCGAGAACGGCGCCTGGAACGGCCTGCTCCCCGAGGAGATCGAGGCCGGATGGCCGGACCTCTTCTCACGGTATCGAGCCGGCGAGGACGTGTACCGGCCCCGCGGCGAGCGGTGGGCGGACGTCACGGAGCGGGTCTCGCAGGCCCTTGCCGACATCGCCGGAGCCGGATCGGACGGCGACGTCGTCGTCGTCGGGACCCACGCCGGTCCGACCCTGGCGGCGCTGCGGTGGGCGACCGGCGTCCCCCTCGACGGCAACGTGTTCGGCGGGCCCTTCGACGGCATCGGCAACGCCTCGATCAGCGCGCTGTCGTTCCCCGGGCCGCGGTTGGCCCGCTACAACGACGCCGCTCACCTCGACTGACCCACCCCGCGCAGCCCCGCGACGACCGCCCGTTCCTCCGACTCGGCGAGCGCCACACCCGGATACAGCCCGATCCGATCCAGGACGCCGTCGTACCGTTCCCGGAGGCGACCGGCGAGCTCGTCGACGGGCGCGACGACGGCCACCGCCTCGACGAGATCCTCCGGGAGCACATCCGCCATCGCCGCCCACTCCCCTCGCTTCGACATCGCGGTGAGCCGCGGGCCCACGTCCCCCCAGCCGTGGTGCTCGAGGACCCCCCGGTACGACGGCGTCGACGCGTAGAAGGCGATCTGGCGGCGCACCTCCGCCCGCGCCCGTTCGAGTTCGTCGGAGGTCGTACCGGTCGCCACCATCACCGAGCAGATCCGCTCGACGTCGCCCGGGGTGCGGCCGGACCGGGCGGCCCCCGCCGCGATCGCCGGTGCCACGACCTCGCGCAGGTAGGACACGGTGTGGAAGGGATGAACGTGGAGCCCGTCGGCCGTCTCGCCGGCGAGGTCGGCCATGCCGGGGCCCACGCCGGCGACGGCGATCGGGATCGGTCCGTGCGCGGGCGGGCCGGGGTCGAAGGCGGGCGTCATGAGGGCGAAGCGATAGTGCTCGCCGCGGAATCGCAGCGGGGTCCCGTGCTGCCAGGCGTCCCAGATGGCCCGGAGGGCGGCGAGGTACTCCCGGAATCGGGCCACGGGGCTCGACCAGGGCATGGAGAACCGGTGGACGACGTGGGCCCGGACCTGGGTCCCCAGCCCGAGCACGAAGCGTCCCGACGTCAGGTCGGCGAGATCCCGCGCCGCGTAGGCGACGGTCATCGGCGACCGGGCGAAGGCCACCGCCACTGCGGTACCGACGGTCAGCGACGGCGCGGTCCGGGCCGCCTCGGCGGCGAGGACGAAGGGATCGCTGCGGAGCTCGGGCACCATGACGCCGTCGTACCCGAGCCGGACGGCCCGGCGGGCGGCGTCCGCCACCCCCGTCGCGCCCTCGGGCGCGACATAGGCGTCGACCTTCACTCGGGGGGTTCGATGACGACGTCCACGCGGGGCGGCTGCGGCTCGTCGTCGGTGGGCAGCATCCCCGCCACGGCCTCGGCGAGGGTCGCCGACGGTCCCGCCTCGTCGAGGTACGGGCGCACGAGTCGGAGACGATCGCCGTCGAGTCCGGCCACGGCTTCGGGGAGCGCCTCGTCCAGTTCGGTGCGGCCGAGGTCGCCGAGCCCGTGTCGGGCCAGGTAGGACTCGGGATCGGCGCGGTAGGCGGCGACCTCGAGATCGTCGGCGAGCAGCTCCCGGAGGAACGAGACGAGCTCCGTCCTGTCCATTGTCCACCTCCTGGGGGAAAGCGTAGGACGATCCCGGAGCCACCCCGCCACGCGTTCGACGGCGACCGGACACCGGTAGGATCGGCACCATGAAACGGTTCCTGCGGTCGATGCTCGTCCTCGCCGGTGTGGGCGCCGCCGTCTGCGCGGCACTGTGGCTGCTGCGCGAGCGCATCTCGGGTCCCCCCGTCGAACCGGTGCGGAGCCACGATCAGGCCCCACGCCTCCGTACACCGCCGACCGGTACGCCGACACCGGCGGCGACCGGGTCGGACGACCTGTCGGAGATCAGCGGCATCGGCCCCGTCTACAAGCGTCGCCTCGCGGACGCCGGCATCGCGACGTTCGCTGCGCTCGCCGCCGCCGATCCGGAGACGGTGGCCGACACGGTGGGCGCACCGGCCGCGTTCGTCGAGGACTGGGTCGGCCAGGCCGCCGCCCGCGCCTGAGGGGCTCCGTGCTCTACCGGACGGATCCCGACGCCCTCGACACGCTGCTGCCCGGCGAACCGGCCTTCCGCTCCGACCAGCTCCGCGAGTGGCTGTACGAGCACCCCGTCCTCGACGTCGGGGCGATGACGAACCTCCCACTGGACCTCCGGGAGCGGCTGGCCGCCGATCTCTGGCCCTTCGACGTCGAGACCGTGCAGACCGCCGACGGCGGGCGCACCGTGAAGTGGCTCTTCCGCACCCCCGACGGCTCGGCCATCGAATCGGTCCTGATGGGCTATCCGGGCCGCACGACGCTGTGCATCTCGAGCCAGGCGGGCTGTGCCATGGCCTGCACCTTCTGCGCCACGGGCCAGTTCGGTTTCGAACGCCACCTCGACGCCGGCGAGATCGTCGCCCAGGTCGCCTACGCCGCCGCGTGGCTCGCCGAGCATCCCCTGGCGGGGGCCCCAGGGCGAGTGACGAACGTGGTGTTCATGGGCATGGGCGAGCCGCTGGCGAACTACGAGCACGTCCGGGAGGCGATCCGGCGGATGGTCGAGGTCATGGGGATCTCGGCCCGGTCGATCACCGTGTCGACGGTCGGCGTCGAGCCCGGCATGCGCCGGCTCGCCGACGAGCCCTGGCCGGTGCGCCTCGCCCTGAGTCTCCACGCCGCCGACGACGAGACCCGAACGTCCCTCGTCCCGTTGAACAAGCGCTACCCGATCGACCGGCTCATCGACGCGGCGGCCGAGTACTTCGAGAAGAAGGGTCGGCGGGTCTCCATCGAGTGGACGCTCATGGCGGGTGTCAACGACACGCCCGATCAGGCGCGGGCGCTGGCGTCCATCGCCAACGACCTGGCGGCCCACGTCAACGTGATCTCGCTCAACCCGACACCGCTGGCGCCGCAGGAGCGTCCCGACGACGACTCGGTCGACCGCTTCATGGGGTGGCTGGAGGACGCAGGGGCCACGGCGACGCTGCGCGACACCCGCGGCCAGGACATCGACGCCGCCTGCGGGCAGCTGCGGGCGCGCACCGGCTGACACAGGAGGAAGACCGATGGACGTCGGAGATCCGGCACCCGATTTCACACTCACCGCCGACGACGGCACGACCGTCTCCCTGTCGGACCTCGGCGGAGGACCCACCGTCCTCTATTTCTATCCCGCCGCCTTCACGCCCGGATGCACCACCCAGGCCTGCGACTTCCGCGACGACCACGATCGCTTCGCCGAGGCCGGGTATCGCATCCTCGGCGTGAGCCCCGACGAGCCGGAACGGCTCGCCGAGTTCCGCGAGGAGCACGATCTCCCCTTCCGGCTCCTGTCCGATCCGGACCACGCCGTCGCCGAGGCCTTCGGCGCCTGGGGGACCAAGAAGAACTACGGCAGGGAGTACGAGGGGCTCATACGGTCGACGTTCGTCATCGGAGGCGACGGCACGATCGAGGAGGCGTGGCGCAACGTCCGGGCATCGGGCCATGTGGAGCGCCTGCTGCGCGATCTGGGGTGACCCGACTCCTCTGCCTCGGCGACAGCTACACGATCGGCGAGGGCGTCCCGACCATCGAGTCGTGGCCGGCACTGGCGGCGCGGCGCATCGGCGCCGACGTCGAGATCGTCGCCGCCACGGGGTGGACCGTCGCAGAGCTGACCGAAGCGGTCGACGACGTCGCACCCGCGCCCGCCGACGTCGTCACGGTGCTCGTCGGCGTCAACGATCAGTACGAGGGGGCGGAGCCCACCGAGCGCGAGGGAGCACTGTCGGCGCTCCTCGACCGAGCCACGCGACTCGCCGGCGGTGATCCTGATCGGGTGCTGTGCCTCACGATCCCCGATTGGTCGACGACGCCCTTCGCCGCCGACCGCGACCGGTCGGCCATCTCGGCGGCGGTCGGCCGCTGGAACGCCGCCATCGCCCGGCTCGCCACCGAACGTGGCCATCGACTCGCCGATCCCGCCCGTGTGTGGCAGAATCGACCACCTTCGGTGGTCGACGACGGGCTCCATCCGTCCCCCGAGGCCTATCGGGCCTGGGTCGACGAGGAGATCGGTCCGGCCATCGAGGCGATCGCGCGACGTCCCGAGAGGTGAGCTCCACAATTCGATGGCCCGGGTACACTTCGCTGCCCAGCGACAACCCCGCCCGCTGAACCCTCCCATGTCACGACCCCTCAAGATCGCCCTCGTCGTCCTCCTCGTGCCGGTCTCGCTCGCCCTCATGGTCGGCATCGTGTTCGCGGTGGACCGCGCCACGAACGACGGCGAGATCCTCGGTGACGTCAGCGTCCACGGGGTGCGCATCAGTGGCCTCGGCGAGGGCGACGCGCTCGCCGCCCTCCAGGACCTCGAGACCGAACTGCTGGAGACGACGATCCCCGTCACCATCCTCGGACAGGAGTTCGCGCTCAGCCGGGCCGAGATCGGCTTCGACGTCGACGAGCAGGCCATCCTGGCCGAGGCCATGCAGGTCGGCCGCGAGGGCGGCCTCGGGACCCAGCTCGGCTGGTGGTTCGATCGCTTCGGCGGAACCGAGCCCGTGGAGATCGATCTGCCCTACACCTTCTCGACCGAGGACATCGCCGCCGTCGTCGCCAGGTGGGGCGCCGAGCAGATCCGGGAGGCGCCCACCGTCGGCGACGTTCGGTACGAGGCCGGCCGTGTCGAGATCGACTACCCCCGGGCGGGCATCGCGGTCGACCGCGAGGAGGCCACCCGGATCCTCACCGCCGCCGTCATGGACGAGTCCGGCGAGCCCATCGCACTCCCGACCGTACCGATCGAGCCGCCGGTCGACCCCGCCGAGCTCGACGCCGTCAAGGCGAAGGTGGAGCAGTACCTCGACGGACCGGTCACGCTCTACAACGAGGAGTACGGCACCCGCCTCACCTTCCCGCCCGATGTCATTGCGGAGGCCGTCCGGCTCGTCCGGGACGACTCGGGGGACGTCCCCCGGTACTCCGTCTACCTGGCCAGCGAGCCGATCCTCGCCCACGCCGGAACCCTCAGCTCGCTCGTGTCGACCACCCCCGTCGACGGCGAGCTCATCATCGACGAGGAGGAGAACGAGGTCCGCCTCGTCGAGTCGATCCCCGAGTTCGAGCCCGACCCCACCACCATCGCCGCGGCCGTGCAGATCGCTGCCGGCTCCGAGGATCGCCGCGCCACCTTCGGCTACCGCCCCGGCGAGGAAGCCGACGTCTCCACCGCCGATCTCGAGGCCTTCGGCATCAAGGAACAGCTCGCCGAGTTCACGACCTTCTACCAGTGCTGCAAGAGCCGGGTGATCAACATCCAGCTCATCGCGGACGCCGCCGACGACACCTGGATCCCGCCGGGCGGCATCTTCGACCTCAACGAGATCGTCGGCCAGCGCACCCGGGCGAAGGGCTACGTGGCGGCCGGGGCGATCATCGGCAACGAGGTCTACTGCTGTGACGACCCGATCAACATCGGCGGCGGAACGAGCCAGTTCACCACGACGCTCTACAACGCCGTCTTCTTCGCCGGGCTCGAGGACATCGAGCACCAGCCCCACACCATCTACTTCAGCCGGTATCCCGAGGCTCGCGAAGCGACGCTCGGGTTCCCCAGCCCGAACCTCGTCTTCCGGAACAACACCGAGAACTGGATCGTCGTGCGGACCAACCACACCGACACGTCGGTCACGGCCGAGATCTACGGCGACAACGGCGGCCTGATCGTCGAGTCCCGCCTGTCGGATCGGTGCTGCTGGTCGTCGCCGCCCACCGTCTACCACGCCAACCCGAACGTCGCCCGCGGCGAGCAGGTCGTGGTATCGAACGGCAGCTTCGGCTGGAGCGTCACGAACTACCGAGACATCACGTACCCCGACGGCACCACCACCACCGAGTCGTGGGACGTCCGCTACCGGGGCAACCCCGAGATCATCGACGTCCATCCCTGCGACGCCCCGCCGGGCACGCGGGACCGCCTGAGTCCGACCAGCGACGCCTGCAAGGTCGAGGAGCCCGAGGAGGGCGACGGCGACGGCGGAGGCGGAGGCGGCGACGGCGGGGGCGACGGAGCCTGATCAGAACCGGAGCAGGTTCGATCCCCAGGTGAATCCGGAGCCGAAGGCCGCGAGCATCACCAGCATGCCCGGCTCGAGCGCTCCCGCCGCCCGGGCCTCGTGCATCCCGATCGGGATCGTCGCCGCGGTGGTGTTCCCGTAGCGCTCGATCGTGTTGAAGACCCGGTCGTCGGCGATGCCGAGGTGGTTGGCCACCGCCTGGTTGATCCGCAGGTTCGCCTGGTGGAACAGGAACAGGTCGACGTCCTCGACGGCGACACCGTTCGCCTCGGCCGCCTCGACGACGGCCTCCGACATCCGCTTCACGGCGTTCACGTAGACCGTCCGTCCGTTCATCTGCGGATACTGCAGCCCGGCCTCGATCTGGTCGGGGGTCATGAAGCGGTCGTACGCCATCCCCGGCGCGGGGAGCCACAGCTCCTCCGCGCCGGTGCCGTCCGCGTGGAGGTGTGACGACAGCACGTGGGCGTCGGTGTCCGGATCGGAGACCTCGGTGGACGTGACGACGGCGGCGCCGGCGCCGTCGCCGAAGAGGACGGCGACGTCGCGCCCCGACGTCGAGACGTCGAGACCCTTGGAGTGGATCTCCGCACCGACGACGAGCACCCGGTCCGCCATGCCCGTCCGGACGTAGGCGTCCGCCAGCGACAGCCCGTAGACGAACCCCGTGCACTGCTGTCGGACGTCGATGGCGGGGATGCCGCCCATGCCCATCTTCGCCTGGAGGAAGCAGGCGGCGCCGGGGAAGTAGTGGTCCGGGCTGAGCGTCGCGAACACGATCATGTCGACGTCGCCGGGCTCCAGCCCGGCGTCCGCGAGGGCGTCCTCCGCCGCGGCGACGCCCAGATCGCTCGTCGCGGTGTCGGGGTCCGCCCAGCGTCGCTCCCTGATGCCCGACCGCTGGACGATCCACTCGTCGGAGGTCTCCATGTGCTCGGTGAGTTCGTCGTTCGTGACGACCCGCTCGGGCAGATGCATCCCGAGCCCCGTGATCCGCGATCGTCTCATCGTCCGCCTTTCTGCGTCGATCGCCAGGCTAGGAGGGCTGCGATCCGGCGGCGTCGGCCGTCAGACCTCGCGCACCCCGTCGATCATGAGGACCGCGCCGATCACGACGAGCACCATGCCGAGCACGGCGCCGGCCCACCGGAGGGCACCGTCGGTGACCGCGCCCCGTCGCAGCGGGCCCAGGGCCGCGAGGGCGGCGAACGCGACGGCGGCGGCGGCGACCGTCCCCGTGACGCCGTCCTCCGATCCGGCGGTGATCGCGAGCGCCACGACCTCGGGTGCCACCAGGCGCGGGAAGGCCACGGGCCAGACGGCAGACCGGAGACCCGGCAGCTCGGGTTCGGCACCCGGCGAGGTCCGGATGATCGAGCGGAGCCCGGCGATACCGGCCACGAGGCCGGCGGCGATCCGGAACGTCTCCGGAGAGACGTCGAGGGCGTCGAGCAACGGGCCCGACCACCACGCCAGGCCGGCGACCACGGCGAGGGCGATGCCCGACCCGAGGAGCAGGACGGGAAGCCGGGCCCGGCCGGTGGTCGTCTCCGGCAACCCGGTGCGGGTCCGCGGCGGGTTCACGGCGGCGACGAGCGCCAGCCCCAGGAGGAGTCCGTTCATCCGGTCCGCTCCTCGAGGACCTGCCACGCCCCGAGCATCGTCGAGAGCACGTGCTGCTGTCCGTCCATCTGTGTGTACCCCCGGTAGAACCAGGCGCCGTCGGCGAGTTCCGGGCGAGGGTAGGCGGAGGCGGCCCCGCCGGCGACCTGCCGGTCGATCGAGAAGCCCGCCGTGCAGAGGATCCGCTCCTCCATCGCGGGGACGAGATCGGACAGGCCCGGATCCCGCAGCGCCAGTCGCCACAGGGCCGCCATCCCCTCACCCGCCGTTCCGACCCCCGCCGGGGGGCCCGGATACCACCGGAGCAGGAGGTTCAAGCCGGTGCCCCGCCGCTGTGCCTCGAAGCGGAGCCGGATGCCGAAGAACCCTGCGAGGTCCCGGGCGTACTCGCGCTGCACCTCGGTGACGTCTGCGGGATCCATCTCCGACAGGGTGTAGGCCGCCCAGTGGTCGGGGAGGCGCGTCAGCCGGCCCTCCACGCGGTCGCGTTCGGTCGCCATGTAGGTGAGCGTCGCCGACGCCGCTTCTCCCCACCCCTCCCCGGGGAACAGCCGCTCCATGCGGGCGAGGGCCCACGACGCCTCACCGGTGGCGAACAGGCCGTACACGGGCCGAACCTCGTCGACGCGCGGGTCGTAGTAGGCGAACACGCTGCCGTCCGGCTGCTGCTGGGCCACGAGGAACCCGGCGATCCCCCGCATGAGATCGTCGTGGAGGGGGTCGCCGGTGAGTTCGCGCCGATAGGTGAGCCCGGCGAGCAGCAGGGCGTTGGCGCCGACGGGGATGTCCTGTCCGGCGGGACGCCAGGCCAGCCAGCCGTCGCGCTCGACGATCTCGTCGAGCACGTACGCCAGCCCGCGATCGGCGGCCCCCAGCGCGCCCTCGTCGAACCAGAGGGCTGTCTGATAGAGCGACATCGTCACGCCTCCGTGACGCGCCGGGTTGTACGCGGGGTTCACCTCGTCGGTCGTGGCGTCGTAGCCGTAGGTGTAGCGCCCGCTCTCGAACTGGTTGTCGACGATCCAGTCGACCGCGCCGGTGATCGACGCGGCGACGGCCGGCGCATCGGCGTCGGGGCCGCACACCTCAGGAGGCACGACGCCCACCCGGATGACGGCGATGCCCACGACCCAGGCGACGAGGTGGATGGAGAGGCGGCGCCGCATGAGCCCGCCAGCCTAGATCAGCAGCTCGAGTTCGCCTCGGGGGCGGTGGCGTCCCGGAAGGCCCGGATGAACTGGTCGGCGACGTCGACGTCGACGGTGTCCATCCGCAGCTGCCGTGCCCAGGCGGTGAGCACGACGGGCACGTCGAGGCCCGGGTAGGGGCTCGACATCACCTGGCTGCTGCGGGTGAGGCCCTCGAGCGCCTCGATGTCGCCCTCGGGGAGGTCCGGCTGGTAGGCGATCCAGATGGCGCCGTGTTCGAGGGTGTGCACCGCCATCTCCTCGATGACCGGCTCGTCGTAGGCCTGACACGTGAGCCACCTGGGGTGGTGCGGCCCGCCCGCTCCGGGGGTCGACGAGTACGCGACCGGGTTCTCGGTGTGGGCCGGTGCCTCGATCGACACGACCTCGACGCCGGGCGGCGGATCCGCGGAGCCCTGGGGGTTCTCGGCGATGTCGCTCGTGATGAAGGCCACGAGCCCGATGAAGGCCACGACGCCGATGCCGGCGGCGACGTAGATGCCGACGCGGCTGCGTCCCTCCGACGCGGGGCGTGGCGGACGCTTGCCGCCCTGCTTCGATCCCTTGCGGCTGCTCATGGAGGGGCAGCATACGGGGTGGACCGGGCAACGCCGGTGACCTCCTCCTCTGGTCCCGTCGCCCGGGACGTCCATACGGTGGGGCACATCCACCTGGAGGTCCCATGCGCTTCCGCCCCGCCATCGACGCCCGCACCGGGGAGATGTACCTGCCGGTCTCCCTGCGGGGTCGGGCGCTGCTGGAGGAGCCGCTCCTCAACAAGGGGACCGCCTTCTCGGTCTCGGAGCGCGAGGCATTCGACCTCGGAGGCTTCCTGCCGGCGCACGTGTCGACGATGGACGAGCAGCTGCGTCGCGTCGCCACCGCCCTCGGATCGAAGTCGACACCGCTCGAACGACACATCTACCTGGCCGGTCTCCACGATCGCAACGAGACCCTCTTCTTCCGTTTCGTCCTCGAGAACCTCCGCGAGATCGTCCCCCTCGTCTACACGCCGACCGTCGCCGAGGCCTGCGCCTCGTGGAGCCGGATCTTCCGGCGCGCCCGCGGCGTCTACATCACCCCCGAGGACCGCGGTGGCATCGTCGGCATCCTGCGACGCGCCGCGCGCCGGGACGTCGAGGTCGTGGTGGTCACGGACAACGAACGGATCCTCGGCATCGGCGACCAGGGCGCCGGCGGCATGGGGATCCCCATCGGAAAGCTCGCCCTCTACACGGCGGCGGCGGGCATCCATCCGGGACGCACGCTCCCGGTCTCACTCGACGTCGGGACCGAGAACCGGGAGTTGCTCGACGACCCCATGTACCTGGGGTGGCACGGTCCCCGGCAGCGGGGTGAGCCCTACTGGTCGCTCGTCGAGGAGTTCGTGCACGCCATCGGCGAGGTGTTCCCCGACGCCCTCCTCCAGTGGGAGGACTTCGCCAACGCGACGTCGTTCCGGAACCTCGAGGACCACCGGGGCACCGTCCCGTCGTTCAACGACGACATCCAGGGAACGGCTGCGGTGGTCGTCGCCGGGCTCATGAGCGCCATGCGGGCCACGGGCGGATCCCTCGACCGCCAGCGGATCCTCGTGGTGGGAGCGGGGTCCGCGGGCCTCGGCATCCGCGCCCAGCTCGCCGCGACCATCGACGCCCGCGACGATCGTCTCGTCGTGATGGACAGCCACGGTCCGCTCGTCGCCGACCGTCCCGGGCTCGTCGCCCGCAAGCGGGCGGCGGCGATCGATCGGGAGGCCGCCGGCCGGATCGGGCTCACCGACGACATGGCGCTCGGCTCCGTGGTGGAGGCCTACCGTCCCACCGTGCTCATCGGGGTGTGCGGCCAGGCGTGCCGCTTCGACGAGCCGATCGTCAAGGCGATGGCGGCGTCGACGGATCGGCCGGTGATCATGCCGCTGTCGAACCCGACCTCGAAGGCCGAGGCGACGCCGGCCGACCTGCTGGCGTGGAGCGAGGGGCGAGCCCTCGTGGCCACCGGCAGCCCCTTCGACGACGTGGTCGCCGGCGGGCGCCGCCACCGGATCGGCCAGGCCAACAACGTCTTC
>JAWVYO010000032.1:0-23544 GCA_033722675.1 Acidimicrobiia bacterium | reverse complement strand
CTGCCTCGTGACCCACGGCCAGGTCGTCGCGTCGTCGATCTGCCGGAACCGGCTGACTCCCCTCGCCCAGGCCTGCCGGGAGGTCGCCTCCCCGCAGCTACGGAACCAGGCAACCGTCGTCGGCAACGTGGTGACGGCCAGTCCGGCGAACGACACGATCACCCCGCTGCGCGCCCTGGGGACCACGGTGGAGGTGGCCTCACACCGGGGCCGCCGCTCGATCGACCTGGCCGACTTCCACACCGGGGTCCGCGGGACCGTGCTCGCCCCCGACGAGCTGGTCACCGGCCTGCGCGTCCGGGCCCTCGGCGAGGGCGAAGACGGGGTGTTCGTGAAGGCGGGCCTGCGCTCGGCCCAGGCGATCTCGGTGGTGCACCTCGCCGCCGTCGTCACCCGCGACGGTGACGGGACGGTCACCGACGCCCGGCTCCTCCTCGGGTCGGTGGCCCCCACGATCGTCTCCGGGCCGGTGGGCGCCCTCGTCGGGACGGGGCTCGAGGACGACGTGCTCGGACCGGTCGCCGCCCAGGTCGCGGCGTCGGTGAGGCCGATCGACGACGTGCGGGCCCCGGCCGCGTACCGACGTGACCTCGTCGAGACGATGACGCTGCGGGCGCTTCGGGCCCTGCGGGAGGGGACGACGGCCGAGCGGCCGCCGCCGGTTCTGCTGTCGTCCGCCGGCACGGCCTTCGTCGCGACGGTGCCCGTGGACGTGGACCGGGTCGAGACGACCGTGAACGGTCGGCCGATCACGGCCGGCGACGCCGTCGGGGTGACTCTGCTCGACTGGCTGCGCGAGGTCGCCGGTCCGGCGGCCGGCGTGTCGCTCACGGGGACGAAGGAGGGGTGTGCGGAGGGCGAGTGCGGGGCGTGCACGGTCCTCGTCGACGGTGCCGCCGTGATGTCCTGTCTCGTGCCCGCCGTGCGAGCCGCGGGGGCCCAGATCACGACGGTCGAGGGGCTCGCCGACGGTGCGCTCCATCCCGTCCAGCGGTCCTTCGTCGACGAGGCCGCCGTGCAGTGCGGGTACTGCATCCCCGGGTTCCTCGTCGCCGGGGCGGCGCTCCTCGACGAGGTGGACGCCCCGGCCGACGAGGTGATCATGGAGGGCCTGAGCGGCAACCTCTGCCGGTGCACCGGGTACACGAAGATCCTCGAGGCGATCCGATCGGCGGCGCCGTGACCATCGGTGGTTCCGTCCCGCGGGTCGACGCCCCGGACAAGGTGACGGGTGCGGCCCGCTACCCCGACGACCTGGAGGGCTCCGGGGCGCTCCACGCCGTGGCCGTCTTCAGCGGCCGGGCCCACGCCCGCATGACGGCGATCGACCTCGAGGGCGCCCGGGCGTTGCCCGGCGTGGTGGCGGTGTTCACGGCCGCCGACGTCCCGGTGAACGAGTACGGACTGACCATGTTCGACCAGCCCGTGATGGTCGGACTCGACGACACCGGCCGCTCGAAGGTCCCCGCCGACGTGAGCCGCTGGGAGGGCGACCACGTCGCCCTCGTGGTGGCGGAGGACCGCGCCACGGCGCGGGCGGCTGCGGAGGCGATCGACGTCACCTGGGAGGACCTCCCCGTCGTCGGTGACGTCGACGCCGCCCGGGCGCCGAAGGCGCCGCTCGTGCATCCCGAGTCGGGGGCCAACACCTACCTCCACTACACCACCCGCCGGGGGGACCTCGCCGCCGGATGGGAGGAGGCGGACGTCGTGGTCGAGGGGGTCTACGAGGTGCCGCACCAGGAGCACGCCTACCTGCAGCCGGAGGCCGCCACCGCCTTCGTCGACGAGGAGGGCCGGGTCACCGTGGCGATCGCGGGCCAGTGGACCCACGAGGACCGCCACCAGGTGGCCCACGCGCTCGACCTCCCTCCGGAGGCGGTCCGGATCGTCTACCCGGCGGTCGGCGGCGCCTTCGGCGGCCGCGAGGACATGAGCCTGCAGATCGTCCTCGCCCTCGCGGCCCTGCGGCTGGCCGAGCGGGGCGAGACGCGACCCGTCCGGGCCCGGTGGTCGCGGGAGGAGTCCATCGTCGGGCACCACAAGCGCCACCGCGGGCGGATCCGGGCCCGTTGGGGGGCCAGGGCCGACGGGACGCTCGTCGCCGTGGAGGCCGAAGCCGTGCTGGACGCCGGCGCCTACAACTACACGACGAACAAGGTGCTGGGGAACCTGCATCTGACCGTCGGCGGGCCCTACCGCTGCCCGAACATCCGGCTCGACTCGTACGGCGTCTACACGACGACCGTGCCCGGCGGTGCGTTCCGGGGGTTCGGCGCCCCCCAGGGCGCCTTCGCCGCGGAGTCGCAGATGAACAAGCTCGCCGAGGCCCTCGACATGGACCCCGTCGAGATCCGCCGCCGCAACCTCCTCGCCGAGGGCGACCCGGGGCCCACCCACACCCCCCTGCCCGAGGGGGTGAGCCTGCGTGAGGTGGTGGACGCCTGCGCCGAGGCCGCCGGATGGGGCTCTCCGCCGCCCGACACCGGCCCGGTCGACTCGTTCCGGTCCCTGTCCGGCGACCCGGCGGCGACCCGGCGCGGGCGGGGCTTCGCCTGTGGGCTCAAGAACATCGGCTTCTCGTTCGGCTTCCCCGAGCGGTCGGAGGCCCGGATCGTCTACTCCGGCGACCGGGCGACGCTCCACGCGGCGGCGGCCGAGGTGGGCCAGGGCGCCCACACCGTGCTCCGCCAGCTCGCCGCCGACGCCCTCGACCTGCCCTTCGACGCGGTCGACGCCGTGTGGTCGGATACGGCTTCGACCGGCGATTCGGGCTCGGCGTCGGCGTCGCGGCTCACCTTCATGCAGGGCAACGCCATCCTCGGCGCCGCCGAGGAGGCCCGGAAGGCCTGGCTCGACGGCGACCGGCCGGCCGTGGGGATGTTCCGCTACGAGCCGCCCCGCACCGAGATGCTGGATCCCGACGGGGGTCCCTCGACGCCGAACTTCGCCTACGGCTACGTCGCCGAGGCCGTCGACGCCTCCGTCGACGTGGAGACCGGCATCATCCGCGTGGACCGGGTGGTGACGGCGGTCGACGTCGGCAGGGCGCTCAACCCCGGCCTCATCGAGGGGCAGAACGAGGGCGCCGTGGTCCAGGCCCACGGGTACGCGGTCACCGAGCACCTGCAGCTGGTGGACGGGATGATCGTGAACCCCCGCCTCAGCCAGTACCTGATCCCGGGGATCGGCGACGGCCCCCGGCGCATCGAGACCGTCCTCGTCGAGCACCCGAACCCGCTCGGCCCGCACGGGGTCCGGGGGATGGCCGAGATGCCGTACATCCCCTACGCCCCGGCACTCGTCGCCGCGCTCCACGACGCCACCGGCGTCTGGTTCGACGTGCTGCCCCTCACGCCCGACCGGGTGCGGGCAGGGCTGGCGGGCGGCTGAGGACGATCACGACCACGTCACGGTGACGGCGTCGTCGAGGGGCAGCGCCGCCGCCTCCGCCTCGATCTCGTCCCGGACGCGGTCTGTCACCGGGCCCCACGGGGACACCGTCAACCCGGCTCCGGCACGCCGCCAGGTCCCGGCGACCTCGCCGTCGACGACCACCGCGCCGGGCCACACCCGAGGGGTCCAGAGGCGACCCCGGCGGCGCGCGTCGGGGACGAGGAGCGCTCGCTGCTCGCCCCACCAGAGCCAGTGGGCATCGCCGCTGGGGAGCAGCCGGACGTTCGCGGTGGGGGATCCTGCACCGAGCAGCGCGTCCTCGTCGGCGCCGAGGATCAGGGCGTCGCCGATGGGGGACTCGACCGGCGACAGCTCCGGCTCGAGGGCGGCGAACGTGGTCGCCGCGTCGCCCGCGGCGACACCGGCCCAGCGCCGGAAGTCGTCGCCGGTGGCGGGCCCGAACACGCGCAGGAAGCGCCGGGCGAGCTCGAGGCGCGCCTCGTCCGGATCGACGTCGGGTGCCCGCACCATTCGGATCGTGGGGCGCCGGGCTCCGTCCCAGCGCAGTACCACCCGTCCCGTGGTCGCGGCGTACCGGAGCATGTTGGGCGACTCGCCGAGCATCCGGCCCGCCTCCGCATAGGTCTCGGTGGTCTCCCCGAGCGCCCCGGCGAGCCGGTCGGCGAGCCGTTCGGCTCGTTCGCGGCCCGCCGTGCTCCGGGGCAGCCGTCCGAGCGAGAAGACGGCGAGGTCCTCCGCTGCGACCACGTAGACGTTGAATCGGGGGCCCCACAGCTGGACGAGGTCGGGTGCGTCCCAGTCGCCGGCGTCGACGCCGTCCACGCGTGCGTGCAGCGACAGCACGGCGGCTCGCGGAACGCTGTCCTGCAGGCCCGCCCGGGCGGCGGCTCGTCGCGACCGCGCGCCGGGCGGGAGCCGCCGAACGAGGTCGCGACCGCGGAAGGCGAGCACCTGTTCCCTCGTGACCCTCGGGACCGACACGGTCCACCTCCTCGCCCGACGGAGCCTACGGCCGATGGGCGGCCGGCGGCGTCGAGCGGCCGACCGAGGACCCTGCGGCCTCAGCCGGCGGCCTCCAGCGCCTCGACCAGCTCGCCGACGGGGGGCCGCGTGTCGGACCGTTGGGGCCGGGCGTAGGTCACCGATCCGGCCGTGTCGACCACGAAGTCACCGCCCATCTGCAGGATGTCGGATCCCCAGGGGAGGAACCGTTCGCCCCGCAGGGCGAACTTCAGGTACTGCCACCAGACGCGGGGATCGCCGAAGATGCGCCACCAGGCGAGCCGGCGGAGGCCCCAGGCCTCGTAGGCGCGTCGGTCTCCGTCCACCAGCACGGGGAAGGGCGGCTCGAGGTCGTGGAGCAGGCCGGCCCGCACGTCCTCGGGGTCGTCGTGCACGACGACGACGGCGCCGCCGGCGGCTTCGATCCGATCCCATCGCTCGACCATCTTCACGAGATGGGCTCGACAGATCAGTCACCCGGCATGGCGCAGGAACGAGACGATCACCGGCGCCTCGCGGTCGCGGTGGAGATCGAAGGTCCCGCCGGCGAGGGTGGGGAGCGACAGCGCCGGTGCGTCGTCGCCCCGTCGGGGAGCGGTGTCGGTCATGGGCGACGAGCGTATCGGGCACCGGGCGGATCGCCCGATCGGTGTCGGGCCGGAGGGATGGGTACCGTGCCACCCGTGGAGGCCTACACCGACGCCACGATCTGGACGGCGGTCGGACCGCCGATCGAACGCGGCACGCTCGTCGTCGAGGGCGGGCGGATCGTCTCGGTGGGCGAGGGCCCCCCGCCGGAGGGGGCCGACGTGGTCGACTGCTCGGGCCGCTACCTCCTCCCGGGGCTCGTCGACTGTCACGCCCACACCGGCATCTGGGGGGAGGGAGCGAAGGACGATCACGACGGCACCGAGGTGTCGGAGGCGGTCACCGCGTACGTGCGGACCCTCGATTCCATCCACCCCGAGGACGTGGGCTTCGAGGACGCCCGGCGCGGGGGCGTCACGACGCTCGGCATCACCCACGGCTCGGCGAACCCCATCGGCGGGCAGGTGACGGTCGTGAAGGCGGTCGGCCTGGTCGCCGACGACATGGTGGTGCGGGCGCCGGCCGGTCTGAAGATGGCGCTCGGCGAGAACCCCAAGCGCGTGGGCGAGCATCGGAACCGGGCGCCCGGCACCCGCATGGGCGCCGCCTACCTCGCCCGGAAGGCGTTCGTGGAGGCGCTCGAGTACCGACGCGACCACGAGCATCACGACCGGCAGGTGGCGGCCCAGGCGGCGAAGCCGGCAGAGGAGCGCAGCCCCGTGCGGACGCCGAAGCGGGACCTGGGCAAGGAGGCGCTGCTCATGGTGCTCGACGGCGAGATCCCGGTCCGCAACCACGCGCACCGCATCGACGACATCCGCACGGCGATCCGACTCGCGGAGGAGTTCGGGTACGACCTCGTGATCGACCACGCCACCGAGTCCTACCGGATCCCCGACGAGATCGTCTCCCGGGGGATCCCCGTCGCCGTGGGACCGCTGTTCGGCGACCGCGCCAAGCGCGAACTCAACCGTCACACGCCGGCGACGCCGGGCCTCATGGTGGAGGCGGGGGCGACGGTGGCGATCATGACGGACTCGCCCTTCAACCCCGTCCATCACCTGCGGGACCTCGTGATCCTCGCCATCCGGGAGGGGCTCGACCCCGCCCGGGCCCTCGAGACGGTCACCCTGAACCCGGCGGGAATCCTCGGGGTCGCCGATCGGGTGGGGAGCCTGGAGACGGGCAAGGACGCCGACTTCCTGCTCCTCGACGGTGATCCATGGGACGCCCGGAGCCACGTCGTCGCCACCTACATCGACGGAAACCCGGTCTTCGAACGATCCGGCCCCTACATTCCCGACTGAACTCGACGGAGGGGGATACTCCCATGCGACCCATCGCCGCCCTCGCGGCCCTCGTGCTCGTCCTCGCCGCCTGCGGTGACGACGACGCGGCCACGACCACGACCGACGCCGCCACGACCACGACCGACGCCGCCACGACCACGGCCGGGAGCGGGGGCGGCACCGCCAGCATCGTGATCGAGGGGTTCGACTTCGGTGACCCGATCACGATCGAAGCGGGCACCGAGGTGGTCGTCACCAATGCCGACGGCGCCCCCCACACCTTCACCTCCGACGACGGGCTGTGGGACTCCGGCACGATCACCGACGGCGAGTACCGCCGGACCTTCGACGATCCCGGCACCTATGCGTTCCACTGCGAGATCCACCCCTCGATGCAGGGCGAGCTGACCGTCACCGGATGACTCGCGCCGCGTTCGGCGCCCTTCCGGACGGACGCAGGGTCGACCGCCTCGCCATCGCCGCCGGTGACCTGGCGGTCGACGTCCTCACGTACGGCGCCATCCTCGCCTCGGTGCGGGTCCCCGACGCCGCCGGCGAGGTGACCGACGTCGCGCTCGGCTTCGACACCCTGGAGGGATGGCTCCACGATCCCCAGTACTTCGGTGCCGTCGTCGGGCGCTTCGCCAACCGGATCCGTGGGGCCCGCTTCCCCCTCGACGGCCGGTCGGTCGAGGTGACCCCGAACCGGGGCGAGCACCACCTCCACGGTGGCGCCCGGGGGTTCGACACGGTCGTCTGGGAGGTCGAGGCGGCCGAGGCGGACCGCGTGGTCCTCCGGCACGAGAGTCCCGCGGGCGACGAGGGATATCCGGGGAACCTGACCGCGCACGTCGAATACCGGGCCGTCCCGCCGGCAGCGTTGGAGATCCGGTACCGGGCCACGACCGACGCTCCGACGGTGGTGAACCCGACGAACCACGTCTACCTCGACCTCACCGGCGGCGACGGCGTGCTCGATCACGAGGTCGCCCTCGCCTCGTCGGCCTTCCTCGAGGTGGACGAGGCGACGATTCCGACGGGGCGGATCCTCGACGTCTCGGGCACGCCCCTCGACTTCCGCACGCCCCGCCGCCTCGGGGACCGGATCGACGAACCCCATCCCCAGCTGCGACTGGCGGGCGGGTACGACCACTGCTTCGTGGTCGACGGCGCTCCCGGGGTACTGCGCCCCTGCGCCACCGTGGCCGCCGGCGGTCGGACCCTCGCCGTGGAGACGACCCAGCCGGGGGTCCAGCTGTACTCGGGGCACGCGATCCGGCGGCGGGTGGGCCGGGGCGGGGCCGTGTACGGACCCCACTCGGGCCTCTGCCTCGAGACCGAGGGCTTCCCCGACGCGCCGAACCATCCGCACTTCCCGTCCACACGACTCGACCCCGGTTCGGTCCTCGAGGAGACCACGGTGTACCGGTTCTCGTGATCTCCCCCGACGAGCGGGCCGCCCTCGCCCGGATCCGGACGATCGACCTGACCACCGTCGGGCGGAGGTCCGGTGCACCGTCGCGAATCGAGATCTGGTGGTTCCACGTCGACGGCCGGTTCGTGATCACGGGGACGCCAGGGCCCCGTGACTGGCTCGCGAACGTCCTGGCCGACCCGTCGGTGGTGATCCACGCGGGGGGCCGCGACCTCCCGGCCACCGCCCGTCCGATCACCGATCCGGACGTGCGCCGGCGCGTCCTCACGCAGCCCGAGACCTCCTGGTACCGCACCCGGGACGAGCTGGACCGGCTCGTCGCCGAGGCCCCGATGATCGAGGTGCGGTTCTAGACCGTGAAGGACTCGCCCCAGTCGAGGGGGACGACCTCGATGTCGTCGCCGGCCAGCGCCTTCGACGCCAGCCCGGCTGCCCACGCCCGCCCGGACGCGCTCGTGTAGAAGTCGTGGATCGGAACGACCTGGCGGGGTCCGAGCCGGCGTGCGAAGGCCACGGACCGGGTCATCGAGCCCCACGGGGTCAGGAGGGGGAGCGCCAGGACGGGTGCGGTGCCCGTCGGTTCGTAGCTGTCGCCCGGATGGGTGAGCACGCCGTCGATCGTCCAGGCGCGGTTGGGCGGTGCGTCGCCCGTCGGGATGACCTCGTGGGTGACGTCCTCGGACGTGACGCCGGCCGGGTCCGCGACGTCCACCTCGATGTCGTGGGGGGCGAGCAGGTCGGCGACGGCCCGGTTGGCGTGGACGGCCACGTCGTCGCCGCGGTCGATCAGCCAGCGGACGAACTCCGGAGCGACGTGGTCGGCGTGCTCATGGGTGATGAGGACGCGTTGGACCGAGCCGATCGAGTCGAGGTCGACCTCCCCGGAGTCGTAGGTCCACGACCCGGGATCGAAGAGCGTCGTGCCCGCGTCGGTGGTCACGACGAGGCAGGAGTCGGTCAGGCGGCGGATCGTCGTCATGGATCCAACCTACCGGGCCGGGCTGGGAGACGACCGGCGGCGGACGTTCCGCCACGGGATCCGGTATCCGGTCGGTGACCGGGGGGCGCCGTGGGGGAGCCAGGTGCGGCGCCGGTCGGGTGCCCCCGGCGCCGGACGCCGGGGCTCGGGCAGGTGGGGGAGGAGGTCGTCGACGTCGGCGCCGAGGGCGAGGCGGCGCAACGGCGACTGGCCGTCGAGTGCTGCGATCGGCGTGGCGAACCAGCTGCAGGCCGAGAGGTCGTCCACGCGTCGGCGGAGCAGCACCGTGAGCGCCACCACCTCGGGGCGGAGTCGGTCCCCGTCGAACTGGAAGGCCGGGTAGGCGCCGTGGTCCCCCACCGGCGACGTGATGCGGAGGATCCCGCCGTCGGTGCGGATCCGGTCGGCCGTCCATCCCAGACGGTGGCCGACCTCCCTCCGGGTGAGGAAGGGGCCCTGGAGCACGAGCCCGGGGGGTGGACGCGAGTCGACGCTCACCCCTCAGGCCTACGGAGCGGCGGTGTCCTCCACCAGGGTCCCCGGTCCCGATCGCAGGAGCCGGGCGGCGGCCCGACCGGACAGGAAGGCTCCCTCCACCCGGGCGCCCGCGAAGGCCTCCCCGGCGGCGACGACCGGGGGATCCCTCAGCAGGGCGACCGCCCCGTCGTCGAGGGGGTCGACCGGCATGGAGTACCGCCAGCGGTGGCCGGTCGCCGACGCCACGTCCGCCGCGAGGAGTGGACGTGCAGCGTCGACGAGATGCTCGACCCAGGCCTCGTCCGGATCGTCGATGTGGCGGGCGGCGAAGGGAGCCGACGAGTGGATCGTGACCGCCGGGATCGCCGAGACGCCCTTGTGGTGGTTGTCGGCGATCCAGGCGACGTCGCCGTCCCCGGCGTGATGGCCTCCGTCCAGGCCCGCAGGGCCGTCGAGGGTCGCCATGACGGCGAGACACGGGTCGTAGCGGACGCCCCCGAGGCGGTCGACCATTCCGGCGTCGACGCCGAGACCGTCGAGCAGCGGGACCAGCTGGGGGAGGGGCGGGGTGAGGACGAGGGCGTCCGCCGCGAACCGCGCGCCGTCGTCGGCGACCGCGGTGATCCCATCGGCCGACGTCTCCAGGAAGGTGATGCGCACGCCGGTTCGGACGTCCAGGCCGCGGGCGAGGTGTTCGGGGATGCGGCGCATGCCGCCGACGCCCACGTGGCGGGGTTCCACGGCGCCGTCGCGACGGGTCCTGCTCGGGGTCTCGATCCACACGCGGGCCACGCCGGCTCGCACCCAGTCGTCCATCCGCTCGCGAAAGGCGTCGTTGCGGACGCTGACGTGCTGGGCGCCGTGGTCGAAGGTGGCGTCGCCGATCCGCCGCGTCGCCATGCGGCCGCCCACGGCGCGGCCCTTGTCGACCACCGTGACCCGCCATCCCGCCTCCTGCAGGGCGCGGGCGGCGGTCGATCCGGCCATGCCGGCTCCGACGACGACGACCGAGGGCATCGGCGCAGGCTACGGTCGTCGTCCGCTAGGTTCCACCCAATGAGGTGGAAGATCGTTTTCGCGGTCGTCGCCCTCCTGCTCGCCGGGTGCGGCGGTGACGACGCAGCGTCCGACGACGGCCCGCGGGTGGCCGAGCTCCAGGCTGAGGTGAACCGCCTCCGCGCCCAGCTGGACCTCATGACCACCGGTACGACGGCGGCGGGCACCGGAACCACCGCCGTGACCCTGGAACCGGGGGCCGCCGTCGACTACGTGCCCGTGTTCGATTCGATCTTCGAGGGGATCGGCGCCCGGATCGCAGAGGTCGACGACGCCGTGCAGCGCGCCAACGCCGCGTGGGAGGCCGAGACCGCGAGCTACGACGACACGCACGCCCGGATGAGCCAGGCGGTGGCCGACGCCGGGGCGTTCAGCGACGTCGTCGGGCTGCTCCCCGTGCCGGCGGAGTTGGCCACCCGTTACGCCGACGCGATCGCCGCGATCGAGGAGTTCGAGCTGGCGGCGCGTGCCGTGCTCGCAGGGCTCGAGGCCCCCGACGACGGGACGCTGCGCCGCGAAGCGGCCGATCGGCTGGCGGAGACCGCCACCCGCGTCCTGTCGGCCACGTCCTTCGACTGATACGCTCCGGTCCTCGTCGAGCCAGGAGGGGCATGGTCGTCGTCGCACGCTTCGTCGACGAGCGGCGCGCCCGCCGCATGAAGGGCTGGCTCCGCCTCTGTTCGATCCCCGCCCGCCTCCGGCGGGGTGACGACGGCCGCCTGGAGTTGTCGGTTCGTCGCGCGGACGAGGTCCGGGCCGTCGACCTGCTCTGCACCATCGTGCTGGGCCTCGACCCGGGCCACCTCGCCCCGACGCCGATGCGGGAACGGCTGCGGGAGGGTGAGAACCTCGTGACGGGCCTCGTGTTCGCCTTCGCCGGCCTCGTCGCCGGTCTCGTCGCGCTCGTGGCGGTGCCGCCGTTGCTGCCCCTCGGCCTGGCGGTGCCCGCCCTCGCCGCGGCGGGCGCCGGCGCGGTGGGGGTGCTGTCGGGCGTTCGGCGGAGCACCGGGTGGCGGACGGACGCGTCGAGGTCACTCCCCGCCTGGGCGTCGGGGATCGCCGGGCCGACCCCCCGGCGACGGCGGGCCGCGTAGGCGGGTCTACGGTGGGCGGCATGCACGACGATCTTCGCTCCGCCATCGACGCCCGCTTCGCCGCGGACGTCGCCGATCTCGAGCGCCTCGTCCGGATCCCTTCGGTGAGCGCTCCCGACTTCGACCCCGCCGACGTGCGCCGGTCCGCCGACGAGACCGCTACGTTGCTCGCCGCCGCCGGCTACCAGGGCGTCACCGTCCTGGATCTGGAGGGGGCCGCCCCGGCGGTCTTCGGATCGGTCCCCGCCCCCGACGGGGCGCCGACCGTGCTCCTGTACGCCCACCACGACGTCCAGCCCCCCGGCGAGGGGTGGAGCTCCGACCCCTTCGAGCCGGTGCGACGCGACGGTCGGCTGTACGGGCGGGGCACCTCGGACGACAAGTGCGGGGTCGTGATGCACGCCGCGGTCCTGCGGGCCTTCGACGGTCGGCCCCCGGTCGGTCTCAAGGTGTTCGTCGAGGGGGAGGAGGAGGTGGGGTCGCCGAACCTCCCGGCGTTCCTCGACGCCCATCGGGACCTGCTCGCCGCCGACGTCATCGTGATCGCCGATTCGGCGAACTGGCGGGTGGGCGTCCCGGCGGTCACGACCTCGCTCCGCGGACTGATCTCGGCGATCGTCGAGGTTCGCACCCTCGACCACGCCGTGCACAGCGGCATGTTCGGGGGTGCGGTGCCCGACGCCCTCACGGCGCTCACTCGCGTGCTCGCCTCGCTCCACGACGGCTCGGGCGACGTGGCGATCCCCGGCCTCCGCGCCTTCGAGACCGATCCGCTCGACCTGACGGAGGAGGAGCTGCGGGCCCAGGCCGGGGTCGTGGACGGCGTCCGGCTCATCGGGGAGGGGGCACTGACCTCCCGCTTGTGGACGAAGCCGGCGGCGGCGGTGCTCGCCATCGACGCCCCGCCGGTCGGCAAGGCGATCAACGCCCTCGTGCCCGTGGCCCGGGCGAAGGTGTCGGTACGCCTCGCTCCCGGCGACGATCCCGCCCGGGCGATGGACGCCCTGGTGGCTCACCTCGAGGGTCAGGACGTGTGGGGAGCACGGGTCGCCGTCACGCCCCTCGAGTCCGGCGCCCCCTTCGACCTCGCCGGCGGCGATCCGCGCGAGGCCGCCTTCCGGAGTGCGTTCGCCGAGGCGTGGGGCCGGGAGCCGGTGGACATCGGCATCGGCGGGTCCATCCCCTTCGTGGCGGCGTTCCAGGAGGCCTACCCGGAGGCGGCGATCCTCCTCACCGGCGTCGGCGACCCCACGAGCCGGGCCCACGGCCCCGACGAGAGCCTCGACCTCGAGGAGCTGCGCCGCGGCATCCTCGGGCAGGCGATCGCCCTGCGCGAGCTCGGCGACTGACCGGCCGGCGCGACGCGCCCGTGGTGCTCGCCCGGTCGCCCCTCAGGACGGGGGAGCCGGGCCGAGCAGGTCGGGGATCGGGGCGGCCTCGCGCCGGGGAGCCACGGGCTCGATGGCGCGGTAGGGCTCGGCCTGGTCCGGCCGGGGGTCGTCGTCGCCGGCGTTCGGCCACATCGCCATGGCGCGTTCGGCCATCGCGGTGATCGTGAGCGACGGGTTGGCACCGAGGTTGGCGGCCACCGCGGCGCCGTCGACGACGTGGAGCCCGGGTTCGCCCCAGACGCGGTGGTAGGGGTCGATCACGCCTGTCCGCTCGTCGCTCGACACCACCGCCCCGCCGAGGATGTGGGCGGTCACGGGGATCCCCAGCATCGACTCGTTGATCGATCCGGCGGGATCGCCGTCCACCACCTCCGCGGCCTCGCGGGCGGCCCGATTGGCCACGGGAAGCCACCGGGGTGCCGGCTCGCCGTGCCCGGGTCGCGTGCGGAGCCGGCGGCGCCGCCGCTCCAGGCGGATCGAGTTGTCGCGGCTCTGCATGGCGAGGACGATCACGCCCCGCTCCGACCAGTGCCGCACGGACAGCGAACGGAGGAATCGGACGGGGTGTCGCAGCACCTGGCCGAGGAACCGCACCCACTGGGGGAGGCGGCCGTCGCCGTCGACGAGGATCGTCGCCAGCAGTCCCATGACGTTGCTCCCCGGCGGATATCGGACCGGCTCGATCCGCGTGTCGGGGTCGGGATGGAACGACGACGTGATGGCGACGCCCCGGGAGTAGTCCGTGTCCGTCGAGCGAGCGATCGCCCCGACGATCGACTCGGAGTTCGTGCGGACGAGGTGGCCCAGGGTCGGCGAGATCCCCGGGAGGCGCCCCTCGTCGCGAAGGCGGAGGAGCAGCCGGGTCGTGCCCAGGGCACCGGCGGCCATGACGACGTGGCGGGCGGTGAAGGCGCGGGGCCGGCGCCGGATCCATGCGCCTGGTCGGCGGGTCTCCACGGTCCACGTGGCTCCGTCACGCCGGAGGTCGACGACCTCGTGCTCGGCGTGGACGTCCGCGCCCAGGCCCTCGGCGAGGTGGAGGTAGTTCCGATCGAGGGTGTTCTTGGCACCCACGCGGCAGCCCACCATGCAGGCGCCGCAGGCGGTGCATCCCACCCGTTCCGGACCGGCGCCGCCGAAGTAGGGGTCCGGCACCGGTCGGCCGGGCTCACCCCGGTAGACGCCGATCGTGGTCGGTCGGAAGGTGTCCTCGGCGTCGAAGCGCCGGGCCACCTCGCGGATGACGGCGTCCGACGCGGTGGTGGCGTCCGCCTCGACGGCGCCGAGCATGCGCCGTGCCCGGTCGTAGTACGGCGCGAGCTCCCGCTTCCAGTCGGTGATGTGGCCCCACTGCGGGTCCCCGTAGAAGGCGTCGTCGGGCTCGAGGAGGGTGTTGGCGTACACGAGCGACCCGCCCCCCACCCCCGACCCCGCCAGGACGAGGACGTCGTCGAGGAGGCTGAGCCGCTGGATCCCGCGCATGCCGAGACGCGGGAACCACAGCGCCTTGCGGAGCCGCCAGTTCGAGCTGGGGAAGTCGCGGGGACGCCATCGCTTCCCGGCCTCGAGGACGCCGACCCGATATCCCTTCTCGGCGAGCCGCAGGGCGGCCACGCTGCCGCCGAACCCGCTCCCGACGACGAGGACGTCGTAGTCCGTGCTCATGGACCCATGATCGCGCATCGGGACGAACGTCCCTGCCCGCGGTCGCAGGCTCCCGGCACGCTGGGGCCCGGACGACGACGGGAGGTGGCCGTGGAGCCGAATCGCCGCAGCTGGGCGGAGCCCTGGAAGATCAAGATGGTGGAGCCGCTGGCCATGACCACGCGGGAGCACCGCGAGGCGGCCATCCGGGAGGCGGGGTACAACACCTTCCTCCTGCGTTCCGGTGACGTCTACATCGACCTGCTCACCGACTCGGGCACCTCGGCGATGTCCGACGCCCAGTGGGCCGGGCTCATGCTCGGCGACGAGGCCTATGCCGGGTCGCGGTCCTTCCAGCACCTCGCCGACGCCGTGGCCGACGTCTACGGATATCCGGAGCTCGTGCCCACCCACCAGGGGCGGGGTGCCGAGCACATCCTCAGCCAGATCCTGATCGAGCCGGGTGACGTCGTCCCCGGGAACATGTACTTCACGACGACGAAGTTCCACCAGGAGTACGCAGGCGGCCGCTTCGTCGACGTGATCGTCGACGACGCCCACGACCCGACGGCCATGGCACCGTTCAAGGGGGACATCGATCTCGCCAAGCTGCGGGCGGTCGTCGACCGGGTCGGGCCCGATCGCGTTCCCTACGTGTCGGTGGAGACGAACGTGAACATGGCCGGCGGCCAGCCGATTTCGATGGCCAACCTGCGCGAGGTGTCGGCCTACTGCCGGAGCCAGGGCATCCTCGTGATGCTCGACGCCACCCGGGCCCTCGAGAACGCCTGGTTCATCAAGCAGCGGGAGGCCGGGTACGAGCACCACGACGTCGCCGAGATCCTGCGCGAGATCTGCTCCTACTCCGACGGTGCCACCGTCTCCTCGAAGAAGGACAACCTCGTCAACATCGGCGGCTTCCTGGCCCTGCGGGACGCCGACCTCGCCCGCCGCGCACGGGCGCTCCTGGTCGCCTTCGAGGGTCTCCACACCTACGGCGGGATGTCGGGACGCGACATGGAGGCCCTGGCGAGGGGTGTGCGCGAGATGGTGGCGACGGACGACCACGTGGCGGCCCGCGTGGGGCAGGTCCAGTACCTGGGCGACCTGCTGTTCAAGGCCGGTGTCCCGATCGTCCGGCCGGTCGGGGGACACGGTGTGTTCATCGACGCGGCCGCGACGTTGCCGCACCTCACCCAGGACGAGTTCCCCGCGCAGGCGCTCACGGCCGCGCTCTACGTCGACTCGGGGGTGCGGGGGATGGAGCGGGGCGTGGTGTCCGCCGGCCGGGACCCCGAAACCGGCGACCATCACCACCCGAAACTGGAGCTCGTCCGTCTCGCCGTGCCCCGACGGGTGTACACACAGGCTCACATGGACGTCGTCGCCGAGTCCGTGGCGGCGGTGGTCGAGACGCGGGATCGTATCGGGGGCCTGCGGTTCACCTACGAACCCCCCGAGCTCCGGTTCTTCCAGGCCCGGTTCGAGCCCCTCGACTGAGCATTGGGAAACCCCCCGGGGCGACCCGGGGGGCTTCGTCCTGATCAGGTGGGGCGGCCGTTCGTCGTCGCCCGACCGTACCCACGGTGGCGACCATAGCAACGCTCGGTGGTCACCGGCAACCGCCTGGCTACGCTCGACGGGTGCGGGCCATCGAGCGCTTTCGCGACGAGTACGGCCGGGAACCGGATGCGGTGGTGCGCGCCCCGGGCCGGGTCAACCTGATCGGCGAACACCTCGACTACATCCTCGAGGCCGTCCTCCCCTTCGCCCTCGACCGGACCGTCGACGTCGCCGTCGGACGCGCCGACCACGGTCGGCTCCGTGCCGTCTCGGCGAACTTCCCCCGTCGGCTCGACATCGCCGCCGGCGCTCAGGAGGCGCCCGCCGGATGGCACCGCTATGTGTGGGCCGCCTGCAGCGAGGCCGGCGTGTCGGGGGTCGACGTGGCCGTCGCCGGCAACCTCTTCCCCGACGGCGGGCTCTCCTCGTCGTCGGCGCTCACCGTGGGGCTGCTCGCCGCGATCACCGATCACGGCGGCGACCAGCTGGTCCTGGCGGCGTCCCGGGCCGAGCGCGCCGTCGGGATCGAGGGCGGGCTCATGGACCAGACCGTCATCGTCCACGCCGTCGCCGGTGCGGCCCTCCACATCCACTTCGAGCCCCTTCGCCACGAGCACGTACCGATCCCTCCCGACATCCGCATCGTGGCGGCGCACTCCGGCCGCACCGCTCCGAAGTCCGGCGCCATCCGCGATGCCTTCGACGCCCGCGTCGCCGGCGGCAGGGTCGCCGCCTCCCTCCTCGCCGACCGCCTCGCGGCGAACGCCGGCGAGCCGCCCCTCCTCGGGCGCCTGACCGACGTCGTCGGGATCGACGACGCCGTGGGCGACCTTCCGGAGGAGCTGGCGCCTGCGGACGCCCCGGGCCCCGTCGAACCCTATGTCCGCCTCACGGCACGCACCCTCGACCCCGCAGTACCCGTTCCCGTGCGCGCGGTCGCCGACCATGTCGTGGGCGAGGCGCGCCGGGTGGCGCGGGTGGTCGCGGCGTTGAAGAGCAACGACATCGGCGCGGTGGGCGACGCCCTCGACGCCTCGCATCGAAGCCTCGGCGGCTACGGGGCGGCCACGGTGGCACTGGACGCGGTCGCCGCCGTCATGCGCGCGGCCGGTGCCGCAGGGGCGCGCATGACCGGAGCGGGATGGGGCGGCTTCGCCATCGCCGTGTGTTCGCCGGACCGCGTCGACGCGGTCCGGCGTGCCGCCGAGGACCTCACCGGCGGTCCCGCCTTCGAGGCGGTGCCGTCGAGGGGACTGCGCCGATGACGGGGATCGCCGTCGACGCGGTCGGCGGACGTCGGAGGGCCTCGTCGGTCAGTCCCCGGCGCGAGTGCGGGCCGCGACGAACCTGATCCGGGGTCCGGCCGACGTCCTCTGCACGACGTATCGCCAGCCCTGCTCGAGGATGATCGCACCGTCGGCGTCCGTGAAGTCCCAGTCGGCGTCGACGGTCGTCAGCGCCTGCGTGAGCGGCTCGACCGTCGTGACGTCGACGGCGATGTCCACGACTCCCGCGGCTTCGGCCTGCTGCCGCAGGGCGTCCAGGTCGCGGACCAGCGCGTCGGCGTCGTCGTAGGCCCACGAGGCCTCGTCGCGGACGGCGAGGGCCGGAAACCCGTAATACGAGGTCGCGGCTTCGGCGGTCCCCGTCGTCAGTGCCCCGGCGAGAGCGGCGGCGTACTCGGCGAAGAAGGCATCCACGTCCGCACGCCCGGCACCCATCCGATCCTCCTCTGCGGGGGACATCGACTCTAGAGCGCACGTCGTCCCGCCGTCTCGTGTCCCTCGCCGGTCGGCGTGTGCCTTCAGCTCCGAACCATGATGCAGGTGTTCGCCAGGTAGTCGAACCCGTGGTCGTCGAGGAACTCGATGACGTCGTCGTCCTCGGCCCCCGGCTGGACGAAGGCCGTCGTGTAGCCGAGCCGCTCGGCGTCCTGGAGCACCTCGAGCGTCCGGGCCGGGGGCACCACGTAGTCCACGAGGTCGGGCGCCTCGGGGAGATCGTCGAGCGTCCGGTAGGAGCGGTCGCCGTCGACGGAGTCCCGATACGGGTTCACGCCGAAGACCGTGAAGCCCTTCGCCTTCAGGTCGCGGTAGATGATCCCCCCGTACTTGCCGGGGCGATCGGTGGCGCCGACGACGGCGACGGTCGTGGTCTCTGGGGTGCGCAGGAGTTCCATGATGGTGCTCATGTCCCGTCCAACGGACGACGCCCGGATTTCCATTCCGACGGACGCGCGATCATGGGTCCGTGCGCCACCGGACCCTCCTCACCGCCCTCGCCCTCCTGCTCGCCGCCTGCGGGTCCGAGGGGACCGACGCCACGGCCGACACGACGGCCATCCCCACACCCGGCCTCCCCGCCACGTACACGGGACCCGACGGCGTGACGACGACCGTGGAGAGCGCGGCCCGCATCGTCTCGCTGAGCGGCGACTACACCGAGATCGTGTTCGCACTCGGCCTCGGCCCGAACGTGGTCGGCGTCGACCTGTCCTCGGTCCATCCCCTCGAGGAGGTTCGCCCCATCCCGAAGGTGGGCGTCGAGTTCCGGCTATTCACCGAGCCGATCCTCGACCTCGAGCCGACCGTGGTGCTCGGCGACATCGACGCCAGCCCGTCCACGGTGATCGACCAACTCCGCTCCGCCGGGGTGCCGGTCGTGATCTTCGATCGCGCCGCCGGGATCACGGCGCCCCCGCGCAAGATCCGCGAAGTCGCTCGCGTCCTCGGTGTCCCCGAGCGGGGCGACGCCCTCGCCGCGCGCGTGGAGGCCGAGATCGCCGACGCCGCCGCCCGGACGGCCGACGTCGAGGATCGGCCCCGGGTGGCGCTCGTCTACGTCGCCGGGCGCGGCGACACGATCCTCCTCCTCGGAGAGGGATCGGTGGCAGAAGGCGTGTTCGAGGCGATCGGGGCCGAGGACGTCGCCCCCGAGGCGGGCGCCGATGGCTTCGTGCCCCTCACCGCCGAGGCGCTCGTCGCCGGCGATCCCGAGGTCATCATCACCGCCGAGCGGGGCATCGCAGACCTGGGCGGCATGGACGAGTTCCTGGCGCTTCCCGGCGTCGCGCAGACGACGGCGGGGAGGAACGGCGCCGTGCTCGTCTACGAGGACCTCTACCTGCTCGGCCTCGGCCCGCGGACGGGTGACCTCCTCGACGAGGTCATCGACGACCTCCATCCGGAGCTCGGCGGCTGAGCGACACGGTGGCGACGGCGGTGGCGCCGAGCACGGCACCGGCCGCCGCCCACGCCCACGGCAGCTCGTGCCGCCACACACCCACCTCCGGCCCGGCGACTCCGAGCCGATGGGCCAGGGAGGCGAGGACGATCGCCCCCCCGGTGCTCCAGAGGATCGTCCGACGCAGGTCCGGGGCCGCCGCCACCATCCGGACCGCCGCCCACACCGCCCCGGCGAGCACCGCCGAGCCCGCCACGACGACACCGAGCCACGCCGACCACCGCACCAGGTAGTCGAGGACCTGTTCGACCAGCGCCGTCACGACTCCTTCGCCTTCATCGCCCGCTTCTGCTCCCGGAGGACCGCGACGTGGTCGAAGGAGTCGACGTCGGCGATGGACGGCCAGTCCGCCGCCTCCTCCTCCCACCCCTCCGGACCCTCGCCCAGCCGCTTGCCGATCACGCCCACGAAGATCCTCGCCTTCGCCTCGCCGAACCCGGGCAGCTCGCGCAGGCGGGCATACAGGTCGGCCCCGTCCTCCGCCCCCCGCCAGACCGCCGCCGCGTCCCCGTCGTAGTCCTCGACGATCGCTTCGGCCAGGGAGCGGGTCCGTCGACCCATCGACCCCCAGAAGCGGTGGAGCGCCGGCGGGCCCTGGAACAGCTCCTCGATCTCGGACTCCTCCAGCGCCGCCACCGTCGCCGGTTCGAGCGGCCCGTCCAGACGCTCCGCGAGCAGGTATGGCGAGAAGAACGCCCGCTCCATCGGGAACTGCTGATCCAACAGCATCCCCACCATGAGCGCGAAGGGATTCGAGGCGAGCAGCCGGTTCGCCTCGTCCTCCTCGGTGAACGGGAGCATCTCGGGTGCCACGGGTACCTCCGGTCGATCGGATCCGACCATACTGCCCGCTCCCTGGTTCCTCCCCGGGCCGACTTCGGCGGCTGACGCCGCCGAACAGACGCCGGTCCGGCCCACCTCCGCCAGATCGGGCCCCGACCCCATCGGCGGCCGTGGCCGTGCTGCCCGCTCCGCTGGGGCCGTTCCGGGCCACGCAGGCCCTGCTGCCCGCTCCGCTGAGGCCGTTCCGGGCGACGGAGGCCGAGTCACGTCAGGGTGGTGCGCCGGTTTGGTGTGCTGCGTGCTGCCGCCTCGTCCGAGGTCCGGGCCGCTCCGAGACCCCCCCCTACAGATCCGGGCGCCGGGTGCCGATCCAGGAGTGTGGGCCTGAAGCGCACGATCCTCGACGCGGCACACCGGTCGGGCGGCCTCCGGGGGACCGGCGCCGCCTTCGGTCCGCGCGCCCTGCGCGTCCTCGCCTACCACCGCGTCACCGACGTCGGGCCCGACTTCGTCACCTTCAGGGGAAACGTGAGCGCCTCGCCCGAGGAGTTCGCCGCCCAGATGGACGAGGTGGCCGAGCGGTACCACCCGGTGGGTCTCGATCGGGTCCTCGCTGCGATCGAGGGCGGGCCGGAGCTGCCGCGCCGGGCCGTGCTGGTCACGTTCGACGACGGGTATCGCGACAACCTGACGGTCGCCCTCCCGGTCCTTGCCGAGCGCGGCATCCCCGCCGTCCTGTTCGCCGCCACCGATGCGATCGACACGAACCACGGCTTCTGGTGGGACCGGGTGGCGTGGTGCTTCGCCCACGCCGCTCGGGACGCGGCGGACCTGCCGGAGGCCGGCCGGCGCTCCTGGTCGGACCTCCCGGCGCGCGAGGTGGTCACCCGCGGCTACATCGAGTTCCTGAAGACGCTCCCCGAGCCCCGCAAGGCCGACGCCGTCGCGGCGCTCCCCGAGGCGCTCGGCGTGACCATCCCCGACGACGCCTTCGCCGGCCTCGCCCTCGAATGGGACGAGGTCCGGGCGATGGCCGACACCGGGGTGGTGATCGACGCCCACACCTGCAGTCATCCGGTGCTGTCACGGGTGGACCTCGACCGGGCCCGCGACGAGATCCGCGGATCCCGGGATCGCATCGCGGCGGAGACCGGGCGGGTACCCGTCACGTTCGCCTACCCGAACGGCCACCCGGCCGACTACACGGACGCCGTGGTGGACACCGTCGCCGACGCCGGGTTCCGCGCCGCGTTCACGCTCGTACCCGGCCCTGCCCGCCGGCGGGAGTTGATCGGCGACCCGCTGCGCATCCGCCGCATCTATGTGCATCACGGCGACGATCGGGCCCGGTTCGCCGCCAAGCTCGCCGGCGTACCCCGGCTCGTCGGAGCGCTCCGGTGACCGTCACCGAGGCGCTCGACGCCCGCGTGGGAGCGTGGTTCGGGCCCGGGTCCGTCCTGCGCTGGGACGGTCCGCCCTCCCATCACGCATGGTCCGTGCAGTTCCGGCCAACGGCCGTCGCCCCCGACGGGCGGGAAGTGCCCCTCGTCGTCAAGGTCCCCGTGTGGGACGCGGCGCCGACGCTCGACGACGCCCTCGCCGCGGGGCCCCAGCAGGACACCCGCGAGGAGGCAGACGCCCTCGCCGCGATCGCCGCGATGGTGGACGAGTCCGGGGACCCGGGCCTCGACGCCGTGCGGGTGATCGAGTACGTGCCGGCGGTCAACGCGATCGTGATGGAACGATTCCCGGGTTCCCCGCTTCGTTCGCTTCTCGGACGACGGGTCCCGGGCGACCCCTTCGCCGCGGCCGGGCGGTGGCTGCGGCACTTCCACGAGTCGGTGGGCGGGGTGGCACCGGGGAGCTTCGACGCCGACGCCGTCGCCGGGGACGTGGGGCGGGCGGCCGCCACGCTCGGCCGTCCCGACCTCGTCGACCGCCTCGCCCCGGCCCTGCACCGCCTCGGGGCCGCTCCCGTGGCGGTGGGGGCGACCCATGGCGACTTCACCCTCGCCAACGTGCTCGTCGACGCCGACGGACGCGTCGCGGTGATCGATCCGAACCGGTATCGGGGTGCAGCGGCCGGCGACGTCGCCCGCTTCGTGGTGGATCTGCGCACCCATCGCGTTCGTGCCGCCAGCCTCGGCCTCCTGCCGACGTCACGGCGTCTCCGCCGGTGGACGACCGCCTTCCTGGACGGGTACGGCGATGTCGACGGAGAGGTGCTGGCGACGATGACCGCCGTCGCGGCGATCCACCGGTGGGCCGACGCCGCCGAGGCGTCGAGGGGGTCCGTCGCCCGCCGCACCCTGGGCGGGGCCGTCGTCCGGCGGTGTGCCGCGGAGGCCCGCAGCACGCTCGCGGCTATCGGCGTCCCAGTGCCCGCCTGATCGAGCGCAGCGCCCACAGCGCACGCCCGCGCCGCGAGCGGGGGACGATCAGGCGCTGGTTCAGCCTCGACCGGCTGGTCCATGCGTCCTTGTACGACTCGTCGCCCCGGAGGAAGTCGAACTCCTTCGCCCCTTCGTCGATGGCGGATCGGATGGCCGCGGCCATGACGCGACGTCCCGGTCCGTACTTCGACCAGGCGTGGTCGTACCCGGTGGAGTAGAAGGCCACCCGGTCGCCCCGGCGCATGCACCAGATCACCGCCACCGCCTCGTCCCCGACGTCGAGCCGGTGAAGGCGGAGCCGCCCGGCGTCGAAGAGCCGCCGGGCCGCCAGGGTGGCGAAGTCGAGGAACTCGGGGGTGTGGAACGACCCCGCGTCGCCCTTCGCGGTGCGCACCGCCTGGTGCAACTCGGCGAGCCGGGCGACGGTGGGACCGATCTCGTCGGGGTTCGTCACCATCCGTTCGGTGACGGGAGCGCCGGACTCACGGTCCATCTTGCGGGCGTAGCGCCGCAGGTTCTGGCGGAGGTTCTTGCCGAGGTCCGCCTCGTACTCCTCCCAGCTCGCCGGGAGGGACGCGTACGGGCACGGTTCGACGTCGACGACGTGGCGCTCGTCGCCGGAGCGCCGCAGCGCGGCGCGGGCGAGGAGTGAACCGGCGCGGAGACCGTCGAGGTCGGCGAGGTCCCACCCGCCGGCCCGCCGGACGGTCCGCCACAGGTGGTGGGCGAGATCCTCGTGGCCGACGCGGGTGATCACGTCGAGATGATCCGGGGCGGCGATACCCGATCCGGCGAACACGAGCGCGTCGTGGCGGATACCGAGGCGGCGCCGCCGCTCGACGGCGAAGGGGGCGGCCGCCAGCAGGCGGCCGTCGAGGGGATGCCGCGCCGTGACGATCAGCAACCGGTGACCGGTCCCCAGGGTCTCCTGCCACGCCGACAGCCAGGCCCGGGTCACGAACACGGAGGCGTGCGTGGAGGAGGCGACCACCTCGTCCCACTCGTCGCCGAAGCCGTCGAAGGAGTCGACGATCTCGAGGACGGGGGCGGGGAGGGCGTCGGGGCGAAGGCTCATCGCGTGACCTCCGTGGTCCTGCGTTCGGCCTTCTCCCACACGACGCTCTGGCCACCGCGCACCTGGCGGGCGAGGCCCCGGAGAGCGGCGACGTTGGCGTCCCACAGGAACCGCG
>JAWVYO010000031.1:0-24938 GCA_033722675.1 Acidimicrobiia bacterium | reverse complement strand
GGGTCGCCCGCAACATCGTGCGGAACGCCGAGCGGTCCCGTCGTCGTCGGGAGCGGCTCGCGGCCAAGGCCGCCTCCGCCGCCCCGGCGACGGCGACGTCCTCACCCGAACGCGATCCGGAGGTGCTCGCCGCTCTCGGCCGCCTCCGTGCCACCGACCGGGAGATCCTCCGGCTCCACGCCTGGGAGGACCTCGGGCCCTCGGAGATCGCCACCGTCCTGAACATCTCGGCCGGGGCGGCCAAGGTGCGGCTCCACCGGGCCCGCCGACGCCTCGCCGCCGAGCTCGACCAGAAGGACCCCCGATGAGCGACCCCATCGACCGCCTCCGCTCCACGAACCCCGTCGATCCCGACGACGCCCCCGCCGCGCCCATGGCGCTCGCCGATCGGATCATGGGAGGCCGCGACGTGCCCTCGCGCGCCCCCGGCTGGCTCGTGGCCACGGCGTTCGCCACCGCCGTCCTCGCCGTCGGCGCCGTGTGGCTCCTGTGGCTCGGCGACGGCGACGAGGCCCGCGTCGCCGTCGACACGACGGCCGTCACGACCACGGCCCCCGCCCCGTCCACGAGCGTCGTCCCCACGACGACGGCGCCGACGACCGCCACCGGGCAGCCGTCGACCACGACCACCACCCCGCCGGCCGACGAAGCGGTCGTCGCCGACCTCCGCTCGCTCGTCGACATCATCGGTGAGATCGAGTCCCTCGACGCCGGGTACGCGTCCGGAGGTTCGACGGCGTCGGAGACCGCCGACCTGCTCCGCAGCCAGGTCCTCCCCGACGTCCGGGACGTCCAGGCATCCACCGGCGCCCTCGGCCATGCCACCGCCCTGGCGCTGCTCGTCGAGACCGCGGCGAACGGGCTCGACGCCGGAGACGTCGCCGCCTACGACGACGCCGTCGCGGGGATACGCGACCTCACCTCCACCGTGGTGACCGCCGCCGGGTTCCTCGGAGTGGACCTGACGGTCGTCGAGCCCGAGCGGACGCCCGCCGTCGTCTACTTCCTCCTCGACACCGGCGACGCTGCACCGACCCTCGTCCCGGTGCAGCGCCTCGTCGAGGTCCCCGGCGACGCCGTCGAACTGGCCCTCGACGCCCTGCTCGCAGGGCCGACGGCCGAAGAACGTGAGTCCGAGCCCGCCCTCGTCACCGCGCTCCCCGACGGACTCGTCATCACCGAGGTGATCCCCCAGGAGCGCACCTGGCTCGTCTCCGTCGACGGCGTCACCGACGAGGAGCTCGGCGCCGAGGCGCGGGCTCAGATCGCCGCCACCGTGCTTCGCGCCGACCCGGGGGCCCCGAAGGTGCTCATCAAGGTCGGGCGCCGGCTGGACATCGACGTCGACTACGACGACGCCTACGTCGAGGCGTTCCTCCCGGCGATCATGATCGAGACCCCGGCCGACGACGGTGTCGCGGCCAACCCCATGTACCTCGCCGGCACGGCCAACGTGTTCGAGGCGACCGTCAACTACGCCGTCACCGACTGGGATGGCGACGTCGTGGCCCAGGGCTCCACCCTGGCGACGTGTGGGACCGGATGCCGCGGGGACTTCGCCGTCGAGATCCACTACGAGGTCGGGGTCCAGCAGCCCGGGTCCGTCCGGGTGTGGGAGGCCTCGGCTCGCGACGGGTCGCCGGTGAACGTGCGCGAGCACACCGTCGTGCTCACCCCCGGCACCGACGCCGTCGAAGCCGGCCTGTCGTCCCGGCCGAACTCCTACACGGTGCCCGAGGGCGACATCATCGTCGATCTCGAATGGCCGGCGTTCTCGTGGGACGCCCGGCCCAACGTCGTCGCCGCCATGAACGAGACGATCGAGGCCTACGTCGCGTCGCTCAACCCGAGCTACCTCCAACCCGACGGGCCCCTCGAGGGGCAGCCGGGCGAATACGGCCTCGCCTACGAGGTGCTCCACGTCGACGACGGACTCCTGAGCCTCCGCTTCGACGAGTACTTCGGGGTCGGCGACGCCGCCCACCCGAGCTCCGGCGTGACGCAGATGGTCTTCGACCTCACGACCGGCGCCCGGATCTCCCTCGCCGACCTCCTGACCGAGACGGGTGTCGAGAACTACCTCGCCATCGTGGAGAACCGGGTCGACGACCTCGTCGGCGGTGAGATCTGCTGCTTCGACCCCTCCGTGTACGGCGACGACTTCGCCGTCCTGCCGGGCGGCCTGCTCACCGTCATCGACGAGGCCGACGGCCTGCCCCACGCGCTCGGCACGCTCGAGATCCCCGTGCCCTGGCAGCGGATCGCCTCCACGGTCGACCCCGACGGACCCCTCGGCGACCTCGACCCCTCGGCGGGCTGCTCCACCGCCGGCGAGCGATACGAGCTCCTCCCCCAGGACGGCCTCCCGGATCCCGTCGCCGACATCCGCGCCGCCATCGCCCGCATCGCGGTGACGTGCGACTTCGAGACGCTCGCGGAGCTCGCCTCCGACCGGGGCTTCACGTACTCCTTCGGGGGAGGCAGCGACCCCGCCCGGTTCTTCGCCGACCAGGAGCTCCGGGGCACGCCCCTCCTGCGGTACCTCGTGCAGACGCTCAATGCGTCGTTCGACGTCGTCGAGGACCCCGACGGCCCCGACCTCTACCTCTGGCCGTCGGCGGCGGCGGTCGAGTGGTCCGAGACCACCGAACAGCAGCGGGCCGAGGTGGCCGCCATCTACGGCGACGAGGCCCTCGAGACGCATGCCGAGTTCGGCGGCTTCGTCGGCTGGCGGGTGGGCATCACCGAGAACGGCGAATGGCAGCTGTTCGTGGCCGGCGACTGATCGGCGCTACGACCCGTCGACCTCGATCCCCCGCTCGGCGGCCCAGGCCCGCAGGAGGTCGTAGGCCTCGTCTTCGGAATAGGGACCCTCGTCGAGACGGTGTTCGAGCAGCAGGTCGAGGGCCTCGCCGACGATGGGTCCCGGCTTCACGCCGAGGAACGACATGACCTCATGACCGTCCAGGGGCGGGCGGATCGCCTCCAGCTCCTCGCGGGTCCGGAGATCCTCGATGCGCTCCTCGAGCTCGTCGATGCGGCGCATGATCTCGCGCTCGCGCCGCCGGTTGCGGGTGGTGACGTCGCAGCGGACGAGGGTGTTCAGCTCCTCGAGGAGCGGACCGGCGTCGCGCACGTAGCGGCGGACCGCCCGGTCGGTCCACCCCTGCTTGAAGGTGTGGGGCCGCATGTGGAGGTAGACGAGATCGCTCACCGCTTCGACGTCGTCCTTGGCGTAGCGAAGCTCCCGCATCCGTGCGCGCGTCATGCGGGCACCCACCACCTCGTGATGGTGGAACGACACCCCGCCGTCACCGAACTCCCGCGTGTCGGGCTTGCCGATGTCATGGAAGAGCGCGGCGAGGCGGACGATGCGGTCGGGCGGGCACTTGCCCACCACGGCGATCGTGTGGGCGAGCACGTCCTTGTGGTGGTGCACCGGGTCCTGCTCCAGGGCGAGGCCGGGCACCTCGGGGATGAACTCGTCGGCGAGCCGCGACTCCACGAGCCCCCACAGGCCGGCCTCCACGTGCTCCCCCACGATGAGCTTGTCGAGCTCCTCACGGATCCGCTCCGGCGCCACGATCTCGAGGCGCCCCGACATCTCACGCACCGCGGCCACCGCGTCGGGATCGGGTGCGAACCCCAACTGGGAGACGAACCGGTAGAGCCGCACCATCCGCAGCGGGTCGTCGCTGAAGGCGATCGCCGGGTCGAGGGGCGTCCGCAGCGTTTGCGCCGCCAGGTCGGGGAGCCCGCCGTGGGGGTCCACCATCTCCGGCTCCGGGAGGAGGCGCAGCGCCATCGCGTTCACGGTGAAGTCCCGCCGCGACAGATCGGTCTCGAGGTCGTCGCCGTAGGTGACACGGGGCTTGCGGGAGTCGTCGCGATAGATCTCGTGGCGATAGGTGGTGATCTCGGCGGTGACCCCGTCCATGATCACCCCGATGGTCCCGAACTCCTTGCCGACCGTGTAGAGGTCGTCGGCGACGGGCCGCACCGTGGCGAGGATGTCGTCGGGCCGGGCGTCGGTGGCGAAGTCCACGTCCTGGTCGCCGGCCCGGCCCAGGAGCGCGTCCCGCACCGATCCCCCCACCAGATACAGGTCGAACCCGGCGTCGGCGAACGCCCGCGCCAACCGGGCCGGCACGCCGTCGGCGCGCAAGAGCGGTTCCAGCCGGGCGGGGATCATCGCCCGGATGGTAGGTGACCCGTCAGGGGTGCCGGGGCACCCTCCCCCCGACACGATCGGCTCCCGCCTCCTAGAGTTTGACAGGCCATCGCGAGGGGGACCGCATGACGGATGGACGCGTCGACGGATCCGCCGAAGCGCGCGCAGGCCTCGGGGCAGCCATCACCGGCGTACGGGCGGGTACGAAGACCCGGGCCGACGTCGCCGAAGCCGAAGCGGGCTACCGCGCCGCCTACGGCGCCGACGTCGAGGATCGGCTCCAGGGCCTCCCCCCCGAAGAACGCGAAGCTGCCATCGAGGCGGAGCTGGCAGCCGAGGAGGAGCGCCTCGACACCCTCGAGGACGCGGGGACCGACCTCGTCACTGCGGTGGCGGAGAGCGGCGAGGATCCGTCGGCGGCCCAGACGGAGGCCGTCACCGAGGTGACGACCTCCCTCATCCGCATCGAGCATCTCGAGTCGCTGCTCATCGAACTCGACCCCTCCCACGCCACGGAACGCCTCGAGGAGCTCCTCGGGCGCATCACCTCCACGAACATCGGCTTCATCGAGTCGCACAAGCCGCGGGCGACCGACGTCGAGGAGGCGGTGTCGGAGACCGAGGTCGCGTACGTCGAGACGGCCTTCGAGTCGTGGATCCGCGAGTACGTCCGCATCGCCCGGACCGCCCCCTTCACCGACCCGATCACGGGCGAGGTCATCACGGGAACCGAGCGCGAACAGATCTCCGCGGTCATCGAAGCCCACCTCGTCGGACGCCTCGACGCCTCGCACTGGGAGGCGACGACGATCTTCGGCTGGTCCTGGTACGACGACCCCCGCGACATCGTCGCCGACGAGCGCGATGCGATCGTCCAGGAGCGGTACGCGCCCCTCCAGTACCTCGGATTCGGCCAGGCGGCGACCATGCCGGAGTTGCACCTCGCCATCGCCCTCGCCGTGGACGAGCGCCGCCAGATGTGGGAGGACTGGTTCCAGGAGGGATACCTCGGCGACCCCGACCAGGACGACGTCGACACGGTCGACTGGCTCGACGAGTGGTTCAACATGGGCATGGGGACCGCGCTCCGGCTCTTCGACGCAGGAGAAGACGGCGTCACCGAGACCCGGCTGGAACTGACCGAGATGCACGCCCACGCCGAGGCCGTCTCGGAGGCGTTCTACGCCGCCGCAGCGACGCCCGATCCGTCGGATCTCACCGGCTACCAGCAGCAGCTGCTCGAGACCTTCGGCTACATCGTCACCGACCCCAACGGGAAGAAGCGCTACGCCGTGCCCAGCGGCCATCACGTCGTCGGCGACGCCACCCGGTTCGACGTGCCGGGGGCCCCGATCCTCGACATCGTCAGCACCCGCAGCGCGCTCGAGACCATCGTGGCGGTGTACGTGCCCGGCGCAGCGGCCCGGGGCATCACCGGGCTCGCCTACCGGGCCGGGCTCGGAGGCCGGGGGCTGTGGGCGCTCACAACCGGCATCGACATCGGCTTCGGCGCCTTCGTCGACGCGAGCATGCAGACCGCCGGGGCGTGGGCGGAGGGCCGGGAGGCGCCGGGCTTCCTCGAGACGTACATCGAATCGCTGCTGCTCGGAGGCGTGTCGCTGGGCTCGACGGCGGCGTTCGGGCGGCTCGGACGGGTCTTCGGAGGCCCCGTCGTCCAGAAGCAGTCCGATGCGACGCGCCGCATCATCGGAGGCCTCTATTACCGGCCCGACGCCCACCTCCTCAAGGAGTGGCTCGTCGACACGCTCGACCTGGGCTCCGAGGCGGCGATCGACGCCGGGTACCAGGCCATCAAGGGCGACAGCGACCTCTCCTGGGAGGACTACCTCGCATCGCTGATCGGCGCGGCGATGTCCCGGGCCGCCGGCGGCGCCTTCGAGGATTTCCGCCAGTCGCTGCCCGAGGGGTTCCGTTCCGACGTCGACGTCGCCTTCTCGTCGATCGACCGCGGAGAACGACTCGCATCCACCCTGCGGCTCGCCCGCTCGGAGTTCTGGAACGCCATGAGCGGGAAGGCACTCACCGCCGACTCGCTCTTCGACGCCCTCATCGGCGGCCGGCTGTCCTGGACCGCACTCAAGATCGCCTTCGCCGACAAGCACGTGCCGCTGTCGGTGATGCAGGAACTCAAGCAGCGCCGGGACGACTTCTTCGACGCCTTCGTCCCTCAGGCCATCTCGCTCGCCCGACAGGAGGTGGCCGCCGAGCACGCCGCCGGCACCTTGACCGACGCGCAGCGGGACGCCGAACTGGCAGCCCTCGACGAGGCCGAGACCGCCTTCCACCAGGAACTCGCCATGCAGGCAGAGATCGACGCCCTCGGCGACGGCGCGACGAAGGAGCAGGTCCAGGCGATCAAGGACCGCTACGACCTCGACCAGTACGAGCACCGGGTGATCCGACCCGGGTCCGGGGATCCCACCAGCGACATGGACCGCTCCTGGGGCAGCGAGCGGCTCCGGGGTGCCGCGAAGACGCTCATCGAGCTGGCGATGGCCGCCGGCGGCGCCGAGGTGCGCATGGGACCCACCACGGCCCGGGCGTTCGACGTGAACGAGTACTGGAACGTCATGACCTGGATCGGGACCCACCTGGAGGGCCGATCGGAGGGCTGGGCAGACGTCGAGGTGACCGCGACGCTCACCGACGGCACCGAGATCACCCTCACCCACGCCCAGGTGGAGCGGGCGAACATGCTCGCCACCGCCATGCTCCACATGGAACCCGCCGAGCGACAGCGGTATGCGGAGAACTTCGCCGAGGGCCGGGGCGAGGTCGGCGCACAGCAGGTGGCCATCGCCTTCGATCAGCTGGCTCGCGGCGAGCAGGCACTCCAGGACGCGAAGGACGCCCTCGTCGCGGAGGGGATGGACCCCGACGATCCCGACCTGACCCTCCGCGCCCAGGAGGCCGTCTACACCGAACGCCTCACGAGCATCGAGGCCCTCAAGGCCCGGATCGAGGATCCGGCGACGCCCGAAGCCGAACTCCCCGCCCTCAAGGCCCGATTCGAGCGCGAGGCGAACCTCCTCCTCCGCGACGGGATCGAGACCTACGGCAGCCTCGCGGGGCTCGACATCGTCGTCCGCCGGCTCCAGATGAGCGGCAAGGACCTCGGCAGCCTCCTCGACGACCTGGGGACCTTCACCCTCGACGGCGATCTCAAGCACCTGACCCCCGAACAGATCGAAGGCTTCGTCGGTGATCAGGTCATGATGATGACCCATCACCTCCGCGAGTTCTTCCACGGCGCCGAAGACCCGGCCGCCACCGCCCGGGCGCTCGCCAAGTACGGCCAGCGGGTGATCCTCGGCATGAAGATCAACGGCACCTTCGACGAGGCGAACCCCCAGCACGTGCGGCTCCTCGAGATCGCCAACGAACTGATCCGGCACAAGAAGGACCCGGCGGCCATGCACGACGCGCTGGTCGCCATGAGCGGGACCGCCGACGCCGCGGTGCTGGAGATCGTCGGCCTCCTCGACTCCCTGCCCGACATGGCCGGCGTCATCGAGGTGCCGACCGGAGCGATGCCCGACCCGTTCCGGTCGTCGTCGGCCTACCAGACCTGGCAGGAGATGAAGAGCGAGGTCCTGGAGGCGGCGGGCCCCGCCGGCCTCATCGCCTTCATCGTCGCGCAGCGCGACGCCCTGGACGCCGCCCTCGACGCCCTCGCCCGGGACTCCGCCCGCGCCGCCGAACTGGCGAACGACTACCTCCAGGCCGACTGGCCCGAGGCCGCCGAACTCATCGCCCGCCGCGAGCGGATCGAGGGGATCCAGCAGGCTGCCCCCGAGGGCGGATGGGACGCCGGCGACTACGCGGCCCGGCTGCGGGGCGACAAGGCCGAGGTCGAGGCCCGGTTGCAGTCACTCCAGGATCGCTTCGAGGAGGCCGGGCGCCCCGTCCAGGACGCCGCCACCGTCGGGGCCTCGATCAGGGACGCCCGGAGGCGGTGTCTCGAGGAGGCCCGGGCCACCGTCGCTGCCGACCTGGAGGCCGCCCGCGAGGCGGCCGACACCACCGAATCCACGGTCGACGCCGGCGACATCGACAGCGACATCGACGACCTCATCCAAACCGCCGGCGGCATGACCGCCCCCACCATCGGCGTCCCCGACGACGAACTCGACTACCAACCCACCGGCGACGACGGCTTCGGCGGCGGAGAACCCGCCACTGCAGGCGCCGGCGCCTCGACCGGTCCGCCCATGTGGATGTTCATCGCGGGCGGACTCGGAGCCCTCGTCCTCCTCGCCGCCATCCTGCTCATGTCGGGCGGCTCGGAGAGCGACGACGCGGTGGCCGGCACGACCGGGACGGTCGCCGCGACCAGCACCACCCAGGCCGACGAACCCGGCGCCGGCGGCACGAACGACACCGTCGGCGCGGACGAGACCGACACCGCCGAGGATCCACCGCCGGCCGACGACCCCGACGAGACGGACGAGCCCGTCGACGAGTACGACGGCATGAGCGCCGGCCTCGACGGCGGCACCACCGTGGCCGCCACCGACCCCGAGGGCGACTTCCTCAGCCCGGCCGAGCTGGAGAGCTTCTCCCTCATCGAGCAGGATCCCCCCGCCGGCCTCGACATGACCGACGTCGTCGTCGACTACGTCCCCGGCGGCGACGTCACCGTCGTGACCGTCCGTTTCGCAGGCTCGTTCCGCGACCTGGAGACCGAAGAGGACCGCACGGTGAGCATCCGGCCGATCATCGACGAGGACGGCAGCTACGCCTTCGAGGCCGACTACCGGGAGGGAAGCGCCTTCATGTCGGGAGCCCCCGAGGGAACCTCGGTGTCCGCCGAGTGGCTGTCGGACGACACGATCCGCTTCACGATCGAAGGATGGATGCCCGGTTCGCAGCACTCGATGCGTGTCAACGTGTTCTCCCTGCTCGACGCCGGCGACGACACCGCCGTCCAGGGCGACCGGATCACCCTCGAGCCCTTCGGCGCGGCCCCCGGGGGCGACGACGACCCGAACGACGAGGCGCCGCAGGTCAGGATCCTCTACGCCATCCTCGCTCCGGGGTCGTTCGACGGCGAGACCGAGGCGACGATGCGCCTCAGCGTCCAGAACGTCGGCAACGTCCCGTGGACGGCGACCGTCCTCGCCGACGACGTCCTCGGCGATCTCCTGGGACCGAACCCGGGGCTGAACTCGAACACCTGCAACCAGGTGTGGACGCTGGCGCCCTTCGAGGTCAAGAAGTGCGAGTACACCTTCACGGTGGACGCGACGATGGCCGAACCGTTCTCCTTCGATCCCAACCCGTCGGACACCGACGACACCGAGGTCGACGTCGAGGCCTACGTGACCGGCCTCGACATCACCGTGCGCGACGACGACGGCGACACCGCCACGGCGAACCAGGTGGCGTTCATGGTCCAGAGCACGAACATCATCCCGCTCGAGATCGACAAGACCGCCGAGGTGAACGAACTCGCATCGCCCGACGTCGTCGAGTTCACCGTCACGATCACCCATCGCGGGCAGGAACAGCTGTCGATCCTCGGACTCGACGACGACACGTACGGGGATCTGCTGGACGTCGCCAACGCCCGCGTGAGCGCCAGCACCTGTCCGGAGCTGCCTCCCACGATCGCCCCCACCGCGACGCTCGTGTGCCGGTTCACGGCGCCGGTGGGCTCGAACACCGAGACGGGCGACCACCGCGACGAGGTGGCGATCACCGTCGCCAACGCCCGGGGCGACCTCGCGGTCGCCATCGACGACGAGGAGATCGCGATCGAGGAACCGGGCCCGGCGCCCTGAGGCACCGGAGCGAGCGGCCCCGCTAGAAGCCCATCTGCTGCGCTCGCAGCTTGAGATCGGCCGGCTTGGTGGCGTGGCGCATGGCCTCGGTCATCGTGATGGTGCCCTGCTTGACCAGCTCGAGGATCGACTGATCGAAGGTGGTCATCCCGTAGAAGTCCCCGTCGGCGACGATGTCGGCGATCTGGTGGGTCTTCTCGGGGTCGGCGATCCGCTCGGCCACCCGTTCGGTGTTCACGAGGACCTCGACCGCGGGGACCCGGCCGTCGCCATCCGCGCGGGGGATGAGCCGCTGGGAGACGATGCCGCGCAGCGACCCGGCGAGGAGGAGTCGGACCTGACGCTGATGCTCGGACGGGAAGAAGTCGAGGATCCGGTTGATCGTCTCGGTGGCGTCGAGGGTGTGGAGGGTGGACAGCACGAGGTGGCCGGTCTCGGCCGCCTTGAGGGCCGCATCGATGGTCTCCATGTCCCGCATCTCGCCGATGAGGATGACATCGGGGTCCTGGCGGAGCACCCGACGGAGCGCCTCGGAGAAGCCGAGGGTGTCGGTCCCCACTTCCCGCTGGGACACCATCGACCGCTTGTCGCGATGGATCACCTCGATGGGGTCCTCGATGGTGATGATGTTCACCCGGCGCTTGGCGTTGATGTCGTCGATCATCGCCGCCAGCGTCGTGCTCTTGCCCGACCCGGTGGGGCCGGTGACGAGGATGAGGCCGCGGGGCTCGGCGGCGAGCTGGTTCATGACGGGCGGCAGCCCGAGCTCTTCGAAGTTGCTCTCGGGGGGCAGGATCCGCCGGAAGGCGATGCTCACCGCGCCGCGCTGGCGGTAGGCGTTCACCCGGAACCGCCCGACGCCCCGTTCGTCGCCGTAGGCGAAGTCGGCCTCGTAGCGCTCCTTGAAGTCGCCGCGCACGTGGTCGGGGATGATCTCCTCCAGGTACCGCTCCACGTCGATCGACTGCAGCGACACGTAGTTCGTGGCGTGCAGCTCGCCGTCGATGCGAACCACGGGGGGCAGCCCCGTCTTCAGATGGAGGTCGGAGGCATCGGCGCGGGAGGCACCGGCGAGCAGTTCGTCGATGTCGGGCAGCGGGTTGGCCACGGGTGGATCTCCGGGGGGTCGGCTGCTGTGGGTATCGGCGCGCCGGCACCGAACCTTGACGCCGTCAGAGTGTCCAGGATTCGGCGACCCGCTCGGCTGCCAGCTCGAGCATCTGGAAGGACCGGGTCGGCGAGGTCAGCTCACCCCGCTCGGGCACCTCCCCGCCCAGGCCCCGCACGGTGGCGACGACCGACGCCTCGATGGCGCCCAGGTCGTAGCCGCCCTCGAGGAAGCACACGACACGCGAGGGCCCGGCCAGTCCGGCGATCCGGGCCGCCATCCTCCCGTAGTCGGGGGACTCCAGGCGCAGATCCGCCAGCGGGTCGGAGGCGTGCGCGTCGTAGCCGGCGCTGACCAGCACCCAGTCGGGGTCGAACTGTTTCAGGAGCGGCATCACCAGGTCGTCCATCGCCAGGTCGTAGGCGTCGCCGGCCGTGGACGCCGGGAAGGGGATGTTCACGTTCATCCCCGAGCCGGCGCCGTCGCCGTCCTCGGTGAGCCAGCCGCTTCCCGGGTAGAAGGGGAACTCGTGGGCCGACACGTAGAGCACGTCGTCGCGGTCGTAGAAGTGATCCTGCGTGCCGTTGCCGTGATGGACGTCCCAGTCGAAGATCGCCACCCGCTCCCCCGCGGCGACGATCGCCTCGGCCGCCACGGCGATGTTGTTGAAGAGGCAGAACCCCATCGCGCGGGCGGTGAGGGCGTGGTGCCCGGGCGGCCGCACAGCCAGGAACGCCGTGTCGGCGTCGTCGGACCGCAGCGCCTCCACGGCGGCGAGCCCGGCGCCGGCGGACCGCAGCGCCGCCTCCCACGAGGCCTCCGACGCGAAGGTGTCGGCGTCGAGCGAACCGCCTCCCGCCGCACAGAAGTCCCTGATCTCCCGCACGTACGACACGTCGTGCACCGGGTACAGGTCCTCGAGCGCGATCTGGGGCGGCTCCAGCCGCACGACGTGGGCGCCGGAACCCTCCACCCCCCGCACCGCCGCGGTGATGCGATCGGGCCGCTCGGGATGCCACGCGCCGGTGTCGTGGGCGAAGAAGGAGTCGTGGACGGCGAGCAGGACGCGCACGTCGATCATGCTGGCGCGTCCGAGGGCCGCGGGCGATTCACGAGGCGATCACCGGGCGGACCAGGTCGACGAACTCCTCGGGGACCTCCAGCTCCGGCGTGTGACCCACACCGTCGAGCCGATGGATCGTCGCCTGCGGCAGCACCCGGCGGAGCGCCAGCGGATCGGTGTGACGGTGGCTCCGGTCGGACTCCCCCCACACGGCGACGGCAGGAACCTCGAGGCCATCGGGTTCGTCGGGCGGGTCGGCGAACAGGCCCTGGAGCGCACTCCCGAGCGGGAAGCGGGCGCCCGACGCCAGCGGCGCCTCGGCCCGTGCCCACAGCGCTTCGGCCTGCGCCGTCGACCCCGCCGAGTATCGGATCCAGCCCTTCGCCGTCGAGGTCCGGCGGGCCACCATGACCGCCTGTCCCACCCCGGCGCGCCGCAGGAGGCGTTTCGGATCGAGCCCCTCCGCCCAGGCGAGCTGTTCGGGCGCCGGCACCGTCTGGATCATCACGAGCCCGTCGACGAGGTCGGGCCGGCGCTCGGCCAGGCGCAGCGAGACGAGTCCGGCCGCGCAGGACAGGCCGAGCACGAGGCGGTCGGCCCCCAACGCCTCGCGCACCCCGAGCACCGCGGCCTCGATGGCGTCGACGGAGTAGTCGTAGCCGGGGCGCGGAACCGAGAACCCGAAGCCGGGCAGCTCGAACACGGCGACCGCCGTCTCCCGCTCGAGCAGATCGAGGAGCCGGTCGTAGTGCTCGACGACCACCGGCGCGTCGGCGCTCAGCAGCAGCATCCGCCGGCCCGACCCCCTGACCCGGGCGCGGAGGCGGGCGCCGGGGACGTCGAGGAACCGCACGTCGTCGCGGGTGCGGCCCGCCGTCTGGCCGCCGCGCAGCAGCCGCCGGGCGGCGGCGAGGGCGGCGAGCCGGGGAGCGATGGCCATGGCGGGCCAGCGTACCGCCGGGTGCATTGGCCTCGCAGGACCGCCGGTACCATCGGCGCCGTGAGGGGAGCATCCAGCGTGCGGGTCGAGGGCCGGTGGCCCGGCGCCATCCAGCTCCGTCGTGGCTGGTCGCACGCCCACGCCCGGCCCTGGAACGTCGCCAACCAGCACACCGCGCACCTCCGGGTCCTGCGCGGGGGCGTCCGCTTCCTCGACGACTGCCGGGGGGTCCTCGGCGACCTCGGAGCCACGGAGGTGCTGTCGCCGCCCCTCCCCGTCTCCGCCCGCCGGTCATGGGTCGAGGCGGGCTTCGAGGAGCACGCCTCCCTGGACCTGCTGCGGCTCGACCTGGAGCGCGTGGCGTCGCCCGATCACCTCGTCGCCCCCGGCGACCTCGATCTGCTCACCGAGGCGCTCCGCATCGACGCCGCCGCCTTCGACCCGTTCTGGCGATTCGACCGCACCGCGATGCTCGAGGCGATGCAGTCCACCCCGAACTCGGCCCTCCATGTCGTCCGCGGGGAGCACGGCGGGCTCGCCGGGTTCGCCATCACGGGGCTGGGCACCGCCATCGCGTACCTCCAGCGGGTCGCCGTCCACCCCGACCACCAGGGCCGGGGTCTGGGGCGATCGCTCATTCGCACCGCGGCCTGGTGGGCCAGGCGCAACGGCGCGAAGGCACTCATGTTGAACACCCAGTCGGAGAACGCCGGGGCCCGCCGCCTCTACGAGGCCGAGGGCTTCGTCCTCCTGCCCGAGCCGCTGTCGGTGCTGCGGGCCGAGACCCGGCCGGCCACCCCGGCGCCGGCGCCCTTCGTGTACGACGAGGAGCAGGCGGTGTGATCGCGGTCGTCACCGACTCGTCGTGCGACCTGCCGGCGGCGACCGTCGACGACCACGGGATCACCGTCGTCCCCCTCACGATCCGCTTCGGCGACGAGGAGCTGGTCGACCGCGAGGAGCTCCCGGTCGACGCGTTCTGGGACCGGCTCACCACGGGCGACGTCCTGCCGACCACCGCCGCTCCCCCGGTCGGCCGGTTCCTGGCCGCCTTCGAGCGGCTCGCAGAGGCCGGCGCCGACGGCGCAGTGGTCGTGACGCTCTCCTCGGCGATCTCGGGCACCCACGGCTCGGCGGTCCTCGCCGCGGCCGACGCCCCGCTGCCGGTGCGGGTGGTCGACAGCCGTCTCGTGTCGGGCGCCCTCGGCCTCGTCGCCCTCGCCGGCGCGGAGCGGGCCGCGGAGGGCGGCACCCTCGACGGCGTCGAGTCGACGGTGCGCCACGCCTGCGAGGGGGCGAACCTGTTCGCCGCCCTCGACACCCTCGAGTACCTGCGCCGCGGCGGTCGGATCGGAGCCGCGGCCGCGTTCTTCGGGAACATCCTCGACGTGAAGCCCCTCATCACCTTCGAGTCCGGCGCCGTGGCGGCCGCGGGCCGCGTGCGCACCCGGTCGAAGGCCCGGGCCGCGGTGCTCGACCACGCCGCCGGACTCGGCGGAGCCGCCCGGGTCGGGGTGGTCACCACCGAGTCGTCCCCCGACCCCGCGTTCCTCCAGGCCGTGGCGGAGCGGGTGGGCCGGGCGGTGCTCCCCATGCGGATCGGCCCGGTCGTGGGCACCCACGCCGGCCCCGGCGTGCTCGGTGTCGTCCACGCCTGAACGGCGGGGCGCCCCGCCAGCACTACCGTTCCGGTCATGACCGACCGTGCCGACGCCGACGTCGCGCTCATCGAGCGCTACCTGGCCGGCGACGTCGAAGCGTTCAACGAGCTCATGGCGGCCCACGAGGACCGCGTCTTCTCGATCTGCCTCCGGATCCTGCGCGACCGCGAGGCCGCCCTCGACGCCACCCAGGAGACCTTCGTCTCCGTCTTCCGCAAGGCAGACCGCTTCGCCGGAAGGTCGGCCTTCAGCACGTGGCTGTACCGGGTGGCCGTGAACACCTGTTACGACCTCGCCCGCAAGCAGAAGCGCCGCAGGACCGACCAGCTCCCCGAGCACCGCGACCCGCCGGACGAATCGGTGGCCGACGACCTGTCGGCGGTGGAGATGCGCGAGGAGATCACCGAGGCCCTCGCCGCACTGCCCGCAGAGTTCCGCGCCGCGGTGGTCCTCTCCGACGTGGAGGGCCTCGCGCTGGCCGACGTGGCCGAGGCCCTGGGGGTCCCCGTCGGGACGGTGAAGTCGCGGGTCTTCCGCGGCCGCCGCATACTTTCGGAGGTCCTCGGGAACCTCCGAGGGGGTTCGGACAGTCTCAAGGACGAGACCAATGCATGAACACGACACCGATCTCGTAGCCGCGCTCGCCGAGGGGACCCTCGACGGCACGGAGGCCACCGCCGCCGAGGCGGCCATCGCCGCCTGCCCGCGGTGCGCCGCCGACCTCGCCGCGCAGCGGACCGCCGTCGAGGCCACGGGTTCCCTCGGGACCGCCCGGCTCACCGACGCCGAACGCACCGACCTGCGCGCCTCGATCGCCTCCGCGGTGGGCCTCGACCTCCATCCCGCCCCCGTCGAGTCGCCGACGAAGCGACGGCGGGGGATCCCGTGGCCGTCGGTGGCCGTCGCCGCCCTGTCGGTCCTGGCGGTCGTGGCCGTCGTCCCCCTCATCGGGACCCTCACGACCTCGGGCTCCGACGACGCCGCATCGTCGGTGGAACTGGCCCTCACCAGCTCCACCGTCGCCGAGGAGCAGGAGCTCGATGCCGCCGCCGACGACCAGGCGGGCGGCGACGCCGACGGGGAGCGCGAGCTGGCGGCCGCCACGGACGCGCCCACCACCACCCTGGCCGCCACCGCCGAGTCCGGCGACACCTTCACGGCGGCCGCGACCCTCGACGAGATCGTCGAGGCGGCCGACGAGTTGCTCGAGCTGGCGGAGCCGGCCCCGGGGCGGGCCTGCGGCGACGCCGCCGCCGACCTCTTCGACGACTTTGCCGGCGTCTCCGTGGCCCCGGTCCCCCTGGGCGACGGCGAGGGACGCGCCTACCTCGTGTCCCCCGACGGGGAGACGGTGGAGGGACTGGTGGTCTTCGCCGCCGACGGCTGCGACGTCGTCCTCGACACCCGCTGAACGAGGGTTCGGCGCCGGGCGGGAGACTCGATCCGGCGGGGGACTAACCTGCCGCCCGTGGAGGACTTCGCCCGCCGGATACCCGATCTGCTCGAGTCGATCACCGAACGGATCCGCGCCATGACCGTGGACCGCGCCGCCAAGGTGATCACGGTCCTCGCCCTCGGCCTCGTCGCCATGACCCTCGTGACGATGGCGCTCATCTTCCTGTTCGTCGGGATCTTCCGGATCGCCGACGAGGTCACGTACAAGATCTGCGACTGCACGAGCAGTATGGAGATCGCCTACGCGATCGTCGGTGGACTATTCCTGCTCGTCGGTGCGTTGCTATGGGCGAGGCGCAAGCCCCCACAGAACGAACCCGTGCAGGAGTCCACCGAATGAACGAACGCGTCGTCATCGTCGGCTCGGGGCCGGCCGGCTACACCGCCGCCATCTATGCCGCCCGTGCCGATCTCAACCCCCTCATGATCGAGGGTCTCGAGGCAGGCGGGCAGCTCATGCTGACCACCGACGTCGAGAACTATCCCGGCTTCCCCGAGGGGATCATGGGACCCGAGATGATGGATCTCTTCCGCAAGCAGGCGGAGCGGTTCGGCACCCGCATCCTGTCGGGCACCGTCGAGGGCGTCGACTTCTCGAAGCGCCCCTTCGAGCTCATGGCCAACGGCGAGCAGTACACGGCCGACTCGGTGATCATCGCCACCGGTGCCTCGGCCCGCTGGCTCGACGTCCCCGGTGAGGAGAAGCTCCGTGGCCACGGCGTCTCGGCCTGTGCCACCTGCGACGGCTTCTTCTTCCGCGACCGTGAGATCGTCGTCGTCGGCGGCGGCGACTCCGCGATGGAGGAGGCGCTCTTCCTCACGAAGTTCGCCTCGAAGGTGACGATCGTGCACCGGCGTGACGAGTTCCGTGCGTCGAAGATCATGGCCCAGCGGGCCCTCGACCACCCCAAGATCGACGTCCTGTGGGACACGATCGTCACCGAGATCCTCGGCGACGACGGGGTGACCGGGGTCTCGCTCGAGAACACGAAGACGGGCGCCGCCTCGAAGATGGAGGTCGAAGGCGTGTTCATGGCCATCGGTCACGACCCCAACACCGAACTGTTCAAGGGCCAGCTCGAGCTCGATGACGAGGGATACCTCATCACCCGACGCGGGAGTGACACGGCGACGTCCGTGCCCGGCGTCTTCGGCGCCGGCGACGTCGTCGACAAGGTCTACCGCCAGGCCGTCACGGCCGCCGGCATGGGCTGCCAGGCCGCGATCGACGCCGAGCGGTGGCTCGAGAACCAGGAATGAGGCGGCCCGTGCGGCCGTTCGTACACGTGCAGCATCCAACGAGGAGGTAGCGCCGGCGAGAGCCGGACGACACACCATGGGAGACAAGACCGTTACCGCAACCGATCAGGGCTTCAACGACCTCATCTCGGGCGAGACGCCCGTCGTCGTCGACTTCTGGGCCGAGTGGTGCGGGCCGTGCCGCATGGTGGCTCCGATCCTCGAGGAGCTCGCCGACGAGTACGAGGGGTCGATCACGATCGCCAAGCTCAACGTCGACGAGAACCCCCAGACGGCGATGGAGTACGACGTCATGAGCATCCCCACGATGATCGTCTACAAGGACGGCGTGGAGAAGAAGCGCATCGTCGGCGCCCGCCCCAAGCACGCCCTCGTGTCGGAGCTCGGGGAGTTCCTCCCCGCCTGAGCCGACCCGAACGATCCACGAAGCGGCCGGTGACCTCCCGGCCGCTTCGTTCGTTTGGCGCCGGCCGTGTGGGAGCATGACACCCCATGGCGCTGTATCGACGCGGTGACACCGGACAGCCCGTCCGCGACATCCAGGACCGGCTCGTGGCGCTCGACCTCGACATCGGGGACGACGCGCCGGGCGAGTTCGGACCGGGGACGGAGGCGGCTGTCATTTCCTTCCAGGAAGACCGCCGGCTGACGCCCGACGGCATGGTGGGTCGCGAGACCTGGCGCACCCTCGTCGATGCCGGCTTCCGGATGGGCGACCGGCTTCTGTACTACCGCCTCCCGATGCTGCACGGCGACGACGTGTCGACGCTGCAGTCCGATCTCAACGCCCTGGGCTTCGACGCCGGGATCGTCGACGGCATCTTCGGTCCCGACACGCTCCGCGCCGTCATCGACTTCCAGCAGAACCGCCGGATGGCCGAGGACGGCGTGGTCGGCCCGAAGGTCGTCGAGGAACTGGCCCTCATGGTGCGCGCCACGAAGAAGGTCGGCCGCGACACGGTGCGCGAACGCGTGTGGATGTCCACCCTGCCCTCGTCGCTGGCGGGCCAGCGGGTGTTCCTCGACCCCTTCTGCCGTGACGAACACGAGGCGGACCTCGCCTGGGACGCCGCCACCGCGGCGATGACGGCCCTCCACGACCACGGCGCCCACCCGGTGCTGTCGCGCTCGGTCGACACGGCGCCGGCGGAGCGCCTGCGCGCCCGGCACGCCAACGAGATCGCCGCCGACCTCGTCGTCGGCTTCTCGCTCCCCCGCACCGACGACCCCGGTGTCTTCTACTTCGCCTCGCCGCTGAGCCACTCCGAGGCCGGCCAGGCGATCGCGGGCACGGTGGCCCGCCGGCTGGGCCTCGACCCGGTGGGGCGGGTCACGCCGATGCTGCGCGAAACCCGGGCGCCGGCCGTGGTGGTGGCCGTCCCTCGGCTCGACGCGCCGCTGGGCCGCCTCGTGGTGCGGGCCCTGGCGGACTGGTTCACCGCGACGTCCGAGGGCTGAGGCCTACCCCCCCAGCAGCGTCCGGTAGATCCGCTCGAGGTCGTCGAGGGATCCGAACCGCCCGACCACCTTGCCACCGCCGGCCGCGCCGTAGTCGATCCTCACCTTCGACTCGAGGTGCAGGGCCAGCTGCTGTTCCAGTTCGACGACCTCCGTGGGGCGCTCGCTGCGGCGCCGGGGCGTCGGCGCCGGGTCCGGCCCGTCCAGCCGGTCCCGCACGGCCTCCTCGACCTGGCGGACGGACCACCCCTCCGAGGCAGCCCGGGTGGCGACGTGCTCGGCATACGCCGCGTCCTCGAGGGGGAGAAGCGCCCTGGCGGCACCGGCGGTGAGCGAACCGGCCTCCAGCAGTGCCTGGATGGGCGCCGGCAGGCCGAGCAGGCGCAGCGTGTTGGAGATGGCGCTGCGACTGCGGCCGACGCGCTCGCCGATCTCCTCGTGGGTCATACCAAAATCTTCCATCAACTGCCGGTAGGCGGCCGCCTCCTCCAGCGGGCTCAGGTCCTCACGCTGCACGTTCTCGATGAGCGCCTCGGTGAGGCCGGCGGGATCGTCGTCGGCGTCGCGCAGGATCGCCGGGATCCGCTCGAGACCGGCCATCCGACTGGCGCGCCAGCGCCGCTCCCCCGCCACGAGCACGTGACGACCCTCCTCGTCGGGCGGCCGAACCACCACGGGCTGCAGGACCCCCACCTCACGGATGGAGTCCGCCAGACCGTCGAGGGCCTCGTCGTCGAAGTGTTCTCTGGGCTGGTGGGGGTTCGGGTCGATGGCGTCGATCGCCACCATGGCGAATCCGGTGTCGGGGGCCTCGGGCAGCAGGGCACCGAGGCCCCTGCCGAGACCGCTCTTACGCGGTGTCGCGGCCATGTCTGCTCCTGAACTCACGAGCCAGCGAGCGATATGCGATCGCTCCCCGGCTCATCTCGTCGAACGCCTCGATGGGCTCCCCGTAGGAGGGCGCCTCGGCGAGGCGTACGGTCCGAGGGATCACCGTCTTGTAGGCGGTCTCGCCGAAGTGCTCCCGGACCTGCACGGCGACGTCGGCCGCCAGGGTGGTCCGGCGGTCGTACATCGTCAGCACGACCCCCTCGATCTTCAGCGTCGGATTCAAATCCTTCTGGACCAGCGAGATGTTTCGCATGAGCTGGGTGAGCCCCTCCAGGGCGTAGTACTCGCACTGGATGGGGATGAGCACCTCGTGGGAGGCGGTGAGGGCGTTGACCGTGATCAGGCCCAGGGACGGGGGGCAGTCGATGAGCACCGTGTCGAAGTCCTCCTGGACCGCCTCCAATGCCAGCCCCAGCTGCCGCTCGCGGGAGAACCGGGACACGAGTTCGATCTCGGCGCCGGCGAGGTCGATCGACGAGGGGAGCACGAAGAGGTCCCGAACGCTGGTCGGCTCCACGGCGTCCATGATCGGGGTGTCGCGCATGAGGACGTCGTAGATCGACGCCTCGACCGCTCCGTGGTCGATCCCCAGGCCCGACGTGGCATTGGCCTGCGGGTCGGCGTCGATGACGAGGACCCGCTCGCCCTGGAAGGCGAGAGAGGCCCCGAGGTTGATCGCCGTCGTCGACTTCCCGACGCCGCCCTTCTGGTTGGCGATCGCCACGACGAGGGCGCGCCCGTTCTCGCTCACGACGACATGATAAGGAGCCAGGCCGGTCCGTCAAGGATTGTCGCCGGCGGCTGCACCACCTCGGTGCCGAGACCCATCGCCTCGGCGATGCCGATGAGGTTCCTCGTCTCCGCCGGAGGCTCCTCCCGCCGGCTCAGGCCGAGCACGGCGGTGCCACCCAGGGTGAGGAGTTTCGCGGCCAGACCCACGGCTTCCGGGGCGGTGACACTGCCGCGGAAGACCACCGACTCCCACTCGTCGGCCACCGAGAACACGTCCGCTTGCTCGGCGACGGCGTTCGGTAGTTCGAGGATGCGAGTGGCCCGCTGGATCAGCCGGATCCTGCGTCCGCCCCGGTCCAGCAGCCGAACCATGGTGTCCGGAAAGGCGATGGCCAGAGGAATCCCGGGAAGCCCTACGCCGGTCCCCACGTCCAGCAGTTCACCCGGTGGTTCCTCGCCACGCCACCCCGCAGCGAACGTCAACGAATCCAGAATGTGCCGCGGCCAGAGTCGGGGCCCTTCCCGGGGCCCCACCCCGCCGGCCGGCATCGCCTCCTCCAGCAACCAGTCGTGGTAGGTCTCGAGGCGTGTCCACTGCTCGTCGTCCACGGGATCGCGCCCGGCCCACGCAAGGAGCTCGTCGACCTGATCTCGGCGTTCCATGCCGGGAGCCTACTGCGCGTTTCACGTGAAACGTCGACGTCGGGCTCCAGATCGTGTTTCACGTGAAACGCGAGAGGACCCCGGCAGGCGCCGGGGTCCTCGTCAGATCAGGAGGGGAGCGAGCTCAGTCGTCGTCTTTGGCGATGACGACCGAACGATTCGGGTCCTGGCCCTCCGAGAAGGTACGCACACCGTCGACATCGACGATGGCATCGTGGACGACCTTGCGCTCCGCAGCGTTCATGGGCTCGAGCATGATCTCGCCACCTTCGTCGAGCACCTTGTCGGCCAGTCGCTTGGCGTAGATCTCCAGGGCTTCCCGGCGTCGGGCGTTGTAGCCGGCGATGTCGAGACGGATGCGCGCATTGGCCTGCGACTGCCGCTGCACCACGGTGCGGCACAGCTCCTGCACCGAGGACATCACAGAGCCCTTCGTGCCCACCAGGGCCTCGGTCTGGGTGCCGTTGACGTCGGCGTAGATCACGTCGTCTTCCACCCGGCAGGCCACCTCGCCTTCGAGCCCGAAGGCGTCGAGGAGTCCTTCGAGGAACTTCTCGACGATGTCGGCCTGTTCCTGGCGGTCTGGTCCTTGCTCTTCGTCACTCATCTTCTTCTTGCTCCCTCCTGAACCCTTCTGTTTGGACCCCTGGTCCTTGGACCGGCCGCCGGAGCGGCCGCCCGAGTCGCCGCGGCCGCCCGACGACTGCTTCCCGGAGTCCCGTCGGCGGTCGCCGCCCGTGCCGGAATCCTTCGACTTCGACCCGCCGCCCTTCGATCCCGAGGACTGCTGTCGCCTGCCGTCGTCTCCGCCACTCCCGCTCTTGCGGCCCTTGCCACGGGAGCGCCGTCGTTGCTGCTGCTCCTTGGGCTTCGGGCGGATGACCACGATGGCGTCCTGCCCGCCCATACCCAGGAATCCGGGCTTGGGCTCCTGCTTGACCTCGATGTCCGCCTCGTCGGCGGAGGTCAATCCGAGGGCGGTGAGCCCTTCCCTCGTCGCCTCGTCGATCGTCCGAGCTGCGACCTCGACCCATTCTCGCGTCGTCACTATCGCCTCCGCCTCTTGCCGCGCTTCTTCTTGGAGCCCTGGGGTCGGCGATTCACACGGGGCGCCTGACCCTTGGGCTGATCACCGTCGCCCTTGGACGCCGGTTTCTTCGGCGCGGGTGGGGTGTCGTCCTTCGCTGCGGGAGCCGATTCCGACCCCGCCTCCTCATCTGCCTCCTCCTCGGCCCGATCGTCCATACCGATGATCACGGCCTGCTGCGCAATGCGGAACAGCTGGCTGGCGGCGAAATAGACCACCAGACCGGCCGGGAGGGTGAACGAGATGAAGCCGAAGAAGAGGGGGAAGATCTTCATGATCGCCATGCCCGGGGGAGCGGCGGCGTTGGGGTCGCGCTGGGAGGCGGACCGGGCCATGGTCTGCTTCTGCTGGACGTAGGCCGTGACCATCACGAGGGCGATCGTGATGAGGTAGGGGACCGAGTCGAGGAAGGAAATGGCAAATGCGTCCCGGGGCGTGATGGTCAGGTCCATCCAGAGGAAGTCGAGGACGGTACTGGTAGTATCTGCCACCTTCTGTTCGATAGCGAGGAAGAGCTCGCTGCCCTGGGGGACGAACCGGGTGGGGTCGCCACTGGCGAAGGACCGCAGCACCGAGAACAGGGCGAACCAGATCGGCATCTGCAGGAGGATGGGGAAGCAGCCGGCCGCCGGGTTCACCCCCTTCTCCCGGTACAGCTCCATCGTCTTCTCCTGGAGGAGCTGGCGGTCGTGCTTGTACTCCGCCTGGAGCTTCTTCACCTTCGGCTGGATCTCCTGCATCGCCCGCATCGAGCGGGTCTGCTTCAGCGTCAGTGGGAAGAGCACGAGGCCCACGACGAGCGTGAGGAGGATGATCGCGATCCCCAGGTTCGGGACGAGGCCGTAGAAGAAGGCGACGATCCCGCCCAGCAGCGACTGGAGACCGTTCCAGAGACCCGACATGGCTTACTCCGCCTTCCTGGGAACGGGGTCGTAGCCGCCCTCGCGCCACGGATGGCAGCGGCCGAGGCGCCGCATCGCCATCCACGAACCGCGAAGCGCGCCGTGCTCGTCGAGGGCCACGATGGCGTACTCCGAACAGGTCGGCAGGTACCGGCAGTTGCGGCCGAGGACGGGGGAGAGGAGCCGGCGATAGGCGAAGATCGCGCGCTGCAGCCACCAGCCGGGCTGATACGGCTTCAGCGTGCTCCTCGGTCCATCGTCCACCGGGCTACTCCTGTGTGTTCTCGTCCGTGGCCCGTCGCACCCACGTGACGAGGGTATCGAAGGGGGCATCGGCGACGGTGTGATCCGCCGACACCACGTATGCGCGGTCGGGCCGGAGCGGAACCCTGGCGAGCGCCTCACGGAGGCGGCGCTTCGCCCGGTTGCGGCGCACCGCGGTCCCGACCCGGCGGCCCGCCACGACGGCGACCCGCGGTCCATCGGACTCCGCGGCGGAGAAGACGAGCACGCCGCCAACGCGACGCCGACGTCCGGTCCGGCGCACCCTCCCGATCTCGGAGCCCTTGCGAAGTGAGGCGAACGGACGGCCGCTACGCCGAGAGCCGTTTCCGGCCCTTGACCCGGCGCCGCTTGATGACGGCCCGGCCGGCGCGCGTGCGCATCCGGGAGCGGAAGCCATGCTTCCTCTTCCGGCGACGATTCTTCGGTTGGTACGTGCGCTTCATGCGAAGAGACCCCAGAGGTCGGGGGAGGTGGGCCGCAGGTTACGAACGGCCCCTGGCAATGTCAAAGGAGGATGGCGGGTCCGCGCCCCCAACCCAAGGCCGGGTCGCGAAGATTCGACGGGACTCGCGAAAGATTGCCTAAGGCGCCCATCGGGCCCCTGGACGTCCCGAGGGGTCCGAAGCCGCGAAATCGGAACGTGGGAAGGGGCAGGTCATCTGTGGATTCGCGCGCAGGGTGGCGGCCTGCGCGCGGCGATTTCGGGCCGATTCGGCGCACTTGCGAGCCGATTCCGGCGGTCCATACACTCGCCATCGCCGGATGGCTCCGGTGACGGCTCTTCCCCTGCTGGCGGGATGTCGAGCGCGTCATCGGGAGTCGGTGGGACCCCGGTCCCACCGTTCTCCACAGGTGTGGAAACCCCTGTGGAGAACTCGACGACACAGAATTCGATGCGCAGACCTCTGGGAGGGATCGGGTGGAGGCGCACTCACATGCCGAGTCCTGGGATCGATTCCGGGACAGCCTCCGGGACCGGGTCACGCCCATCACGTGGCAGACCTGGCTGGAGAACCTCAAACCACAATCCATCGAGAACGGGACCATCTACCTCGCCGCCCCGAGCGAGTTCCATCTCCGCTGGGTGAACGACAAGTACCGACGTCTCGTCGAGGAGGCCGCCACCGAGGCCTTCGGCTCGGACGTCCGCCTCGTCATGGACGCCACCGAGGAGCTCCCGAGCTTCCAGCACGACGAGGACGACGACGAGGCCGCCGAGGAGGGGTACCGGGTCCCCCTCGACCCCTCGAGCCCCCCCGCCCCCACCGACGACGTCGACCCCGACACGGGCGCCGTCGGTCGCTACAGCTTCGAGAACTTCGTCGTCGGGCCGTCCAACCGGTTCGCCTACGCCGCCTCCATGGCCATCGCCGAACAGCCCGGCGGTCAGTACAACCCGCTCTTCATCTACGGCAGCGCCGGCCTGGGCAAGACCCACCTCCTGCAGGCCGTCGCCCT